>JAUVWI010000138.1 GCA_030604195.1 Spirochaetales bacterium
TGCTTTGAATCTTCTGAAAAAGGATAAGACACCCAGGTTAAGCATCAGAAGAAAACGATTGAAGTCGGGTTGGGACTCAGATTATCTTGAAAAAATCATTTTTCAGGCTTAAATGCGTTTGCCCTGCAACAAGGGATTTTTCATTTCGTTTATTGACTATTATGTTTTTAGCAAGGCGGACCAGGAATGACAGAGTCAGATTCTTTCGTACACTCATTATACTTATCAACCCCTCTTCATCCCTATCTTCGGTTAGATAAACAATCCCGCTTTTGAGTGCATCCCAGCTTTTTGTAAAACGCTGCTTTTCGCCCCCTTCTAAAACTACCTGCCCCTCTTCAGACGGCTCTATCCCGGATATGGCCTTAAGTATCTCAGTCCTGCCGCTGCCCACTAAACCGGCTATCCCCAATACCTCGCCTTCTCTAAGAGTAAAAGAGACATTCTTTAAAATTCCCGGCCGGGTAAATCCTTCAACGGACAGCACTACTTTTCCAGGTTCTGTTTCTATCTGTTCTTCCTGCCTCTCATATGTTCCCGCCCCAACTTCTTGTTGATAGTCAGCCTTACCCACAATCATTGAGGCAAGCTTCTCTGCATTTGCCTCCAGGCGTTCTACACTTTCAACTACCTTTCCGTCCCGGAGAATGGTAATACGGTCGCAAATTGTCAATATTTCATCCAACCTGTGGGAGATAAAGATAATTGATTTCCCTCTTTGCTTCTGTTCATCGATAAGCTTGAAGAAATATTCCTGTTCCCGGCTGGAAAAAGATGTGGTTACTTCGTCTAATAAGACCAAATCCTGTTTATCTACATAGAACGCCTTCAACAATAAAAAAACCTGTTCTTCATCCAGGGATAAATCACTCATCTTCCTGGTTAGATCGATATTAAAATCAGCCTGCTCGAAAATCTTCTTAGCCTCCGAGTACATGCTTTTCCAATTGAGTAATTTTGTTCCGGTTTCAATATATTGAGGCAAAAACATATTCTGGACCAGATTAAAATCCGGTACAATCTCCGGTTTTTGAGTGACAATGGTAATACCTTCCTTTTTAGCCCTCCCTGTAGTTAAGTGAGCGAATTCTCTTCCATTAATAACTATTTTACCGGCAGAGGGAAAAAGAATTCCGGACAGGATATTTACCAGGGTGCTTTTGCCTGCACCGTTTTTTCCAATTATTCCATGTACTTCACCCCGTTTGAACTTAACGTTAACATTATCCAAGGCAACAGTACCGGGATATATTTTTGTTAATTCCTGAACTTCTAAAACCGTGCTGTTATTATCATTCATAACCGGAAATAATTATACCTTGTTTATTAAGATAATTTAAACCAGAGGAGGCAAGGAAGGGAAACTGCCGCTTCAGCAACATACTCAAGCCGGGCAATCCGGCCGAGAAGCTGCTTTATTCCGCAATCTCAAGGTCCCCGCCTCCTCTTCTATAAAAGGGTATTACCCACTACTACTGGCTGACTCTATTCTCCCACAAACGGGGATCATCAGCTGATACTACCTGGGGCACTAAAGGAGCGTTCAATTCTATATAGAGGCCTTCAGCTTTTTCAGGATTAACCATTACTTCAGCCGGAGACCAGATTGCACCCTCTTCGATGAGGGTCTCACCCGCTTTGGGCACCGGTTTTCCAGTGATGATCTTATAGAGCAGCTCAACGCACATTTCCCCGGAAACATATATAGGCTGCCCTACAATTGCCGAGAATTCGCCCTTATTGATAAGATCTCTTCCCTCCGGGCCCATGCAAATACCGGCAGAAGCAAAGTTTTTCGGATCATAGCCCGCTTGCTTGATGGCATTTACCGCGCCGATTCCCATAATATCCGGAGTGTGCACATATACGCCCACTACTTCTTCCCCGAATCTGGTTAAAAAGTCGGCAACTACAGTAAAGGCATCATCATTATTCCAGTTACCGCTGCCCTGAACAACTTTCAATTGCGGATGCTTACTCATTACAGAATTAAAGCCTGCAGTGCACTCAAGGGCGAAATTCGCCTGCAAGTCACCCATTACTTCAATAACAACACCATTGGGAATCTGACCGCCATGTTTCTTTTTCATCTCTTCAAGCATGGCTTCCGCAGCTTTGGCTGAGGACTTCCGTTTGTTGAAACTGAGGAAATATTCAACCTTTCCCCCGTCCGGACAGTTATCAAGTGCGGTAACAGGAATTCCCTCATCATTCATTTTCTTAATGGCAGGCACAACTGCCTGGGTGTCGAGCACACCGGCATGGATGAAACCGTCAACTCCCCGGGTAATAAAATCGTCCATAACCGCCAGATGGCGCAGAGTATCATTGTCCGATGAGACAACAATCAGCTCTATACCAAGCTCTTTTGCCTTGCTTTGGGCGCCCAGCATTGCTGCACGCGAAAAAGCGGCTGTCAGTTCACGTGTAGCATAACCTATGACAATTTTGCCATCCTCTTTTTCCTCTTTTTGTCCTGCTGCAAAAAGAGCAGTTGTTATCAATAACAACACCGCAACCAGACATAACCATTTTGAATACCTTCTCATCTCTTCCTCCTTTATAAGTATGAATAAAAATTATAATTATATATATTCATCATTAAATCAATAGGTTGTCAGAATTTATATTCTCACTATATGCTATGATATGCTGAATATCGCTGGCCATCAGGCAAAGGGCCTGGCTAAATACCACCAGGGAAATCTTCAGCGATCTTTTCCCCAGTAGCGGACAACCCAGTCCGGCATGGTTCCGCCCAGCCGAGCGGATATGTTTATACAGGCCTCCACGAGCAGTCCGGCATACTCCTTCAACTGTTCCTGGTCCAGATCGATCGAGGAGCCGACCAGAGCTATTGAGCCCAGGGGCACATCCTTACTCCCGAAAACAGGGGCGGCTGCGGCGCTGAATCCCTTGTACAGACCCTGGTGATTGTACGCCGCCCCTGTGGCGCGGATTACTTTCAGCTCCTCTCTCAGACAATCAGGATCGGATTCAGTGTATGGCGTGAAAGTCTTGAAATCCATTTCGGCGATTATTCGTTCCTGCTCCCTTTCCGGGAGAAAAGCGAGCACGACTTTTCCGGATGCCGCACAGTACATCGGCATTATTTCGCCGCGACCCACGTAGATACGGGTGTTGATCTGACCGCAGATCTCCATGGCCACGCAGTGACTTCCGCTGCGCAGGGCGAAGAACGTGGTTTCTTCTGTCTGGTAGTGAAGATCTTCCAGAAAGGGGAGGCATACCGCCGCTACATCATGCCCTCAACCACCGATTCGGCGAGCCGTAAAAGGTTGAAACCGAGAAAATAACGGGTATCCTCTTTACGTTGATGGATATAGCCGCAAGCCTTAAGCTGGGACAGGATCCGATAGCTGGTGGAGGGCGCCATCTTGAGGCGGTCGCAGATCTCCTTGTTGGTCAATCCCGTTCGGTGGTGT
This sequence comes from Spirochaetales bacterium, assembly GCA_030604195.1. Classification (GTDB taxonomy): domain Bacteria; phylum Spirochaetota; class Spirochaetia; order SZUA-6; family DRHE01; genus DRHE01. The sequence goes on from JAUVWI010000138.1 coordinate 3,447, forward strand.
TTTCGGAGAATTTCAAATATGGCGTGAATTTTATCAAAAGAACTCATGGCCCCGCTTTCTCATGATCATTTGTACAGTATCCGGATCAGTGTAGTTGAAATAAGGCGTTCCGTATAGTGGGAGCAATGCGCAAAGGGGCTGCACCGTGTGTGTCGGCAGGACAAGGGCCTTTTTAAAAAAACCATTCCGTATTTTGGGAAAGTGGAATTTGACAAGAGTTACACTGATTTGATAGCTTGAGTAGATTTGCAGAGAGGTAATCATCAGGAGGAATAACATGCAAGGATTCACGGGCAAGTTGGTAGGTTCGACCTTCCCCATTACCGATGCTGAATGTGCGCAGATTCACAAGGCCGCGGTGAGAGTGCTGGAAAAGGGCGGGATGCGCTGTGATGACCCCCGGGCCGCTGAAATGTTCAAAAAGGCGGGATGCACGATCGAAAACAACGGAGAGCTGGTAAAGATCCCTGAAAAAGTCATCATTGATGCCTTTAAAAAGTGCCCCGGGCAGTTCACCATCTACGGCCGGGATGAGGCTGGAGAAAACGACATTACTATCGGCAATGGTGAAGTACACCGAAAAGAGCATGACCTGGGTGTATAACACCGGTGCTGAGCATGAAATCCCGGATCTGATCAAGATATGGCAAATTGCCGCCGGGGGCGAAGAAGCAATGAAAAAGAAACCCCATGTTCTGGGACATGTGATCGCCAATCCGCCGCGGGTCATCGATGTCAATTATACCAGCTGGATCATCGGGTTCTGCGACGCCGGTTTGCCGGTAACCGTGTACA
>JAUVWI010000027.1 GCA_030604195.1 Spirochaetales bacterium
AAAAAAAAGGTTCCTGATGCATGAATATTCGCTCCAGACATAGTTGCGGGACAGCCTGTTGTTACATCCGTTTTAGTTCCCTGCTATATAAAGAGTCTGATGAGCTAAGTCAATAGGCTATATCCTTATATCATTTATTTCAGGCATAAATCCTAATACGTGCAGAGAATTACCCTCCGCGTATGGCTCCACATGGTAAGGATGCAGCAGATGAGAATCCGTTTCCCCTTTTCGAATGGAATAATGAGTAATTTTAACGGCTTTCTTATTTACCATGGCAGCTGTAAGGGTGTTGATGAACTTTCCATATTTTTCCGAACCGTCATTAGGGACGGCAGTATCGAAAATATCCGCGGATCGCCGGATGGTCCTGGAAAAGTCTTCTGCGTATTCCTCTACAACGGAGGAGAGCTTCCGCAAAGCTGAGGCGGCAGCGGGATAATGAAAACGTATCTTCCGGCACAGAAGACGGGAGGCAATACTCACAGCCTGTATTTCTTCCGAGTTCAGATGGACCTCATTCAGGTAGGCAACTTTATTCAGATATATTTTACGGGAATCATCCTCCCAAATCGGAAGTTCACTGCTCAATTCGTCGATATCACGGCTGATTGTCGGCTTGCTCACAGCCAGACGACGAGCGATTTCTGCACGTGCCAGACCCTCCGGATGAGAGAGGAGAAGCATTTCAAGACTCTTAAAACGCCCTGACCGTACAATCGCTCGTTTCATATTATTATCTACATCTTTTGTTCTATAGGTGTCATTGTATATGAATTTCCGATGGAGAGCAAATTTATTTAACCGCTTTCAATCCGAGATACACTCCTGAAAGATAAGGGGACAATTATATCCAAAATCAGATATTTTTCGAAACGGAATGTGCTTTTGGACTTTTCGCAGGTTACAAGAGCCTGGTAATAAATATTTTATATGACAATTTAATTGCCAAATTACTTGCCGATTTAATCAACATACAATATAATTCAATATAGAGGGGGAGGTTGAATATGATAACTATTAAAGAAAATACAACATTAGTAGGTGTATCTGAGCTTCGTTATGGTATCGAAAAAATCCTTGAAAAAGCTCAAGAGGGGGTTGTCATTATTGAGAAAAGACACAAACCCGCAGCTGTGTTAATGTCAAATGAAGAGTATGAACTCATACAGAACCTTCTTGAAGTAGCTGAAGATATTGCATTAGGATTTATTGCAGAACAACGTTTTAAAAATAGCAAAGAAGACGATTATATCAATATTGAAGAACTTCTTAAATGATAAAATAAAATAATGTGGCAAATTAAGATACATCGTCTGGTTGTTAATAAAGACTTAAAGAAAATTGATAAGAGTGATCGTTCTAATATTATTAAGACTATCTATAAGAAATTAAGTATTGCCCCGGAAAAATATGGCTCACCTCTCCGAAATGAGTTAAAAGGGTATTGGAAATTAAAAGTATCTGAATATCGAATAATATATATAATAGAAAAGCATACAATACGGGTATTGGTGTTAAAAATAGGAATGCGCAGAAACAAAGAAGTATATAAAGAAATGTTACTCCGTATGAGAAAATTATAATAGATGCTCAGAAGCCTTTTGTATAAGTATAAAATGCATAGAAATACAAAGGAGAAAAGCATGTTTGAGGAATTTTATGGGGCTTTTTAAGGATTCAAGCACATTTGAAAGAGTAATTACCGGGTTTTTCAAATTGGTGGGTGATACCCCGAAGGTAGCCGCTAAGCTGCTGGCTTCCGGGCTGATCATCCGTTTTCAATACTCAGATCCGGAGGTGGTGGTTTTAATCGATTGCTCAGGGGAGAAGCTCGATGTGCGCGCAGGCGACACAGAAACAAAAGCCCAGGTAGAAATGTCAATGAGCAGTGACATTGCCCACAAGTTCTGGTTCGGCAAGGTTAACCTGATGGCCGCGCTCACCCGTAAACAGATGATTGCCAGGGGTCCGATACCCAAAATCCTGGCACTTCTGCCTGCTATCAAACCCACCTACAAGATGTACCCCGAGTACCTGGATAAAAACGGGTTCAGTGAGTACAACATCCATTAGGAGAAATAAAATGTATGGATACGCAGGAAAAATCCTGTACATTGACCTTACACACAAGCAGATTGAGGAAAAGAAGCTTGATACCGGCTTTGCCAGGCAGTATATCGGCGGTCTGGGATTCGGAACCCGCATCTACCTGGATCTGATCAAGGACAACCCGGAAATTGAGGCTCTCTCTCCTGAGAACCCCTTTATTCTGATGACCGGCCCGCTCACAGGCATCAAGATAAATGCGGCGGCCCGCTGGACCGTATGTTCCCGCTCCCCTCTGACCGGTTTCTGGGGCGAGTCCAATGTAGGCGGTTATTTCGGAGCCGAGCTGAAGTTTGCAGGTTATGATGGAATCGTTATTACCGGTGCGGCAGCCGAGCCCACCTATATCCGTATAGAGGATAGCCAGGTCAGCCTGGAGGATGCCGGAAAGTACTGGGGCCGGGATGTGTATACAGTGACCGATGCCCTGGTTGCCGACCTGCAGGGAGGAGCCGGGAGGCCGGGACAGGTTTTCACAATCGGTCAGGCAGGGGAAATAGGAGTCAGGTTTGCCTCGATTATAAATGCCAAGAGACACGTGGCCGGCCGCACAGGCATGGGCGCAGTGTGGGGCGCTAAACAACTGAAAGCTATCTTTGTCCGGGGGCACGATAAGCTTCAGATTGCCCGCCCTGATAAGCTTAATAGTCTTAACAATGAGCTTAAAAAATTGTATGCGGATAGTGTGTTTGTTGAGGCGCTGCGCAGCTTTGGAACCGCTGCCCACATGGATGTGGGCCATATTACCGGGGACATACCGATTAAAAACTGGCAGATCACCGAATGGGAGCGCTTTGACGACCTGGGACCGTTATCTTATGGAGAAAAAATCCTGAAGGGAAATCAGACCTGCTATGCCTGTAGTGTCAGATGCAAACGGGAAGCAGAAGTGCCGGACGGCCCTTTCAAGACCCAAATTGGGCCGGGACCGGAATACGAGACAGTTGCCAGTTTCGGCACCATGTGCCTGAATCCCAGCCTGGAATCCATTGCCAGGTGCAACGAACTCTGCAATCGTTACGGGATGGACACTATTACCTGCGGATCGACTATTGCCGTTGCAATTGAGTGCTTCGAGAATGGCTTGATAAGCGAGAAGGATACCGGTGGTCTGAAGTTGACCTGGGGAAATGCCGAAGCCATTGTCGCACTCACCGATAAAATCGGGATGAAAGAGGGTTTCGGCGCAATCCTGGCAGAGGGAAGCGCCCGTGCTGCCGAGCAAATCGGCGGTTCTGCCCGGGATTTTCTCACCACAGTGAAAGGGCTGGAGGCGCCCATGCATGACCCCCGCAGTGTACACGGTTATGGTCTGGCCTATGCCGTATCTCCGCGCGGCGCCTGTCACATGGCCGGCCTGGACTACCCGGTTGAGGGTGGGGCCATGTACCTCCCCGACATTCCTGAGTGTGCCGGGGAGATCGTTGAGATGAGCAGCCAAGGAAAGGCTCGCTTGAATGTAGCTTGCCAGGATTTCGGCATGTTCTTTTCCAGCTGCGCAATATTCTGCAACCTGGGGGCGTGGGTGCTGAACGCGACCACGGCTGTAGATATGGTGAACTATGTTACCGGTTTTGACTACACACTGGAAGAGGTCATGAAGCTAGGCAAAAGGGTATGGTTTTTAAAACGCGGTCTCTCCAATCTCTTCGGAGTTCGTGCTGATCAGGACTATCTGCCCAGGCGACTGATGACAGCGATGGCCAGCGGGCCAACACAAGGGAGCCTGCCCGACCTGAAGCTGATGCTCAAGGAGTTCTACGAGCTCAGGGGGTTCAACCCTGACGGCGTTCCCAAAAGGGAAGTGCTGCAAGCTCTGGATTTGTCACTGCTGGCCGGCCTGCTTCATAAGAATTGTTACTGATCCTGACAATAACTCCCCACCGGTTCTATTCCTTTGTAATTGCTACAGTTGAAGCCGGCAGGTAAATACTGAAGGTTGTTCCTTCATCTTTAGCACTGAACACCTCGATAAAACCTTCATACTCCTTGATGATCCGGTAGACGGAGGTGAGTCCCAGCCCTGTACCTACACCGGCCGCTTTAGTGGTAAAATAGGGCTCCAAAATACGCGCTTTGGTTTTCCGGTCCATGCCCATTCCGGTATCAGTTAGGGTTACCTTCACATAATTCCCCGGAAGGATCTTTTTTGATTTGCCTGCGATTTTATCAATAGTGACATTTGCTGTTTTAATATAGAGCTCCCCGCCCTCTGCCATAGCCTGCCACGCATTCAGATAAAGGTTAACCAGCACCTGCTCAATTTGACCACTGTCGGCCTCTATATCCCAGAGGTTCTGATAATAATCACTGAATATCTGCATGTTGCTGGTAATACTGCTGAACATCTCGGTGCTTTCGGCAATAAGTGAATTCAGATCAATAGGGCTGATTTTATTCTTTGCTCCCCGCGCAAAATTCAGGAACTGCCTTACCAACCCCCCTCCCCTATGTATTATCTCTTCAATACGTTCAAGGTGTTCGTTTTGGGTTTCATCAATGGCAATATCCCTGCCCAACAAGGATACGTGGCCATGAATAATGTTGAGAATATTGTTAAAATCGTGGGCGACCCCCCTGGAAAGAGCGGCCACAGCTTCCATTTTCTGCGCCTGCTGATATTGTCCTTCAAGCCTTTTCTTTTCCTCTTCAGCTCTCTTTCTATCTGTTATATCCTCCTGGAAGCCAACCAGGGTAAGATAATTCCCCTTTTCATTGAGAAGCGGATGCATAGTCATCCGTATGTAGAAAATTTCCCCATTTTTTCTCTTATTGAGCATTTCCCCGCGCCAGAACCCCTGCTCCTTAATCCCGGCTGTTATCCTGCCCCAGACCTCCTCCACATCGGAGCCCCCATAGAGAATAATAGGTTCCGCACCTATAAGTTCCTCGTTTGTGTAGCCATACATCTTTTCTGTGCTTGCGTTAATATATTCTATTTTGCCATCCTTATTCATAGCAATAACAGAGACCGGGGTGCTTTTAAGTATTGCCGCTAAAAAATCAATCTGTTCCTGGCTTTGTTTCTCTTTCATAGTTCCATTAAACTGATATATTGATAATTATAGAATAAATACACTACTTTTAAAACAATATTGTGCCGATTTTGCTATAATTAAGTCAGAGAGCCGTTAAGTCGAAAATATTGCAGAGGAAAGATATGAATAAAATTATAATGGGAAAGATAAAAGATTTTTCTAAAGATTCTTTTCCGGACCAGCCTGACCACCTTCAACCTTACCGCTCCCTCACCTCGGAAGAGATTGAGGTGCTGGTCAAGAATAATAACACGGCTGAAAGCTGGGACAATATCCGGGTCACCGGCAATTTTGATGCCAACCTGGTACGGAGCTGCGAGTTCTGGGGGCAGGTATACCTGGGGGACCTCACAGCGAAATTCCTGCAGTACAATGAATTGAGGCTGCCCGTGGGTTTGCAGAACAGTACAATAATTTCCTGTCATATCGGCAATAATGTAGTACTGCGTAATGTTCACCATATTTCTCACTATATCGTGGGCAACGAGGTAATCCTGGTTAATATCGATGAAATGATCACCGTTGACCATGCCAAATTCGGTAACGGCATAGTTAAGGAGGGCGAGAAAGAAGAGGTCCGTATCTGGCTCGAAGTAGGCAATGAAAACGGCGGCAGAAGGGTGCTGCCCTTTACCGGCATGCTTCCTGCCGATGCCTATATTTGGTCCCGCTATCGTGAAAATAAAGGCCTGCAAAAACGGTTAATAGAAATGACCGACCGCCAGGGAAATACCGGGCGGGGCTTCTACGGCCGTATCGGCGATCATTCGATTATAAAAGACAGCCGTATTATAAAAGATGTGCTCATCGGCAGCAACTGCTATATTAAGGGCGCAAATAAATTAAAAAATCTGACTATAAACTCCAGCGCCCGGGAGCCCTCCCAGATAGGTGAAGGCGTTGAGCTGGTAAATGGCATTGTGGGTTACGGCAACCGGATTTTTTATGGAATTAAAGCGGTGCGCTTTGTAACCGGTAGAAATGTCCAGCTCAAGTACGGCGCCAGGTTGATCAACTCCTATCTGGGCTGCAATTCCACGGTTTCCTGCTGCGAAATTCTGAACAACCTCATCTTTCCCTTTCATGAGCAGCATCATAATAATTCTTTTCTCATCGCCTCAACCCTGCTCGGTCAATCCAATATAGCCGCCGGCGCCACTATCGGCTCCAATCATAATTCCAGGGCGGCGGATGGCGAAATACTGGCAGGTAGAGGATTCTGGCCCGGTTTAGTGTCAAGTTTCAAACACAACTCGCGCTTTGCCTCTTTTACCCTGGTGGCCAGGGGGAACTATCCGTGGGAAATGGATATTACGCTGCCCTTCTCTTTGGTAAGCCTCTCTAACAATCAGAGAACCATACAGGTAATGCCCGGCTACTGGTTCAAGTACAATATGTATGCCCTGACCCGAAATAGCCTAAAATTCCAGAAGCGGGACTTGAGAATTACTAAAGAACAGAATATTGAATTTGATTATCTGGCTCCTGATACTGCTGAGGAAATGGTTGCAGCCAGACAAATACTGCTTAAAGCTTTGCAGGAAATTTCACCCGAAAGAATTCAATCGGCAGTCACCTCTGAGAGAGGCGAAAAAAATGAAAGTGAAATAGAGCTGCAACTCCCGGACATGGTAAAAGGTAGTAATGCAATTATACTCAAACCTGTTCAGGGCTTTCACCTTTACGGAGAGATGTTGAAAATCTACGGTGCCAGGGAACTTAAAAAAGCAGTGGAAGAGGCAGTGGCACTGGGAGAGAGTCCCTCCGCCTATATTATCAGCAGATTTCACCATCCATACCGCAGCTGGGTAAACATCGGCGGCCAGATAATTCCGGAAGATTTGCTCCTTAAAATTATAGAAAAGATCAGTGACGGAACCATAAAGAACTGGATTGAGCTGCATGCAGAATATGACGGGGCCTGGGCCAACTACCCCCTCCAGCGTCGGGATCATGGCATATTCTGCGTCCTGGAAATGCACAACAAAAAAATTGGGGAGCTTACCGACACCCTGGTAGCCAAGCTCTTAACTGAATCACTTGCCCTTGCACAGAATATGCTTAGATCAGCCATAGATTCACGAGCCAAAGACTTTACCAACCACTTCCGGAAGATAACCTTCCGCAACCCGGAGGAAATGACCGCGGTGGTGGGCACCATTAAAGAAAATTCCTTCCTTAATGATTTTAAGAGAGATACGGCCCGGTATTGCAGAGAAGTCAGGAAACTGGTGCAGCAGATTCAGTGAGCCGTTCTGCTTTCAATTTCCTTAAAATAATTCACCGTGCCTACCTTAAGTTCCATGGTAGCCTCATCATCACAGGCAATCAAAGCGCGTGAATGGAGCTGAAGACAGGAAGCGGTCCACACATGATTTAAACCCTCTTCAACAACCTTCTGCAGGGCGCGGGCTTTAGCCAGACCGGAGACCAACAGTAATACCTCGGCAGCATCCATGACAGTCCCAACCCCTACGGTAAGCGCGGTTTGGGGAACTTTGCTTATATCATTATCAAAAAAACGGGCATTTGCCTTGATAGTATCCAGGGTAAGGCTCTTTATCCGGGTACGGGAACCCAGTGAAGAACCAGGTTCATTGAAAGCGATATGGCCATCGGCCCCCATTCCTCCCAGGAAAAGATGTATCCCCCCTACCTGTTTTATCTTTTCTTCATATCTCTTACACTCCGATTCAAGATTCGGAGCATTGCCATCCAGAAAATTAATATTTCCCCCGGGAATATCGATATGGTTAAAAAAGTGTTCCTGCATGAAAAAACGATAGCTGTTAATGGAGTTTTCCGGCAGCCCCACATATTCATCCATATTAAAGGTAACTACATTCTTAAAAGAAAGTTCTTCCTGCCTGTGCCGGCGCACCAGCTCCCGGTAGACACCGATGGGTGAAGATCCGGTTGGCAATCCCAGCACAAAGGGCTTGTCGGTACGCGCTTCAAATTCTAATATCCGCCTGGCTATATAATCCGCAGCCCAGCGGCTCAGTTCCTCGTAATTCTTCAAGATTATCAATCTCATGATTTCCTTCCTTTCTGTAAACCCTTAAAGAGGGTGCATTTTACCCGTTTAGCCAGAATATCACTGATGTCGTACCTGCCGTTGGCAACAATAGTATTAATACCTGCACCGGTAATCATTTCCGCCGCATTTACCTTGGAAGACATTCCTCCCAACCCCATAGGGTTGGTAGCCCTGGAAGCCATTTTGTATATTCCGGCATCTATACTCTCTACCTCTTCAATCAAACGGGCATCTCTATTCTCTTTTGGGTCGCCTAAATACAACCCGTCCACATCGGTGAGTATTACCACCAGATCAACTTTGAGCAAAGTTGCTACCAGGGCAGCCAGTATATCATTATCCGTAAATACCCTTTTATAGTCAAACTCCTCTTTATTAACCAGGTCATTCTCATTGACAATAGGGATGGTTCCCTGCTCCAGGTAGGCATTCATGATCAGTTTTATGGTTTTAATTTCCGCTTTTTCAGCAAAGTTGTGATGGGTTAAAAGAACCTGGGCTACAAAAATACCGTGAGCCATAAAAAGATCCTTGTAATGTTTCATCAGCCTTATCTGTCCTTTTCCGGCCAGAAGCTGCAACCCGAGGGTTTCTTTGGGTCTATGGGTAAGATTTTCAATCTCCATACCAGCGGCCACGGCGCCGGAACTTACTATTATCGGCCGGTAACCCTGCTTATGGAGCAGGGCTATCTCTTCAACCTTACCTTTAAGCCATTGGTAGTTAATCCTACCGCCGTCGCTGATCAGGGCGCTGCCAACTTTTATTAATATCTTCATTGGCGATCCCGATGGCTGAATTTCTTTTTACCCTCAACATAATCCGCAACCAGGTGTCCCCTGCCTGCAAGCTTAAACTTATAAGTAGTAAGACCTTCCAGGCCTACCGGACCCCGGGCATGGATTTTATTGGTGGAAATACCAACCTCCGCGCCCAATCCATAGCGGAAACCATCGGCAAAACGGGTCGAGCAATTCCACATTACTGAAGCGGAATCAACCTGCTGCATAAACTCATTAGCCCTATCCCTGTTGCCGGTGATAATTCCATCGGTATGTCTGCTGCCATAGGTATTGATATGCGAAACAGCCTCTTCAAGGGAATCAACAACCCTGATTGCCAGGATCAGATCATTATACTCCGTACACCAGTCAATCTCTGTGGCAGCTTCAGCTTTAATAAGCTGCCGGCAGCGCTCATCACCCCTTAATTCTACCATGTTAAGTTTTTCCGCCAGTAAAGGCAGTACTTCCGCTGCCAGGTCTCCATGTACCAGCAGGGTTTCAATTGAGTTACACACGGCCGGATACTGGCATTTGGCATCATAGGCTACCTCAACCGCCATCTGCGGGTCCGCCTCCCGGTCAATATAGAGGTGGCACACCCCCTCGGTATGGCCCAATACCGCTATCCTGGTATTTTCCTGAATACTCTTTACCAATTCATTCGATCCACGGGGTATCATCAGATCAATATACTGATCAAGCTTAAGAAGCTCTGTTATATCCTCCCGGGTCTCAACAAGCTGCAGACTACTTTTAAAGCGGGCATCCGTCTCTTCAGCAGCCCTTCTGAGAAGTTCAAAGAGTATCCGGTTGGAATATAAGGCCTCTGACCCCCCCTTTAAAATAGCTGCATTCCCGGATTTCAGACAGAGGCTCGATATCTGCACTAAAGCATCCGGACGGGACTCAAATATCACCCCGATTACCCCTATAGGCACCGACACCCTGGTTAGGACCAGGTTTTGGTCGAGCTCTCTTTCCAGCTGCACCCTGCCCACCGGGTCCGGCAGCCTGATTACATCTTCAATACCGGCCACCAGTTGATCAATTTTTCTATCATTCAGAATAAGGCGTTTATAGAGTGACTCTGTGAGTTTTCCCTTTTCCGCCTGTTTAAGGTCTTTACTGTTTTCCGCCAGAATTATTTCCCTGTTCTGCCGGATAAGTTCCACCGCGCTGCTCAACGCCCTGTTTTTTTGCTCCAAGGGGGTTGAGGCCAGTCTTAGACTGGCCTCTTTAGCCAGCCTGGCCTGCTCAATAATCTTCACCTTCCCAACTCCTTGCTTCTGGCCGCGGTAGCTGCCACGGTTCTCCTGATTATCTCACTGCAGTCGGAGCTTTCCAGTATTTCCCTGCCGGCTACAGTGGTACCCCTGGGAGAGCTTACCATATTAATAAGCTCCCGGGGCGACATACCGCTCTTTTCCAATAATAGGGACGTTCCCCTGATTGTCTTCAAGGCAAGCTCCCTGGCAGTTTTCTCACTTAATCCCAGCCCGGTTCCGGCGCTGATAAAAGCTTCCGCCAGGTAGGCTATAAAAGCAGGGCCTGAACCGCTTAACCCGGTAACTACATCAAGCTGCTCCTCCTTTACCCTGACAGCGAAACCGGCACAAGAGAGTAGCATTTGAACCAATTCCACATCACCGGTTGTGGCTCTGGATCCCACGGCAAAGCCCGCAGCCATTTCCATTACTAAACATGGGGTGTTGGGCATAACCCTGAATACCCTGGCATGGGGAAGACTGGATTCAAGATGCTTTATGGTAATTCCCGCCGCTATGGAAATTACTAACTTTTTTGTCTCGACGATTTCCTTCAACACCATGTCGATTTCCTGGGGCTTTACTGCAATGAAGATTACCTCAGAGGCAGCGGCCAGATCACGATTTCCTTTTTTTAATTTAACCCTGGGAAAATCCCCGGCAAAGAGATCCATTCTTTCAGGGCGGATGTCGAAAACATTTACCTGTACCGCAGATTCCCGTTCGATTATTGCCTGCGCTAAAGCATACGCCATATTGCCTGCGCCGATAAAACCGATATTCTCAATCATTTGCACCTCCCTTTAAAAAACGTCCGCCATCTACAAAAATCACCTGTCCGGTTATAAAATCACTCTCAAGTAAGAATAGCACAGTCCTGGTAACATCATCTACACTGCCCCACTTTTCAAGGGGATTGGATAGCTTTAGTCTTTCGATATACTCTCTTCCCTTTCCGGGCTCCGGCAATATAATGCCGGGCGCCACTCCATTTACCCGTATTTCCGGAGCAAATTCCACCGCCATCATTTCAGTCAGATATAATAGAAGCTTTTTGCTTAAACTGTAACTTACATGACCCCTATCATAATCCCTTATCCGGCAATCCAACAGATTAATAATACTACCTCCCATTGCTCCCATTACCCGGGCGGCAAAATGGGCGGCAAAAACCCTGGATAGAAGCAGGGGGGAGAGCGCGTTTACCCGCAGGCTTGTCTCCAGATTTTCCGGCAGTAAATCGGAGAATTGATCGGCTCTATATATGGCGGCATTATTTATCAGAACATCGATCTTTCCCGCTGCTTTAATGGCCCGGTTCATAAGCTCATCCGTGTGTGAAAGATCAGCTAAATCACCAGGCACAGTATAAACATTTACACCAATGCGGCTGATCCTTTGAGCAAGCTCAGCCGCTGCAGCGCCTGAGGTGTGATAGTGTAGAACAATATTCATTCCCCTGCCGGCCAGGGTAAGGGCTGTCTCACACCCCAATCTTTTAGCGCCGCCGGTTATCAGGGCGGTTCTGCCGGCCAGTTTAGCTGGTTTTTCCTGCATAATAAACCTCTATACAGAATAAGACCTCTTGCTCTTTTCAATCCTCTTGCGAGAGGCGCGTATTTCATCGCTGTAATCAGAAAGCAGATACTTAAGTTTTAAGTTCAGCGTGTCAAGACCGAATTCTTTTTTAGCGATATTAAAATTCTTTTCAATAATTTCTTCTCTCTCTTCCGGGTGAGTGAGCATGTAATACACTTCTTCTACAACCTTATCAGGAATCTGCAGCTTACCCTCTGTATCGTATTGATCCCGTATTTCAATATTCTTAAGACCGGTTACCTTAATATCGGTTTTGTAGACCAGGTAGGTGGTAATAACCACTATTTTGCGCGCGGCAACAGCTTCCAGAAGGGCATTGCCGAACCCCTCCCACACCGGTAAATAAGTAACCAGGTCAGCATTGGCTAAAACATCCCGGTTGGTATATATCCGCCTGCCCTCCTGATCGAGTCCGCGGTTTGCCGAGACTCTCTGCGAAATCAGGTGCAGAGAGACCTCCTTCCTCCGGGCCAGTAATTTGATCTCCTCAACATAATCTTCATCATGCTCATCACCCTGAAAGAGGGATACAATATAGTGAAGCCTTTTTCTTAAAGATGGGTGCTTCTGCAGGAGACGCCCAACCAGTTCCAGGGAATCTTCTATCCTTTTTCTCCTGACAATCCTTGTAGGCTGCACTATTAGAATGTCATCTTCCTTAAATCCCAGGTCCCTTCTGAATTCCCGGTTATAGTCATCCAGTACCGTTATATTCTCAAAATCCTCACAATTGGGTATAACAAAGGGATGAACACGCTTTATTGAGCGCAGAATATGGGCGGCATAGGAAGAGATAACCACATGCTCATTTCCAACCTCGGCAGGCGGCATTATCCTGGTCAGGAGAGATTCAATATGATTCTGGCTAAACCTGCTTCTCTCCCACCAGAAATCGTGATGATGAAAAATCGTAGCCACCCTTTTCTCAGTGGCCAGACTATGCACACCGAGGCTGCCCAGCAGGGTCATGGGCATGGCATTGGTGTTTTCAGCAATAATAACATCTATGCTGTTATCCTGCACGTATTCAAAAAGCCTGCCGGCTACCTGGTTTCCCTTTACAGTCAGATCATCGAGTATGGAGTTTTTGGTGTTGCCATTCAGGTGGGGTGGATTTTTGGATAAATGGGGAAAGAGGTTCTTCTCGTAATAAAGCTGCTCCGGAGAATCGAAGCTGATCTTCCTGAGCAGCAACTGATTTGCTTCCGGCAGAGAATCTAAAGCTATACCGTATCTTCCCGCAATGGTGAAGAGGGTATGTCCCTGCCCGGCCAGAGCCCTGATCCATTTATCTACCTCCAGAGATACGCCATCCACATCTCCCAATCTGCCGCTTATAATAGCGATTCTGAAATTATTATCCATATTTTTAAAGTCGAACCTTCCTTTACCTTAATAAAACCCGCCGGCCAAATACCTTAAGCTTCAAGCTATCTTTTTACCCCTCAATGGTGAATTAATCAATCAGCTTATCTCTAAAAAATGCTGATTGTGGTATGATTATTAATAGAATGCGCTATTACAGATATTTGTCAATATTCTTATTCCTGACCTGGTTGCTCTCATGTGTTTCTTATACTGCCCAAACCAGGGAGCCGGAAAAACTTTTCAGTTCACATTTTATTCCTTTAAGAGAAGGAAAGCTCCATTATTTTGACTCAGAACCGGCCGCCCCTGCTGATAAACCGGTAATGCTCTGCATCCACGGCTTCAGCGGCACTGCCTTTGAGTACAACCTGCTGGCCGGAGAACTGGCTCCGGATATGCGGATTATAGCGCCTGATCTTCCCGGTTCCGGGCTTTCCTATAAACCGGAAGCAGGATACAGTATCGAATTTTTCGTTGGTATAATCAGGGAATTCAGAGAGACAATAGGCGTTGGCCGGGTTCTACTTCTGGGCCACTCCTTAGGAGGACAAATTGCCCTGAACTATGCCCACACATATCCCGGCGATGTGGAAAAACTTATTCTGATTGCGCCCTATGGACTCAAGGGTGCGGAGGGAAACTTTTTTGAATGGCTTGCACAAAGTGAGTTTTTCATCGATCTGGCGCTTGCCTTTCATAACCGCTTATTTCTACGCTGGGGTTTGCGTTATTATGCCTACCACAATTCCGACCGGGTAGACCGCTATATAGAAACCTATCTGGCGGAAACCCTCTTCGAGCAGGGAGGTAAGAATGCTCTTGGTGATATATGCAGGCAGATCCTGGGCAAAGAGCCGGTTGATGATCTGCTACCGGAGATCCATCACCCTGCTCTACTGATCTGGGGCAGCGAGGACCGGGTTTTGGATTACCAATGGTCAAGACAATTCTTAACGCTACTCAGCCATGCTGAGCTGGCAACCATTCCCCTCTGCGGCCATGCTCCTATGGCGGAAAGGCCGGCGGAGACAGCCGCGGCAATACGTTTGTTTATCGAAGATTAAGGTGAACATTAGAAGGGTTTTTCCGCTATTGGGTGCCTATTAAACCAGTTCTGAACTAAGACTCTTCATCTAATGCTTCGCGAACTTTCCGGGCAAGGGAATTTGGGGTAAACGGCTTCTGTAAAAAATTGATTGCCTCTTTGAGCACCCCACAGTTAATAACAGCATCATCAGTATAACCTGACATGTATAATACCTTCATACCGGGACGCTGAGCGGAAAACTGCTCTGCTACATCAATGCCGCTCATTCCTGGTATCACTACATCGGTAATCAATAAATTGATGGGTCGTTCTTTGAGAAATATATTTAACTGCAGGGCTTCGAGGCCGTTTTTTGCCTCAAAAACGGAGTAACCGTAATTTTCAAGAACGGTAATCACCATCTTTCGCACAGCCTCTTCATCTTCTACAATAAGAATAGTTTCAGTGCCGCGCTCCGGTACGCCGCTTTCAATTCTCTTAATCTGTTCTGCTTCAATATTTTCAACAATAGGCAGTTGAATCTCAAAGGTCGTGCCCCTATTGAGTTCACTTTTAACCCATATATATCCCCCGCTTTGTTCAACAATACCATATACAGTGGCTAAACCCAGTCCCGTGCCTTTTCCCTTTTCTTTAGTCGTAAAGAAGGGTTCGAATATTTTATTTTGTGTTTCAGCATCCATTCCCTCCCCCGTATCACTTACACTGATTAAAATACAAGGCCCGGGTCGCACTGGTGTATGATGTTCACCATATCCCGTATCTGGATATGTGTTTTTTGTTTTAATTGTAATTGTGCCCCCTTTCGGCATGGCATCGCGCGCATTGACTGCCAGGTTCATTATTATCTGTTCAAACTGCCCTGGATCCACTTTGATGAGTCCAAGTTCAGGATCCAATCTTGTTGTTAATTGAACATTTTCTCCGATTAGTCTGTACAGCATCTTTTCCATATTACTTATAAGATCGTTGATGTATAATACTTTCGGCCGGAGTATCTGCTTGCGGCTGAATGCAAGAAGCTGATGCGCAAGAGTAGCGGCCTTTTCCGCTGCTTTTTTTATTTCCCCAACATTCTTACTCAGGCCTTCATCAGCACCTGCGTGCATCATTATTATTTCTGAATACCCCAAAACAACAGTTAAAAGATTATTAAAGTCATGAGCGAGTCCTCCTGCCAGCCTGCCCACGGCCTCCATCTTTTGGGCCTGGCGAAGCTGTTCCTCGCTCTCCTTTAACGCATCCTCTGCCTGCTTGCGGTCAGTAACATCATTAGAAACAACAACTATTTCGCCCAGTGGAAGTTTGATGACATAATTATCAAACCATCCGGTTATTCGCCCATCATCATACTGAGAAACAGGAAAATGCTCCGGGTTGCCCGATTGCCATACCATTTTAACCACATCAAGCAGGCAAAAATCTTTAAAGCCTTGAAAAACATCAAAAATACTTTTGCCAACAACATCTTCCTTCTTAATCTTAAGAATACCTTCTGCAGCCTTATTCAAATCCTTAATAACAAAATCTCTACCACCCTGATCTTTTATCTCAGATACAACCACTCCACTATTTATATAGTTAAACAGTTCCTTATATAAATCTCCCCTCTTTTTATGAGTTTTTGTCATAATTCGCTCCTGCTGTCGGCACGGTACACCTAAGTTCTTTTTCTCTTCATCTCTATTAGCTTCATATCTATCTTTTTGATAATAATGTCGAGAAACTTGCTGTCAAACACCAGTATGAAGCTCCCTCCAATATCGAGAGACTGGTCTTCAAATTTGGTTTGTATACAGAAAATACTGTCCTCCTCCATGCCGAATTCTATAGCCAGCGATTCCAGGATTGCTCCTACCATATCATAGGCTATCAATGGCACGGAGTGTATCAATAATATATTCAGAAACTCCGAAAAAGTAGTTAAAAAAGAACCTGTCAGGATGTTTCCTACCTCTTTGACGGCAGAACAATCGATTTCTTTTAAATATTTAGTCTCGCCTGCAGGCCGCTTCAGCAAAATATCCAGTAAGTTTAATACGCTCTGCCTGGGAAATATTATAAGAGACCTCCCCTGGCTATCCCCCCTGAGCTTCATATATACTACGGCGGCGAGGTTTTCCGGAGGACCGCTAAGTTCCGCTATTTGCTTTAAGGGAACCGCTTTAACCTCCGGTACGGATATCGTAATCTTCTTATTGGCCAGTTGTGAGAGGGCATCGGCTGAATGGCCGGCCCCGATATTTCCCACCTCTCTCAGGGCATCAATCTGCTCTTCGTTCAATAAAATAAAATCGTTCATATCAGCTACCTCCTTTTAAACCTATTATTTACTCTATACAAGCGACGGCACATCCAGAATGAAGGCCGCGTTTCCATCTCCCAGGATCGTATTTCCGGCATAACCCTTAACTCCTTTTAAATAACCGTCCAACGGCTTAATAACGATTTCCTGCTGCCCCAACAGGCAGTCAATGGCCAGCGCCGCCCGTTTGCCGCCGGCTTCCACCACAAGGGCGAAGAATTCCTCTTTTGTCTTTTTACAGAAATCAAACTCCAGAATCCTATCCAACGGCACAAGAGGAACAACTTCCCCTCTTATTAAAATTGCCTCCTCCCCTTTAATTGTTTCTATTTCTTTGGCCTTGACGCTGACTATCTCCTGCACACCGGCCAGGGGAACCACAAAAGTTTCCTCCTGCACTTTAACCAGCAAACCCCGGGCTATTGCCGTTGTGAGCGGTAACTTCAGTGTAAATTTAGTACCTGTGCCTATATTTGAGTCGATTGTTAACGCGCCTCCAAGGGATTCTATAATCGTCTTTACCAAGTCCATGCCCACTCCCCTGCCGGATACATCCGTGGCCTCTTTATAGGTAGAGAGACCGGGGGTGAATATCAACATAAGCTTTTCCTTATCATTCAGCTCCACCTCCGGAGTTATAATGCCTTTTTTTATGGCCGCATCAAGTATCCGGTCCGGGTCTATACCACTGCCGTCGTCTGAAACTTCTATGACCACATGCTCCTTTTGACGCTCCGCAGCCAGTATTATAGAGCCCGTCTCGGACTTTCCCGCCTTCTTTCTTTCGGAAGCAGGCTCGATTCCATGGTCAACAGCGTTTCTGAGCATATGGATCAGGGGGTCGCTAAGCCTGTCCAGTATGGAGCGGTCTACTTCGATTTCTGTTCCCTTTACTATCAGATCTATCTTCTTCTTTTTTGCCCTGGCCAGATCTCTAATCATCCTGGGAAACCTGTTAAAGATCAGGTCAACAGGAACAAGCCTTGCCTGCATTACTTCGTACTGAATATCAGTAATCAATCGATCAAGATGGCCGGTGGTTTCCATTAGTTCGGGTATCTCATAGATTGAACTTATTCGGATTAGTCTGGTTTTATCGATAACAATCTCCCCGACTAAATCCATCAGTTTATCAAGACGCGCTATATCCACCCGGACGGTCTGTGTTCTGCTCTGGGTGGTAACCCCGGGCAATTGGCGGCCGGTAGCCAAAACCTCCACACTGTCCACCTCGGAAACAGATTCGACAACTTTCCTGATCTTTTCTTCATCCACTTTGCTGGTCAAGAAAACTGAAAACCACTGATCAAATTTTTCGTCTTCCAGGTCTCTGACTTCCGGGTCCGTATTGACTATTTCACCAATTTCGCCCAGCTTTTTCAGCACCATAAAGACCCTAACTGATTTAAAAACACATTCATCCTTTAGTTTGATCTTGACTTGAATATTATAATGATTCTTTTTTAAGGTCTCTTTCTTAAGCTCAGCCTGCACCTGCCCTTCTTCAACCATTTCAGGTTTCATACCAGGGCCCTTACTGGATATTGCCTTAATCTTATCTATAAGAGGGGTAATCTCTATTTCTCTTTTTTCCTGTTTTGCCACACTGTCTACAAGCATCTCAAGCAGGTCAAGAGTTTCAAACAGTATATCTACAACCGGAGGTTCCGGTTCTATGTTTTGGCTCCGCAATTTATCCATGAGATTTTCCATCTCGTGGGCCAGGGTGGATATTTCAGCATAGCCCATGGAGGCCGCTCCGCCTTTTATGGTATGAGCGTGGCGAAACAGCTCATCCAGAAGCCCCTTTTTAGCTGGAGTAGCGGGCGCCTTTTCCAGTTCCAAAAGCGCCCTGTTCATTTCCTGAAGCCGCTCCTGCGCTTCGGCAATAAAGGCCTTCATGTATTTAGAAGCATTACTCATCTTTGCCATGTCTTTATCAAAGCATCTTCATTATTTCTGCGGCTATTCTGTTTAAAGGAAGCACCTTATCCACTACCCCTTGTTCAACGGCTGTTTTAGGCATGCCGTAGACCACGCAGGTATCCCTATCCTGGACGATTGTTCTGCCTCCCTTCTCCTTTATAGCCCTCATCCCTTTAGTTCCGTCATTTCCCATTCCTGTTAGAATAACCCCAATGGTCTTATCGCCATACACCTCGGCTGCCGAGAACATCATGCTGTCAACCGTAGGCCTCAGGCCGTAAACAGGAGGCTCCTGGTTAAGGTTTATAACCCCTGACGTGCCCCTGCCTGACATTTCTCTTTTTACGGTCATGTGATAACCACCCGGCGCAACCAATGCCTTTCCCGGTTCTATTTTATCACCCGCCTCCGCCTCTTTTACATCCAGCCTGGATTCATTATCCAGTCTGGCGGCAAAGGTTCCGGTGAAACCCCCGGGCATGTGCTGTACAATCAGTATGCCCGCAGGAATGTCAGGTTCGAGTTGGGGTAATATCTGCCTTAATGTATAGGGCCCCCCTGTGGACGATCCGATTGTGATAACCTTGATTCCGCGAACCTTCTTCCCGGGTTTTGCCTTGAGATATTTGCCGGAGATTTTTTTGGGTCGAATGAATTTAAGCTTGTTGCAATCAACGCTTGCGGCTGTTTTTACCTTGGCTATCAATTCATTTTTTATTGACGCTATATCGCCCGATATAGGTCCGGATGGTTTGGCCACAAAGTCGACCGCCCCGTATTCCAGGGCGCGAAAGGTAGTCTCCGCATCTTTCAGAGTATAGGCGCTCAACATTATAACAGGTGTGGGAATCTCGCTCATAATATAACCAAGGGTATGCAGACCGTCCAAACCGGGCATCTCTATGTCCAGTGTGACTACATCGGGCTTCAGCTCAGTTACTTTAATTATTGCATCCTCACCGTCCTTTGCCGTGGCCACCACCTCAATCCCATTTTCAGAATTAAGGAGCTCTGAGATCATCAGCCTCATTAATGCGGAGTCATCAACCACTAAAACACTAATTCTATTGCCCATATATCCTAAAGCCCTTTTTACTCACCCAGGATATTCTGAATTTTTTCAATCACTTTTTCAGGCTTAAAGGGTTTGACTACAAAACCCTTTGCCCCTGCATCGAGGGCTTCCTTGACCAGCGCCTTCTGCCCCAGGGCGCTGACCACAAGTATCTTTGCTTGAGGATCTTCCTTAAGGATATCCCTTATTGCACCGATACCGCCGCTTCCGGGCATGATGATATCCATGCTCACCAGGTCCGGTTTAAGCTCCTTGTAAAGCCTGAGCGCCTCTTCACCGTTTTCGGCCTCTCCGGTAACCTGAAAGCCATTTTCCACGAGGATGTCAGCCAACATCATTCTCATAAAGGCTGCATCATCCACTATCAAGATTTTTATGCTCATAATTCCCCCTTATATCTCTCTGTTTCCGTATAAAGGGCTCTTTATCATTATCAACCCTTTTTCTAGATAAAACTCTACGGAACGGGCATGATTTCCCTCACTATCTTCGGCCACCAGCCGGATGCTTCTGCTCTTTAATTCTTCTTTCACCGCAATAATGTTTCTTTTTCCTATATGAATCGAGTCGGTACGATTTACAGCCGGAAACATATCAGCGCCCCCTGCTATCCTGGCGTTTATGCGCTTCCTTGCCGCGCCAAGATCGATCATCTCTTCCAGCATAATCTCCACGGCTGTATTGGCGAACTTGGCCCTGTTCTTCCTTGCCTTACTTAAATTGATATCCGGCAGCATGATGTGGGCCATACTGCCTATGCCCTTCAATTTATCGTACAGCATTATAGCCACACACGAGCCCACACACGGTGTAACCAATATATGCGGTTTTACCGCTGTTTTTACCTCAGCCAGACTGACCTTTATTACCTTATCCGGTGGCCGCATCTATACTTTCCACCTCTTCGGGTGAAAGCACCTTGCTTAAGTTGAGCAGCACAAAGAGTCGCTCCTCACGATTCACGATGCCTTCTATATACCTGGTGTCTATCCTGCTCTCTATTAGACCGGGAGTGGACTCTATATCCCCTGTAGAGATTCTCAAAACCTCGGGCACGGCATCAACGATCATGCCGACTATGTTATTATCCACCTCCATTACTATTATGCGGCTTTCTTCGCCCAGCTCGGGTGGGGGGAGATCAAGCTGTTCTGCTAAATCGATAACTGCAATAACCTGGCCGCGCAGGTTTATTACGCCCTCGATAAAAGACGGTGCCCTGGGCATTGGGGTTACATGGGTCATTTGAATGATCTCTTTTACCTGGTCTATGGCAGCGCCGAAGTATTCACTTCCCAGTCGAAAGATCACTACCTGGATCTCTTTGGTGGCGGATTTTTCATCAGCCATTTTCTGCTACTCCTACCTTTACACCTACCTTGAACCTTGATGTCAATTCAGCTAATTTGACGGCCATTTCGGACAACTCCTGTGAAGAGGAGACCATCTGCTCCATGGATGCGGTCTGCTCCTCAGTGGAGCCGGATACCTCCTGCACGGCGGATGCATTTTCTTCGGCTGCAGTAGATATCTCCTCCATGGATTTCATTATCTTTTCGGTGCTCTCTGCGATTTGCTGGCTGCCGCCTGCAACCTGCCGGTTCATGGCGCCAACTTCCTCCGCTGCCTTCATAATCTCTTCAAAGACTATAGCGGTCTCTTTGACCACTTCCAAACCCCCGGTCACCTCCTTACTTCCCGAATCTGCACAGGTAACCGCTTTTTCTGTGTGTTCTTGTATCTCTTCAATTAAAACGGCAATCTCTTCGGCCGATTTCTTTGAGCCTTCGGCCAGCTTACGCACCTCTTCGGCCACCACGGCAAACCCCCTGCCTGATTCTCCCGCCCTGGCCGCCTCAATGGCTGCGTTTAAAGAAAGAAGATTAGTCTGATTGGCAAACCCGGTAATCACCCCCACAATATTGCCGATTTGCTGGGACCTCTCTTTCAGACCACGAATGGAATCCATGGATTCCCTGATTACGGAATCTATCTGACTCATCTTTTCCACTGTCTTCTGAGTGGCATTCCTGCCGCTCTGCGCTTTCTCTGTGGCCGCCGAGGAAACTGTCAATGCGGTCTGGGCTGCAGAAGCGTTTTCTTTTATAGTAGACGATATATCCTCTATTATTTTAGTGGTCTTTTCAGTGGCCTCCGCCTGTTGGGCCGAACCGGTGGCAATCTGCTGAACCGTGGATGATACCTCTTCCGCGGTGGCATTCATCTCCTGGGCCGAGGAAGATAACTCCTGGGAGGTTGCGGACACCCTCTCCGCCGTATCCTGGGCCTGGCCCACAAAATCTCTCAGACTTTCCACCATCTGTTGAAAGGCGGCAGATAGCCTGCCTACTTCATCTTTTGTTTTTACCTCCACATCCCGGGTTAGATCACCCTCTGCAATGGCCTGGGATATGGATACCAGTTGGCGGAGGGGAATGGTTATCATCCTGGTAATAGTAAGGCCGAGAATCACACTTACTATTACCGCAATAATTAAGACGATTAACATAATAGTACCGGCCGCTGTCTGGGCTGCTGCTATGCTTGCCCATGCCCTGTCTTCAATCTCCCGGGCTATTTTTTGAATGGTCTGGCCTTCATCCATCATGCAGCCGATCAACTCATCCATGTCTTTATAAGCCGCTACAAGATTGTTAAAATCAACCGTATATTGATCGGCCAACCAATTGATTTTGGGATCACCGCGGCCAGCATCTTTAAGCCGCTTTATGGCATCCTGAAATTTCTCCTGATATGTTTTTTCACCTGCCCGGAGCACTTTATCCCGGTATATCTGGTAATTCTTCTCCTCCCTACGAGCTTCCAGCACGGATATGATCAACTCACCGGTATTTTCTCTTCCCGGGGCCGCCTCCTGCACATCACGCCCGGCAATTCTCATTTTACTCATTAATTCCTCGACAAGCTCGTGGTTTTGCATCACCTTATTGAAGAGGCCCTGGTATATTTTCAATGAAGCCGTTATTCTGTCAAGGTTGGTAATAACCGCTTTACTACGGATCTCTCTTTTTCCGTCAGCAATATGCTCGCCAAGGTGGGCCATAAGTTCTTTAAGCGTGTCGATGTAGTTCTGCTCATGCAACAGCAGATAATTCTTCTCTTCCATTCTGATCTCCAAAATGTGCTCTGTTATTGCTGCTGCCTGTTTGACTGTCCGGGAGGCTTCATTGATCTTATCGAAATTTATAAAGGCCACTCCAGCCACTATTATGGCTAAAATAGTAATTGAGACGAATCCAAGGAATAATTTCCTGCCGATTGTCCATTTCATTTTTTCCTCACTCTTTCATCTATATTTTTTGATAGATACGTTCTCTAATACTTATCGGCTTAAACAGCCCTGACGCCACTCCGTTCAGACTCTCGGTCTTTCCGAGCACCAGGTATCCTCCTCGATTCAAACCCTTATAAAACCTGTTAAAGAGTTTCACCTGCAAGTGCCTTGAAAAGTATATCAACACGTTTCTGCACATAATAATGTCAAGATGGGCAATAGGCTTCTCGCTTATCAGGTCATGACGCTTAAATCTAACCATCTGTTTTATCTCTTCTTTCAGAGTGTATTTCAGGTGGTAATTGAAATAGCGTTTAAGAATTTTCCCGTCAACCCCAGAGACCGCATTGGCTTCATACTCCGCCCTTTTAGCCTTTTCTATGACTTTTTTGTCGATATCCGTGGCGTAAATGGAAATATGATAATCTCCTATTCTTTTTCCCAATACCTGGTGAAAAAAAATAGCAAGGGAGTAGGGCTCCGCACCGCCGGCACAACCGGCGCTCCAGGCACGGATTATTTTCATTCCCTTTCTTTTTTTTGATGAGAGCAATTCAGGGATAATCCTGGTTTCGATAAACCTGTAAGCGCTTTTGTCCCTGAAGAAATCGGTTACATTGATGGTAATGGTATCAAAGAGCTTTTCGTATTCTAAAGGGTCTTTTTTCAGGACAACCATGTACTCCGGGTAGTTATGGACTCCGGTTGCCCTCAACCGCACATCGATTCTACGCTTTAAGCACTTTTCCCTGTACTGGCTTAAGTCCAGGCCTCTTTCTTTAAGTATCCTTTTCCTGAGCACTGTGAATCCCTGATCGTTAGTAGGCATCATATCACTAATCTTTATTATGCCTAAATCTCCACTTTTTCCACCAGGTCAAGGAACACCTTAACTATTTCCGGGTCAAGCTGGGTGCCGGCAGCCTCTTTGATCATCTCTAAGGTTTTTTCCTTTGGAAATCCTCTGCGGTAGGGCCTGTCCGCCATTAAAGCCTCATAGGTATCGGCCACGGCTAAAATGCGTGCTCCAAGAGGGATATCCTCTCCTTTGATACTGTCCGGATAGCCGCTGCCGTCATACCGCTCGTGATGGTGGCGGGCCAATGATTTTACCTCCCAGGGAAACTCGGCGCGATCTATTATCCTGGCGCTGACAACAGGATGCTCCTTGATAACGTTGAATTCAGCATCGGTCAGTGGTGCGAACTTTAAGAGAATCCCTTCCTGCAGCCCGATTTTACCGATATCGTGCAGAAGGCCGGCAACCCGGATACCTGTTATTTCGGATTCAGTAAGATTCATGGCCCTGGCTATATTGGCAGCGTACATGGATACCCGTTCGGAATGACCCCGTGTATAAGGATCCTTTGTCTCTATGGCCTCGGCCAGGGCGCTGACCGTGCTGAAATAGCTTTCAAGCAGCCTTTTGTATAATTTTGTATTTTCGATAGCAAATGCGATATTGCCTGACATGAGGGATAACATCTGAAACTCTTTCTTGTAGAAAGGTTTCCCGGATTCTTTCACTCCAAGGTTAATCAAGCCTATAAATCTATCTTTCACCACCAAGGGAACGGATAGGATAATCCCGGGTTCAATCTCTTCAGAAATTGCGCGGAAAAACTCTTTCACACCCGGCTTATCCAATTCGGAAAGTAAGATCGGTTCTTTCCGTTCAACAATCCATTTGACCACATCCTTTTTCGTTTTTAATGCTTTTTTCTTGATCTGTTTTTGTTTCAGCCCCTTGCACGATTCAACGATTAGCTCCCGGGACTTTTCGTTAAAGAGCATCAGAAATCCAAGCTCTGCCCGTGTAAGCTCCACAACCATGTCGGTGGACATATCGATCAATTCATTCAAATTATGGGAGGAGGTCAGTATCTTAGCCCCGACATAGCCGGCATAAGAGCGAAAAGCTATTTCATCCAGTTCTTCATTAATTTCCGTTATTGATTTTTCATCCATAGCAACAATTTACAGGAAAATCAATTCCCCCTCCTTATACAAAGCCATAAAAGCTGTTATTCCCAGGACTTTGAAACACAGTCACAGAATACCACTTCAATCAGTTTTTCCTCAATATTTTACTATATTTTAATTTATGCTACATGAAAATGCAAATAAAAAATTCCCCGTAGAACCTGGCTCCGGAAAAAAAAGAGAAAGATTTCGACCCGGTGCGGATCTGTAGCAGAACTTCACGAAGCAGCTCATCCCAGTCCACCGGCCACCCCGTCGTTTTTTATCCAGGGTATATGGGGAATTTCTATGAAAATAATTGATAATTGTTAGCGATATTATATACTTTATGCTAAGAGAAGGTTATGAATAGTTGCATTTTTTCACATCATCCTGCCCGGATTGTAGATGGAAAGGTTACGTATCTGCGATGAACATAAAAATCGGAACAAAACTAACTGCCGGATTTATACTGGTTGTATTGTTGATGGCCGCTATGGCGCTTTATTCAGTGAGTACAAGCCGGAGATCCTTACAGGAATCTATCGGCAATAGCTCCATGTTCCTGGCTGATGAAATGCTGAGAAAAATCGATGAAAACATCTATCTTAAGATCAATGAGCTTCAAAAATATACCAAAGATTCCTTGTTACAAAAAACTGTTTTAGAATCGAACAAGGAGTTTGATAGGATAGATCGTATTGAGGAGTATATTAACCAAAGGGACAGAGAATGGATTTCTGCGCCAAAAGAGCAAATAACCGTTTTCATGCGGGAACTGATCAGCAATGAATTATCAAATAATCTAAGGCAAAATTTTATCGAATTCTATAAAAAAGAGTATGGCTTCAAGGTATTTGAGCTTGTTGCCATAACGAATAAATATGGTGCGTACATTGCTCAAACCGGAAAAACTTTTGATTACAGACAGGACGATGAACAATGGTGGCAGATTGCCAGGAAAAAGGGTTTTTATGCAGGTGATGTTGAGTATGATGAAATTACTGTGGCATATGGTGTTCGTATTGCAGTAAGGATTGATGACAAAGAAGGAAACTTTATAGGGGTAATGAGAACCCAGGTTGCTGCCAGGGATATAATAAAAGAGATAGAGATTGCCTCAAAAAAACACGAAACCACAAGAATCAATTTAATTACCACGGATGGCAGATTAATCTATGCAACAAGAGTTTTTAATTTTTTAGAAGATGTATCCTATAGGGCGTTCTTCAAAAAGATAAAAGAGGGAAGCTCCTTCTTTATTGCCAGTGAAGGCGGAAGAGAAAGACTTTTTTCCTATGCACACTCAAAGGGTTATAGAAAATTTGAAGGACTGAAATGGATTCTTGTGGTGAAACATGATGTAGATGAGGTGTTAAAACCCATTTTTATATTGAGAAATAGAATGGTGGCTGCTTCTCTTATTTTGATTATAATAGGTATTCTTATTGCCTCTATTATCTCCCGTTCCATCATAAACCCGATCAATAAACTGACAAAAGCTGTAGAAGACATCAGCGCGGAAAAGCTTGATGTTGAAATTGATCCTCGATTGATAGAATCAAAAGACGAGACCGGCGAATTGGCCCTTTCTTTTATCCGTATGGCAGAGGATTTAAAAGATAGCCAGGAGAAACTGATCCGCTCGCAGAGATTAGCCGCTATTGGACAACTGGCCAGCGGTGTAGGCCACGAGCTGCGCAATCCCCTCGGGGTTATCGGAAACTCGGTGTATTACCTGAATATGAAGCTGAAGGATGCGGATGAGAAGGTGAGCAAACATCTAAACATCCTCAAAAGAGAGATACAGAGATCCAACGAGATCATAACCGACCTTCTCGACTTCTCCCGAGCCAGGCCACCATCGCCAAAGGAATGCAATGTGAACAGCATCATTAAGGAAGCGCTGGCCGATATCGAGGTACCTAAAAACATAGCTGTAGAGACCCAATTGGCTAAAAACCTGACTGCAATCCTTGCTGACCCCGATCAGATCCGGCGGGTATTCCTGAACATCTCCACCAATGCTGTTCAGGCCATGCCGGAAGGAGGAAGACTTCAAATACATACCGCGGTGAAAGGTGATTTCCTGGAGATCAGGTTCACAGACACAGGCCAGGGCATTCCAAGGGAAAAACTAAAGCATATATTCGAGCCCCTCTTCACCACCAGGGCCAGGGGGATCGGACTGGGCATGTCAATAGTGAAGAGCATCGTTGACGGCCATAAGGGAAGGATAAAAATTGAAAGCGAGGTTGATAAAGGCACAACCTTTACCGTCATACTGCCGCTAATAAAGGGAGAAGTCTAAGCGAAATGGAGTCTAAACGAAAGTTCAGCATACTTATAGTGGATGATGATCCCGGCATGGGTGAGACCCTGGTGGACATCCTGGGTGATATGGGATATGGGGTGGATGTGGCCATGGATGGTTACAGAGCGATTGAGATGATAAAAGATAAGACCTATGATGCTGTCTTAATGGATATTAAGATGCCCTGGATTAATGGGGTGGAGACCTTTAAGGAGTTCAAACGTATAAGCCCCACGACCAGGGTCATGATGATGACCGCCTACTCTGTGGAGGACCTTGTAAAGGAAGCGCTAAAAGAGGGTGCCTACGGTATAATCCACAAGCCCCTGGACATTGACAGGGTCGTTAGTTTCATCGAAAAGGCTGAAAGAGGGTCTCTTATTCTGGTGGTGGACGACAATCTGAATAGCTGCGAAACGTTGAAAGATGTGCTGGAGCAGAGGAGCTACACAGCAGGCATTGCCCATAGCGGCGAGGAAGCGATAAAGGTTACAAGGGAGAACACAGTCGACATAATCTTCATCGATGTGAAAATGCCGGTCTTAAACGGCCTGGAGACTTACCGGGAGATAAAGAAGCTAAACCCTGAGATTACTGCGGTCATGATGACCGGTTACCGGCAGGAGGTTAAGGAGTTGGTGGAGGAGGCGCTTTCAGAAAGTGTCTACACCTGCCTCTACAAGCCCCTGGACATAGATAAAGTGGTAGCCTTGATAGAAAAGATATCCGGACAAAAGGCAAGTGGAACTTTGAAAAAACCGTACCATGGAGATAAATCGCATGGGTGAAACTAAACTTTTGATTACAGACGATGATGCGGGAACCTGCGAGACCCTCTCTGATATATTCCAGGAGAAGGGCTACAGTGTCACCACAACCGGCACGGGGCGTGAGGCTTTAATTGCAGCAGAGCAAATGGCCATCGATGTTGCTCTTATCGACATTAAGCTCCCCGATATGGAGGGGACGGAACTCTTAAAGGAATTAAAGCGGAAGAATCCTGAGATGGTTTGCATCATTATCACGGGGTATGCTGACCTTCAAAACGCGATTAACGCTATAGAAGAGCATGCCAATGGGTACTTCGCCAAGCCCCTGGCCATTGATGAGGTGACTCTCAGGGTTAAGGAGGCAGTAGAGAAACTGAGCCTTCAGCGTCAGCTCAGAAAATCGGAGGGAAAATACCGCAGCCTGGTGGAGGTATCCACGGACGCCATAATTTCTCATAATGAGGAAAGGAAGATAATCCAGTGGAATAAGGCTGCCTCTAATATTTTCGGCTACTCCAAAGAGGAGGTTCTGGGAGAGCCATTTGATATCATCATTCCTGAGCAGCACAAGCGGAGTTATGTTGAGGACATAAAGGATTTTATTACTGAAGCCGGAGAGAATAAACTCATTGGCAAAACGAATGAGTTGGAAGCAGTGCGTAAAGACGGTTCCGTTGTTCCTGTCGAGTTGTCACTCTCAGCGGTTAAGCAGGACAGATCTTGGATATTCACAGCGATTGTGAGGGACATCACCAAGCGCAAGCGGGCAGAAGACATATTACATAAAAGTGAAAAACAGTATCGGCGATTGGTTGAGACGATAAATGAAGGTTTGGGTGTAATAAATGAAGAGACTTCATTAACCTATGCAAACAATAAATTCTGCGATATGTGGGGATATTCACTGGAGGAAATCGTAGGACGGCCGCTAACAGAGTTCCTAGATGATGAAGATCTGGGTATCTTCAATAAACAGATGGAAATACTCAAAAAAGGCAAGAAAAGCCCTTATGAGATTAAATGGACTGTAAAAGATGGACGGAAGCTTCAGACTATCTTATCCCCGCAAATCATCTTTGATTCTGATGGCAATATTGAAGGTTATTTAGCAGTACTCACAGACATCACCAAGCGTGTACGGGCCGAGAAGAGGTTGAAAGCGAGTGAAGAGAGGTACCGGGACCTCTTTGAAAACGCCAACGACCTTATTTATAGTGTCGCGCCGGATGGTCGCCTGCTCTATGCCAATCGTGCATGGCAAGAAACCCTTGGGTATAATGAGGAAGAAATCACCGGTCTTTCACTAATCGATATTATTCATCCCGACTCCCGAACACACTGCATGGAGATCTTCCGGCGGCTTATCTCTGGAGAAAAGGTTGATAGAATTGAAGTCATGATTGTTGCCAGGGATGGCAAGAAAATTACGGTGGAAGGCAGCGCCAACTGCAGATTTGTAAAGGGAAAACCGGTTTCCACCCAGGGCATTTTTAGCAACATCACCGAATACAAGCTCCTGGAGGAACAGCTCCGCCTGTCTCAGAAGCTGGAAGCGGTTGGCAGGTTAGCCGGCGGTGTGGCCCACGACTTCAACAACATGCTGACAGTTATCAATGGATATAGTGAATATCTGATGAGCATGCTAAAAAAAAGTGATTCTACCTATAAAATCCTCGAAGAGATCATACAGGCCGGGAAACGGGCCGCCTCTCTAACCCACCAGCTATTGGCCTTTAGCCGCAAGCAGATCCTTCAGCCACAGGTGCTGGATCTCAATACAGTGGTTGCCAACATAGAGAAGATGCTCAGGCGTCTTATCGGTGAGGATATTGACCTGACCCTGATTCCTAACCCGGCGCAGGGAAGCGTGAAAATTGACCCCACGCAGATTGATCAGATCATCATGAACCTGGCCATCAATGCCCGCGATGCCATGCCTGAAGGCGGAAAGCTCACTATCGAGACTGCGAACATCGAACTGGACGAAGTTTATGCTAAAGAACATGTGGCAGTCAAACCCGGCCCTTACATAATTCTTACGGTGAGTGACTCAGGGATAGGGATGGACTCAGAAACCCAATCCCACATCTTTGAGCCTTTCTTTACCACCAAGGAGGAATGCAAAGGAACAGGGCTGGGTCTTTCCACCGTCTATGGGATCGTCAAGCAGAGCGGCGGCAACATCTGGGTCTACAGTGAGCCCGGACAGGGCACAACCTTTAAAATATATCTGCCGCGGGTGGTGGAGGCTGTTGAGTCAGTTCAAGGCGTGGAAGCACCCGCTGAAACTCTTCAGGGCAAAGAGATCATTCTGCTTGTGGAGGACGAGGAAATGGTTCGAGATCTGGCCCGCCTTGCCCTGGTAAAAAACGGCTACACCGTTCTGGAAGCGCCCGATGGTGTTGAAGCGTTGAATATCTGCAAGCAGCACCAAGGACCGATCCACTTGATGATAACCGATGTGGTGATGCCCCGGATGGGCGGTCGCAAGGCAGCTGAACGCCTGGCACCCTCCCATCCGGACATGAAGGTGCTCTACATATCGGGTTACACTGACAACGCTATTGTACACCACGGCGTGCTGGGTCCGGAAACGCACTTTCTTCAGAAACCCTTCACTCCGGCTATTCTATTACGTAAAGTTCGTGAAGTTCTGGAGGGGCCCTGAAAGGGATGTTATCAAATGGAGTATTTTTTAAAATTTATGTAACGATGCTTTTTACTGATAGCTTAAAGGATGCGGAATATGAAAAAAATCTTAGTGATTGACGACGAGAAAATGATTGTGGATGCCATGCAGGTAATTTTAGAGGACATGGGCTACCAGGTTAAGGGATTTCAGAACTCACAGGATGGCGAAAAATATGCCCTTGAGAATGACTATGATCTGATCCTTGTTGATCTAAGGATGCCGGAAAAGAATGGAGCAGAGGTTACCGAGAGCATCCTTAAGGAAAAGCCCAATGCCAGGATCTTAATGATCACAGGGCATCCTACGGATCCACTGGCCAGGAGAGCCCTCGATGCCGGAGCCATAGCACTTATAAAAAAACCATTCGAGATTGCGAAAATTCTTGATTTTCTCAAAGGTTAGCTGCCTATGAAATCCAAAGATTATGCTCTTGAGGATTTTATTACGAAATCGGAAAAGCTCCTTGAAGATGTTGGTAACGTAGAAGAATTAGTTGGTGAAGTCCCCACTGAGCTTGAGGAAAAGATAAATGGTGAAATCCGGAAAAGAACCATAGAATCCATTGAAGAGTCGATTGATCTGCAGATTAACGGATATGCGGAAGTTATAATTTCTGAAGACGAGATGACAGCAACCGCTGACTTTTATCCGGCTACCGGGGGAATGAAGCCGATTGAGCTGGATACTATTGTGGAACTTCTCAGTGTAAAAAAAATTACCCTTGGTGTAGATTGGGATGTTATCAAAGAGGCTGTCTTTAAATGCAATACAGAAAGAGTTCAGGTAACCGATATTATTATTGCCCGTGGGTCAAAACCGGTTGATGAGATCCCGGAACATTTGCTCATAGAAGAGAACCTCTTAGAGGAAAGTTACAGGCCGGAATCTGAGAGATTGAGAGTGGATTATAAAGAAATAAGCCCTTTCGTTTTGGTAAAAGAGGAGGAGGTTCTGGCAAGACTTACAGCCACGATGCAGGGGATACAGGGCTCCACCATTCGGGGAAAGGCTGTTGCCTATAAAAAAGTTGAAATTCACCAAATAAAAGCGGGGGAAAATACCCGCATAGAAAAAGACCGGGTTGTTGCCGGCTGTAACGGTCGCTTTGAGTATAGTGAGAGCTCATTCCGGGTGAATGAGGTACTGGAAATAGATAGTGACATTGATTACAGAACAGGCCACATTGACTTTCCGGGTGATGTGATTATCAAGGGAGAAATAAAAGATGGCTTCAAAGTGCACTCCGGTGGTTCTGTGTTCTGTGCCAAGACTATGGCTGCCTCGGAGGTGATCTGTAAAAAAGATATGGTCGTTCACCATGGAATCATTGGCAGGAAAAAAGGAACTGTTAAGGTAGGAGGAAACGCAGAAGCAAAGTTCATCGAAAATTGTTATGTGGATGTAAAAGGTTCGCTTTTTGTTGAGGTCGGTATTCTCAACTCTGCAATCCACACTCTTTCTCGGTTAGAGCTTGGAAAGAAAGGGATTATTATAGGAGGAAAAATATATGCCCAGGATGGCGTAACAGCCACACAAATAGGTTCTGCAATGGGTCCAAGAACGGAAATCTATTGTGGTATAGATTATTCTATTGAGCGGAAACTTGAATGGATTCGCGATAATAATATTGAGCTGGCCTTTAAACTCAAGCAGGTGGAAAGAAGAATAAAGGTCGCAACTGCAGGAAAGGAGCGGCTCGTAGAAGTTCAGGAAAAAATCAAAAAGGCTATACATAAATTGAACAAAGCAGCCAGTTCCCTCATATTTGACTTAGATAAAAATGAAGAAGCTGATGTAATTGTAAAGGAAAGTATATTCCCCGGGTCGTATATTGAAATATGCCACTTGCCTTATATTATCAGCCGGGAAATGAGGCGAGTGCATTTCAAGCTTGACAAGATAAAAGGAAGAGTAATTTCTGAACCACTGAAATAACAGCCGCTAGGGCAGTTAATGAGATAGCCTAAGGAGTTTTAACCGCTTATGCTAAAGAGAGAGCATGATACAAACAGAAAAAAAACTCGGATTTTGATGGTCGATGATGAATCAGCTATAACCGATCTGATCAGTCTTATACTTACCGAAGAGGGATATGAGGTGAGTACAGCTCAAAACGGCAAAGAAGGATTAAAACAATTTGAATCAGTGGGGCCGGATCTGGTCATTACCGATATCATTATGCCTGATATGGAGGGAATTGAATTCGTTCAAGCCCTGGTTAAGAAAAAGAATAATATACCTATTGTGGTGATGTCAGGAAATATTATCGGCACGAGATTTCTAAAACCTGCCCGTCTCTTTGGCGCCAAAGCCGCCTTAACCAAGCCTTTCACCACCCAGGATCTTATTGAAACGGTTGCCAAACTCCTTACGGATTGATCTATAAATGGGTATGGATATGAGAGAATCGTTAATAAGCACTTATTTAAGCCGCCTCAGCAAGCGGGTGTTCCGCGCGAACCTCACATCAATTGCTCTGGCCGCTGTTTTATTAGCCACCGTAACTGTACCCGGGGCGGAGGCTGTGCCGCCGCCGGCGCCGGTACCCGCTGCAGTCATGACAATTGTGCTTGCCGATATTTCCTCTGAACCGGCCAAGAAAATCAAGCGTTTTCAGCCCCTGGCCGATTACCTGGCTGAGAATCTTGCTGATCTCGGCATTGATAGAGGTGAGGTTAAAATTGCTCCGGATATGGAAACTATCTGCCGCTGGCTTAATGCGGGAGAGGTCACCCTCTACTTTGACAGTATTTATCCGGCAATGCTCGCCTGCAACTTAACCGGCGCCAAACCCATACTGCGCCGCTGGAAAAACGGTATTGCCCAATACCATACGGTTTTTTTCTCACCCAGTGCAAGCGGTATTACCTCTCTATCTGAGCTGGCAGGCAGGAAAATAGCTTTTGAAAATGCCCTCTCTACTTCAGGCTACATGGTTCCCCTTGCCTTTCTGATCAGGGCGGGTTTAAACACGGCGGAACATACAATTGACTCTTCACCAGCAAAAGATGAAATCGGTTATATATTTACCGGGGAGGATCAGAATACTATCCAGTGGGTAATCAGCGGCAGGGTCGCTGCCGGGGCCGTTGATAATCATACCTTCCTAAACATTCCGGAAGAAACGCGCAGCTCACTTACCATTCTCGCTGAAACAGAACCATTCTCCAGGCAGGTTGTGGTTGTCAAACCGGCTATTTATCCACCGCTTCTTGAGGCTATTGAAACCCTGCTTACTGAAATGCATACAACAGCGCCGGGCCGATTAGTATTAAAGAAGTTCAAGAATACAGCCCGTTTCGACAATTTTCCTGAGGGCAAAGAAAAAGCTTTGGAGCAGATGCAATCTCTGTACAAACTGGTTGAACACAGGTAATGCTTTTCAAAAGAGGCATCAATAACTCATTCCTGCATCCCAAGAATTGGCCGTTAACCCTTAAAATAACCTTAAGCCTGGTTACTATGGTTATGGCTGCGGTAATAAGCATTACCCTTTTATCGATTCGCCGTGAGCAGCAAACATTTCAAACCGAATTAAAAGAGCAGGCAGTCGTACTGCTTAACACTTTGGAAATTGCCTCTATTGACGCGCTTTATCACCTCGACACCGATTATTTATCAGACTTAATGGAAGCCCTGGGAGAGAATCAAGGGCTGCTGGTCTCCGGCCGTTTCTATAACCACGAGGGACGGGTAATAGCGGATGCTTATAATGAGAGAGCCACTTTGCTGCTCGATATCGATCCCTTTGGCCGGCTCCTGATAGAAAGCTCAACGGCTATCTTCGAATGGCATGAAGATAGATTAAGAGCCGGGCGCGCCATACACGCCGGAAAGAGCCATTTAGGGGCCATAAGCATTGGGTTACCCATTTTCCCGCTAAAAACCAAGATAAGTGAAATGCGCAATCGCGGCTTTAACACCGCCCTGATATTGATCATAGCCGGTGTATTTATCGCTATTATTATAAGCCGTTCCATCAGCGGACCATTGCGGGAAATGGTAAATGCCACTAAAGCTATTGCTGCCGGGGATCTTTCTCAAAGTATATCCGCCGGCAGCATTGACGAGGTGGGGATACTGGCGGATTCCTTTAATAATATGATCCACCGCCTGAGTCAGAGCCTGACATCTCTCAAGGAGAACGAGGAACAACTCAAAGCATCTTTGGCAGAAAAAGAGCTGCTTTTAAAAGAGATCCATCACCGGGTTAAAAACAATCTCCAGGTAATATCCAGCCTGTTGAAACTTGAGTCCGCAATTACAAAGGATTCCCAGGTCATGGCCATATTAAAGCAGACTCAGGAGAGGGTGAGGGCTATTGGCATTATCCATGAGATATTAAATAAATCCGATAACTTTTCACTTATTTCCACTGTTGATTATATCCGGCGTCTTACAACCTATCTGTTCACCTCATACGGGGTAGAAATCAAAACAATAACCCTGAAAACGGATATTGAAGATATGTTGATCGATCTGAATAGAGGAATTCCCTGCGGCTTGATTATTAATGAGCTTATTTCCAATTCTCTGAAATACGCTTTTCCGCAAGGTAAAAAGGGTGAAATTACTGTCAGCTTCCATTATAAAGCTGATAAATATATCCTGGTTATCAGTGATAACGGAGTCGGTTTGCCTGAAGAACTTAATCCGCAGCAAAGCCAAACCCTGGGATTAACAATTGTAAACACCCTGGTAAAGCAACTTGAAGGTACTATAGAATTTAACGCGCAGGCGGGCACAACCTTTAAAATCATTTTTTTATAGAGATAGAATACAAAATAAGCTGTTTTCCCTTGCTTTCCCTCTTAATAGCATGCTATACTTATAAGCAGGGCGAGTTGCTTTTGCTGAATAATAGTAACCTACCCTGCCATAATCAAAAGTAAAAAATAACTACTCGAGGAGAAATAAAATGATACCAGCCAGGATTCTGGTGGTTGAAGATGAAGGGCTGATTGCCCTGGGAATAAAGGAAGGGCTTGAGAGCCAGGGCTATGAGGTTACTGCAGTGGCTTCATCTGCCGATGGAGCTATTAACCAGGCATTAAATACTGAACCTGACCTGGTGCTTATGGATATTCACTTAAAGGGTGGTACCGACGGCATTGAGGCTGCCAGACAAATCAAACAAACATTGAATATTCCGGTGGTTTTTCTTACCGCCTATTCCGACAAAGAAACCCTGAAAAATGCAATAGCGGCGGAACCCTTCGCCTACCTTGTTAAACCCTTTGAAGAACGAACACTGCATACGACAATCCAGACCTCCCTCCGTAAAGCGGAGCAGGAAAAGAAGGTAGAGTGGGAGCGGGATTGGCTGGCTTCAATAGTTAACAGCCTGGCAGATAGTGTGATTATTGTTGATTTTAAGGGTATAGTAAAGTATATCAATGCAGTCGCGGAAGGATTATTAACATTCAGCAGGGAAGAGGCTGAAGGGAAGAGGCTGCCGGAAATACTAAAGCTTATTGACAGGCAAACAGGCTCCGATTGCTCTATCTTATTAGCCGAGCCTCTTTTGGCGGGAAAAACAGTTATAAGAAAAAACTGCCTTCTGGTTGCCGGGGAAAAAGATGGAATCTCTATCGATTATACCTGCGCCCCCTTTGAAAATAAAGCCGGGAATAGAATCGGAGTTATAATCAGCTTACGCCTATCAAATTCCTGAAGATTTTATACTTAAATTGAAAAAAAACACAATTTATTTGCTTTTTTATTGAAAAAGTTATTTACCGCCTCAAGGATAATAAGATTAAAGATATTTTGGAATTTCTACACCATCATTTGTAGCAAATGAAGACATCTATATTAAATGGAAAAAAGGAGTTGTTATGCTTAAGGGTTTACGGTTTATAGCCACGGCAGCAGCGGCCATGGCAATCTATATACTCATGGCATTCCCTTTAGACCCAGGCGAAGCGGTTTTGGCCCTGCTGATCTCCTTATTAAGCACAATTTTGATGATAGGCTTTCTTCCCTTCGATTTAAGATTACTCAATCCGGTTAGAGTCATAAAGGCATTAATCTATCTGCCCTTTTTCTTCCGGAAGATGATCCAGGCCAACATCAGCATTGCCGCCGTAGTATTACAGCCGAAATTGCCCATAAAACCGGCAATTATAAAAGAAGAAACCGCTCTCTCCTCGGCTGAAGGACGGCTAATTCTGACCAGCTCTATTACCCTGACCCCGGGAACATTGAGTGTGGATATTGATGATCAAAATGTATTCGTACACTGTGTTTCAGGAACAGGTAAAAAGGTACTGGAGCCCTTTGAAAAACGTATAAGGGGGATCAGCGAATGATCGAAACAATTGTCTTTCTGATATTGGGAGCTGCAGCGCTGCTGGCACTCTATAAGCTGTTAACTTTCAAAGAGGCCTCAAAGAAGGTGCTGGTACTCGATGTTTTAACAACCCTGATAACCGGCGTACTGGTGGTATTGAGTCTTGTTTTTGATTCCCACTTTCTCCTGGATATTGCCCTGGTATATGCCATTCTCTCATTTGCAGCGGTTTTAGTGGTGGCCAGATACCTGGAAGGGGGGCTATAGATGTTTATTATCGGTTACATCCTGCTTTTGATCGGCGCAGTATTTATTTTCCTTGGAATCCTGGGAGTTTTCCGTATGCCGGATATCTTTAACAAGCTTCAGGCGGGCACCAAAGCCACTACCCTGGGCTTTATCTCTCTTGTTGCCGGTATGATCTTCATTCATCCCGAATGGTGGGGCAAGCTCCTTTTAATCGGCTTTTTCGTTCTCCTGACCAACCCCATAGGCAGTCACAACCTGGCCAGGGCCGCTCACTCCAACAGGGAAGAGATGATTATCCATGGTGAAAATGCTTTAAGCAAAAAGGAGGAGGCTTAGATATGGAGGCAGCTATTATTGTGCTGGGCTTTATAATGCTGGCAGGGGCAATTTCCGTGCTCTTTCAGAAATCATTGAAGAACGCAATCATTACCTTCGGTATTGTCAGCCTGATATCGGCGCTTATGTTCACCCTGATGAAGGCATACGATGTGGCCATAACCGAAGCCTCTATAGGGGCCCTATTGACTATCGCCCTGTTTTTCTGGGCTTTAAAAAGATTAGAGGAGGATGGTTATGATGAAAAGAAATGAACCCTTAATCAACCTCTTTGGCCTCATCCTGATTATTCTCCTGGCAGTTTTTGTATACCTGGCTCTAACCGATAGCAGGCAGGGGCTGACCATGATGAGCGCTGATTTAGAGCAGCGCGTTTCCTACAGTTATCTATTAAAGAATGTAACCGCGGCCGGCCGCACAGAGAATCAGCATGGCCAGGCGGAAGTAATACCGGGCGGAGAGGGCTATGAGAATGGCGCTGTAAATATTGTTACCGCCATAGTGGCGGATTACCGGATGCTCGATACCTTCGGTGAGATCCTGGTGCTCTTTGCCGCAAGCGCCGGTGTGAGCCTTATAATGGTTGAAAGAAAAAGAGGAAAAGCAAAAGAGGCCAGCGAAATCGTAAGAACAGCGGTGCCCATTATTATGCTCTTCGCTTTGGTTACCGGCTTTTACATTATCTCACACGGTCATCTGACCCCGGGCGGCGGTTTTCCGGGCGGAGCCATTATCGCTTCCGTGTTTATTCTGCAATTCCTCGCTTTTCAGAAAAGCTCCCGTAACAAAGCCTTTAGAATACTCGAATCCCTGGCAGGCATCGGCCTGCTGGCCATGGGGCTTATCGGCCTCTACCTTGAAGGCTCGCTCTTTGCCAACTTTCTACCTACCGGACCATTGGGAGCCACCATCAGCGCCGCCGGTATTATGATTATTTACGCTCTGATCGGTATTAAGGTGGCCGCGGAGTTGAGCTCAATTTCAGCCGACTTCATAGGAGAATAGAATGGAAACCATGCTTTTTATATTAAGCGCCTTCTCCCTGATACTGACAGGTTTATTCGGGGTCTTAACCAGGAAAAACCTGGTTAAAATTCTTCTATCGCTCAATATTTTAGAAACGGGAATCAATCTGCTGGTAGTTAGTCTGGGGTATTTCCAGGGAGGCAAAGCGCCGATCCTTACCAACTCCATATCTGCAGCCCAGGGAATGAATTTTGTTGACCCCCTGCCCCAAGCCCTGGTACTGACCTCTATAGTGATCGGGCTTGGCACTACGGCCCTGGCCCTGACCCTGATTCTCAACCACTTTCGCAGCCACCGGGCTTTAGAATTTGTCAGATTAGAGGTGAATGAATGAATAGAGAAGTTATTATACTGCTTTTTCCCCTACTGGCAACATTTATGATTCCCGCGGGAACAATTATTTCCAAAAACTTCGGCAGGGTGCTCTCTCTCTTAGCCTATGCTGCCGGAATAATCTATGGCCTGCTGCTAATGCCTTTGATCATAGTACGAGCGCGGTCAGTTATAATTGGCAACTGGCTGCCGCCTTTCGGCATCAATCTCTTCTTCAGCCCCCTGACTCTAGGGCTGGTTCTCTTTATTTTTTTTCTGGCTCTCTCTATTCTGCTCTTTGACCTTAAGAATACTGAAAGCAAAAAGGGACAGTACTATCTGCTATTCAATCTTTTAGTAACCGCTTCAGCCGGGCTTATCCTTACCGGTGATCTCTTCAATATCTTCGTTTTTCTGGAAATCGCGGGAATCGCTTCCTTTTCCATGATTGCCGCGGGCAGGAGCAACGCCGGAAGCTCAGGAGCGCTGAAGTATCTGATACAGGCACAGCTCACCACCCTGCTGATGCTCGGCGGCATCGGTCTGCTCTATAGCGCTACCGGAGTATTAAATATAGCTTTCCTGTCAAACTTCGAAGAGCTTAACCCATACTTTGCTTTTCTCACTTTATTGCTGATCCTGCTGCCCCTCTTTCTGGAGAGCAAGCTCTTTCCCTTCAATTCCTGGGTGGGCGGCGTTTACCAGGGGTCCGAGCCCTCTTTGGCCGCTGCTTTAAGCGGAATTGCCGGTGTTGCCGCGGTCCTGGTTCTGGCCAGGCTTACTCTGACCATGATGGGAAGCTCATCCGCATTTGCCGGCGCTACGGAGAAGATAAGAGTTCTACTTCTGCTGCTTGGAGCCGCATCGATCTTAATCGGTGAAACAGCAGCCTTCCGCGAAAAAAATCTTAAAAAAGTGCTCGCCTATTCCTCTATCGGCCAGATTGGTATGGTAGTGGCGGGGATCAGTATTGCAAATACTTATGCTGTAAGGGGCGCATTGTTCCTGCTGCTCAGTCACGGGGCAGCCAAGGTACTGCTCTTTTTAACAGCCGGCTTTTTCATAAACAAAGCGGCAACGCCCATCTGGAAAGATATGAAGGGCCTGGCCCGAAGAATGCCGTTGGCAGGAGCTTTCTTTGTAATCGGGGCCATGGCTCTGATGGGTATTCCCCTGCTCTCCGGTTTCTGGGCCAAGCTTGAATTGATCAGGGGAGCTGTCACTGCCGGAGGCTTAGCCGTAGTGGCGGTTGGAGCCATTCTGCTTGCCACTATTCTCGAGGGCGTCTATTTCATGCGCATAGGTCATTCGCTCTTTGAAGAGGTCGAAGTCATAGAATATGGCGGAGTCCTGTCAGAGCAGGGTGACCGCAATAAAACCCGCTACAACGCTGCCTTCCTGATTCCCTGCCTGCTCCTGGCCCTCTCCCTGATAACAGCAGGACTCTTCCCCGACCTGATAAATAGCTGGCTTTCTTCAGCCGCACACGAATTATTGAACAGCCGGACAGATTACACCGGTTTAATACTTAAGGCTGGAGGTGGTTTATGAGCCTGATGACACTCACCATACTGATTCTACTGGCCGGTGGTTTAGTATCCCTTATTCTCTTCAGAAAGGCAAAAAAACTGCAGTGGATTCTCTTTTTTATGAGCGCCGCTTATTCAACTGCAGCAACTATATTGCTCTACGGTAAATGGGAACTGGCTGAAACTTTCAGAACCGAATTTTTCAACCTTCATTTGGCCAATACTAAAATGGGCTGGCTCTTTCTGGCCGCCTCTACAATTGTAACCCTGCTTATCTCAATTTTTTCCCTCTCCTACAATGATAAAAAACATGCCACCGGCATTGCGCCGCTCTGGACCATGCTGCTGGCCGCAATATTTATTATCCGGAAAGCAACCGGGAGCTTTTCAATAGCTGAATCGGTAAATCTGCTCGCCCTGCAGTGGCAGGAGGAGAGCGCCCTGCTCTATTCGCTGGTTATCCTGCTCTCCCTGGCCTTCTTTACCAAATCCGCAATCGCTCCCTTTTACATGTGGCCGGCCAAAGCCCACGCCGAAGCCCCGGATGATTTCTCAGCCTTTCTCTCCGGCATCATGATCAAGTTATGAAAAGGTTGATGGCCTACTCCACGGTAAAGGTTAGCGGCGATCAGCTCTTGAACCTGCTATCCTATTTAAAAACTGGGGGTTTTGAGCATCTCTCCGGTGTTGCCTGTGTGGACTGGCTGGAGAAAGATCTTTTTGAGATTGTCTACAATCTATGGTCCTACAGCCATAAAATACATGCCACTGTAAAGACCACAGTGGACAGGAAAGAGCCATCTCTGACCACAGCGCTCTCTCTATGGCCGCAGGCCCAGGTCTATGAGCAGGAAATCCATGAGTTTTTCGGGGTTAAATTCAGCGGCAACCCGGATCTGAAACCCTTCTTTCTCCATAACTGGCAGGATATTCCGCCGCTGCGCAAGGACTTTGACACTGAAAGCTATGCTAAAGAAGCCTACGGCACCCTGGAAATGTCCAGACTCACCTCTCTGCTTATGGGCATGGGCGCCCTTGGCGGTATGATGGGGCTTTATACTGTAATGTACCGGATGATGGAGGACAGGGACCGCATACTGGACCACTTTGAATGGCTTACCGGCGCCCGTATTTATCATATTTTCAACCTTCCCGGCGGAGAGATCAAGATAGATGTCGGCAATCCCCTCAAACTCATTGTTCCTGCAGGAGACGCCTACGCCAGGGTCGAATCATCAAAGGGTGAGTTCGGTTATTACTTAGTCTCAGACGGCGGACTCAAACCCTACAGGGTTTCGGTTCGCGGGCCATCTTTACCGGCGGGCTTAAGCCTCTGTCACAAGCATCTTCCCGGTATGCTCATCGATGATGTAGCTATCTGGATGGCCTCTCTGGCTATCTGCCCCACGGCAGCCATTACCATGGTTAAAGGTGATAATACAGGCGAAGGCAAGAAAGGTGTAATTCCCAGGATCGATTACGGCCGCTGCTGCTACTGCGCTTTCTGTGTTGATATCTGTACCTCGCGATCCCTGGCCATGTCACGTGACTACATCCATACCGTGCAGGCTCCCCTGGATAAAATCGGCATAGAGGAAGTTATGCAGGTAAAGGATTCATATGTTATTACACCCGGCCGGAAACACAGCAATAACCCCGGTTACGTTACTCCCGATAAGCTCAGCTGGCTTGACCTGGAAAGAGTGGAAATGGCGCAACTCAAAGCTGAAGAACGAGCCGCTTCCTTTATAGAGATCGTAAAAGGTTTTTCACGCACCCAGGCTGTAAAGGAAGCTTCGCGCTGTGTGGAGTGCGAGGTGTGTGTGGAAAGCTGCCCGGCCAATATGGAGATACCCCAGTATATCAGGGCAATCTGGGAACACGATCTGAAAAAATCCGTTGCTATAATGTATAACACCAACCCGTTTCC
>JAUVWI010000013.1 GCA_030604195.1 Spirochaetales bacterium
AAAAAAGGTTCCTGATGCATGAATATTCGCTCCAGACATAGTTGCGGGACAGCCTGTTGTTACATCCGTTTTAGTTCCCTGCTATATAAAGAGTCTGATGAGCTAAGTCAATAGGCTATAATATAATATAGTATAGCTACACAACAGGAGGAGACAACCATGGCCAACAAACATCTTTTCATAACAGTGCTGCTTATTCTCTTAATTCCAGCAGCCGCGTTCAGCGCCGAACCGGTAAGGCTTGCTGTTATCGATTTCCAGGTTCAATCGGACAATCCCCAGTATAAATACCTGGGAAAGGGCTTTGCCGAGTTTATCTCCATAGAGATCTTGAAAGCAAAAGATATAACCCTGATTGAGCGGGATAAACGCAACCGGATAATTGAAGAGATGGAGTTCAGCCTTTCTGATCTGGCGGATGAAGGCAACCAGATCCGCATTGGCCGGTTGCTCGCTGCGAACTACCTGGTTACAGGCAATATCTACGACTTTGCCGGCACCCTCTCCATTACCTTTGAGCTTATTGACACCGAAACCTCACAAATTATTCTCAAGGATAAGATCGATGATAAGGTAAGTAATTACAATTTTCTGACCGCCTCGATTGCCGGGAGCATCATCAAACATTTCGCCGTTGAAGCGCCCGAAGAAATCGTTGTTAAAGCCGAGGTTAAAGAGGTTAAAGAGGTCAAAGCCGAGGAAGTGCTCCTTCACTTCTCAACAGCCATCGACGCTTACGATAAGAAGGATCTGAGCACAGCCAAGAAGCAGCTTGAACAAGCCAGGAAACTCGATCCCCGCAACACCGCGGTTGTTATCTATCTCAACAAGCTTATCCTTAATACCTCCAAGTTCAAGACCATTACCGAGCAGTACTACCCCACCCAGAATCCGGCCTACCTGGGCATTATCCAGTATGACCGCCTCCAATTCATCAACGGCGCCACTATCATGACGGCCAACGATGCGCCTGATAACAATTTCGGCTGGCAGACGATCGAACAGGACACAAGATACGTAATGCGCGAAACAGATGCGCGTACCATGCTCGGCTACCAGATGCCCCTGTTCAGCCGCATGGGTATTGAGGTGGATTGTTTCTACTTCAATTCAAAGGACGAGATCTACGATCCGGTAAATCAACCCACGGATACGGGCGGTAAAGCCGGCTCCGGCGCCATAATGGCCTTCGGCTGGAGCCCGGCAGATTCCTTTTCCCTTGGCCTGGCTCTATCCATGTATACCCAGTTCAGAGAGGGGTGGGCAGAAAGCGGCGGCGGCACCGTCGAATACAAAGACCCGACCTCTTTCCAGCAGGCCTTGGCCGGCGGTTTCCTGGTTAAAAACAGGGATTCAAGCCTGATCTTGGATAGCTTTGGCGGCTACTCCCTTGAGGATAACCTCTACTTCAATCCGGAGACCTTTCCTAATCCGCGTTCAGAGATGGAAGAGAGAAGCGAACCCCATTTCTTCAATGAAAACACACTGACCCTCGCTTTTAACCAGAGAAAGAGCTTCTTCATTCTGAAGCAGTTGAACGATATATACCCGGATACCGGATCATACTCCGGGCGCCTGCTTCCTGCATTCGAGCACTGGCTCAAGGAATGGTTTTCCGTAAGGGCCGGGGTTGAAGCAGCCCTGATGAAGCAGAGCGGAAATATAAACTGGGGGCTTGGCGGCAGCACCGGTTTTTCATTCAGACTGGTGAAATCGGGATGGGATTTCGATGTCAATGTAGCTTACAGAAGAAAACCCTCCAGGTTTATTGACGGAGAGTTCCTCAACCAGCTCATCCCCTTTATCACGGTATCGAAAAACA
Organism: Spirochaetales bacterium; assembly: GCA_030604195.1. Taxonomy (GTDB): domain Bacteria; phylum Spirochaetota; class Spirochaetia; order SZUA-6; family DRHE01; genus DRHE01. The sequence continues at coordinate 1,823 of JAUVWI010000013.1, forward strand.
AGAGCTTCGTTTACCGGTAGCCGCTGCTGAAAAGCTCCGGGCAACCCCAGGCGCCACCGCCAGAGCGCAATAAGCGCAATATCCCTTCTATCTCTAGATAAGTCTTATTTTGAGCGTTTTTCATGGTTTTTGTCTGTTTTTCCCCCAAAAAGGCTTGCAAAGCATTAAAAGTTTTCTTATTATTCATTTACTGAATGGAGCGGCTCTAAATGTATGATATAGCAGTAATCGGCGCCGGTATTATCGGAACCTCAGTGGCCAGGGAATTATCCAGGTATTCTTTGAGTATTGCCCTGGTTGAAAAAGATAATGACGTGGCAAACGGCACTACCAAGGCGAACAGCGGTATTATTCATGCCGGTTATGATGCCAGACCGGGAAGCAATAAGGCGAAATACAATGCCCTGGGAAACCCCATGTTTGATAAGCTTTGTCAAGAATTAGCCGTGCCTTTCAAGCGGATCGGCTCACTGGTTATCGCCTTAGAGAGTCGGGATATGGAGAAAGTTGAAGAGCTCTATAACAGAGGCCTGGCCAATGGAATACCTGAAATGCGTATTCTTAACGGCAGCGAAGTGAGAAAAATGGAACCTAATCTGAATAAGGAGGTCATTGGCGCACTCCATGCACCCACAGCGGGCATAATCGATCCCTGGGACCTGGCTATAGCTCTGGCTGAAAATGCAGTGGAAAACGGGGTGGATCTGCTGCTCAATCACCGGGTTACCGCTATAGATAAATCAACCGACGGTTTCAACATCCGCACCTCCGCCTCGGGCATTGAAACCCGCTATGTGATCAACTGTGCAGGTCTATATGCTGATCAGGTAAATAATATGGCGGCAGCCCCCTATTTCAAAATCACCCCCAGAAGAGGGCAGTACTTTGTGCTGGACAAAAACACAGGAAGCCTGGTCAACAATGTTGTATTTCAATCTCCCGGTAAAATGGGTAAGGGTGTTTTGCTCACTTCGTCTATACACGGCAACTTGCTCGTCGGCCCGGATTCTGAAGTTCTGGATGATAAGGAAAACGTGGAAACCACTGCAGATAGGTTGCTCTTTGTCAAAGAATCTGCGGCAAAGACAGCAACTGGAATTCCCTTCAACACCATGATCAAGACCTTCGCGGGGTTAAGAGCCTCGCCGAATACCGGGGATTTTATTATAGAGGAATCAAAAGAGGCGGCAGGTTTTATCAATGTTGCCGGCATTGAATCACCGGGGCTAACGGCTGCGCCTGCAATTGCAGAAGAGGTTGTCAGGCTGCTAAAAGAAACAGCGGGGAAACTTAAAAAAAGAACTGATTTCAATCCCCTAAGGAGAAAAGTGATCAGGTTCATGGAATTGAAGGATCATGAAAAGACGGAACTGGTCAGGAAAAACCCCGCATACGGCAAAGTTATCTGCAGATGCGAAAATGTTACCGAAGGTGAGGTTGTCGATGCCATCAGCAGGAAAGCCGGCGCCACTACGGTAAACGGCATAAAAAGAAGGGTAAGGCCGGGTATGGGCAGATGCCAGGGAGGATTCTGTGCCCCTAAAGTTATGGAAATCCTGGCCAGGGAGCTGGGCAGGGATATGCAGGAGATTGTAAACGAGGGGAAGGAATCCTATATTATTTCCGGCACAACCAAGGGCGAACAGGATTATAAGGGGAAAGAGCGTGGTGAATAGTTACGATGTGGTCGTAATAGGAGGTGGCCCTGCCGGTTTAGCCGCGGCTATTGAGGCCAAAAAACATGGGGCGGAGAGGGTATGCGTTATCGAGAGGGACAAAGAGCTGGGCGGCATACTTCAGCAATGCATTCATAATGGTTTCGGCCTTCATATATTCAAAGAGGACCTGACCGGGCCTGAGTATGCAGAGAGGTTTATAGATGAACTGAAGGAAGCGGGCATAACCTGTAAACTCGACACAATGGTGCTGGATATAAGTGAAGAGAGGCATCTGCAGATACTCAATACCTACGACGGCTTTATGCGCCTTAAAGCAGAAGCAATTGTGCTGGCTATGGGCTGCAGGGAGAGAACAAGGGAAGCCGTTAATATACCGGGAACCCGGCCTGCGGGGGTTTTTACCGCCGGAACCGCACAGCGTTTTCTGAATATGGAAGGCTACCTGGTTGGAAAAAAAATCATGATGCTCGGCACGGGAGATATCGGCCTGATTATGGCCAGGCGGCTGACATTAGAGGGTGCGGAAGTTAGGGCCGTACTGGCAAGGAGAGGATATCCGGGTGGCCTTATGAGGAATGTGGCCCAGTGTCTTCATGATTATGACATTCCCTTAATGCTTAGACATACAATAGTTAAAATTATCGGCAAAGAAAGGGTTGAGGGGGTGCTCGTTGCCGAAACCGATGAAGATAGAAAACCCATACCAGGCAGTGAAGAGCTTTATGAATGCGATACCCTGCTGCTCTCTTTGGGATTGATCCCGGAAAATGAATTATCCAAAGGCGCAGGGGTGAAGCTTGACCCGGCAACCGGGGGGCCGGTGGTAAATGAGTCCATGGAAACCAGTGTTAAGGGAATATTTGCCTGCGGCAATGTGGTGCATGTGCATGATCTGGTAGATTATGTGACTGATGAAAGCAGGAAAGCCGGAAAAAGCGCAGCTTATTTCGTGCGCAAAAAGCTTAAAGAGAATGGCCCCTTGATAAAGATTGAACCGGGTAAAGGTATAAAATATATCGTTCCTCATCTGATCAGAGTGGATAACCTGGACAAAAACCTGCAATTATTCATGCGGGTAAAGGAAGTATATCCAAATTCCAGACTGATAGTAAAAACTGACAATGCGGTTATTAAGAAAAGCAGGAAGATACATATGACACCGGGGGAAATGGATAATATACGTATAGATGCCAAAATCCTGCGGCAGGTAAAGCCGGCTATACTATCCGTACAGGTGAAGAGGGAAGAAGAATGAGCTCTGAAGCAAAAGAAATAATCTGCACTATCTGCCCTGTGGGCTGCCGCATGACGGCCGTGAGGGACTCAAGCAGCCCTTCAGGTTTTTTGGTTTCAGGAAACGAGTGCAAAAAGGGGGAGGCTTACGGGATAAAGGAGATGACCGATCCCACCAGAATGCTGACCACAACAGTGAAGATCAACCTTGGTATTTATAAAAGACTGCCGGTGAGAATTAACGGCCCTATTCCAAAAAACAAGATCTTTCCCTGTATGAAGGTAATAAATAAAGTAGAAGTTCGGGCGCCCATAAAAATAGGAAGTGTTATTATTGAAAATATTCTGGATACCGGCTGCGATTTGATCGCTTCCAGGAGCATGAGTTCGGCGTTGAGTTTGCTAAAAAAGTGCTGAGCTGAATAAAATAAAAGCTGACAGCCTAAACCACACGGAAGTTGTTGAAAAAAACCACCTCATCTCTCGGTTTACGGCTGCGCTCAGAGTGTTCTGAAGTCAGGTGCTTTGAGTTAAGTGTTGACTCATCCCCGGGATATGCAATAACCACTATCACAATCAGGGTATAATCATCCGGAATACCAAAGGCTTTCTTGATCGACACCGGCCTGTATCCGGCAATCGGGTGGGCAACCAGCCCCTCTTTCATCGCTTGCAGGATCATATTCTCCACGGCCAGTCCTACATCGAAGAAGGCATAATCCCGCTTGTCATCGAGCTGGCAGTCGAACTCCGGTTTGGTTGCCACCACCACCATAAGCGGGCTTTTCTTTGCCCAGTAGTTGGCATCCGGCATATTCAATCTTATCTTTTCCAGCTCTTTATCCTGGTCAACAACCAGGAATCTATATGGCTGATTATTAAAACATGAAGGGGCGTAAGTGGCAGCGGTCATAATTCGATCCACCGCATCCGCCGGTATCTTCTTTTCGCTTAAAGCCCTTTTGGCCCTGCGCTTTTCAATTTCTGCGAGCAGTTCCATTGTTTTACGCTCCTTTTAAGATAATATAACAGCTGAGCGCCAATTTGTCATTTAATTTGCGACTGAACATCTTTCAGGATTTTCACCTGCTCCTGATCTTGAGCATCACCTTATTCGGCTCTTCCACTTCCTTAAGTTCTCTGATCATTCCCAGCAGCGCGCCGGAGATTATCCGGCCGGCAAAGGGATTAAGATCAACCTCTTCACCATCCAGATAAAGCTCAACAATTTTGGTTTCCATATTTATAGTCTCCTGTCAGCAGAGATTATCTCATTTAAATAGCAAAGTAAACAATCACAGAGATTGACAGCTCCGTAAATTGGAATATACAATACTATTCATCACCATGGATAACGAAAATCAAAAGCAGGACACCGAAACCAGCCAGGACTACATCCGGCTGATTTCTCATCAGCTTAGATCTCCGATAAACTCAATTGAGTCGCTGCTGCGCACCATTTCCGGGGGCTTTGCCGGTGAGATTAACGCCAAAGCTCTGCACCTCATAGAAAGGGCTGTGGGCCGGACCGGTGAAGCAAGAGAGATCATCTCCGACCTGCTGGATTACCAGCTCTATTCCCGGGAAGAAGCCGCGGAACAGAAGGAATTCGACCTGGTGGTGCTGCTTAACTCACTCCTGGCTGTATACAGTGCTAAAGCCTTTGAAAAGAATGTTTCACTGCATATAGATCTACCGCTGAAAAACAGGATATTCATTTTAGGAGACAGCAGGGGTTTAGAGAATGCTATAACAAATATCATTGAGAATGCCATTAAATATACGCCTGATCACGGACGGATTTCGGTCGAACTGAATATATTACCTGCTGATAAAAAATGCAGCATCCAGGTAAAGGACAGCGGTTACGGTATTCCCGGGAGCGAGCTCCCCAAGATATTCAAGCCCTTTTACCGTTCTATTAAACATAAGGCGAATATTTATGGCACCGGATTGGGGCTGGCAATTGCTCAAAAAATTATTTCTAATCATCACGGATCCATATCGGTGGATTCTGAGGAAAACAGGGGCGCCACTTTCACGATCACCCTTCCCTATTCCAGGCTGGCTCAAAGCGAGGACTCAAGAGTAAAGCGGAAAAAGGTGGTAATTATCGGAGGGGTCACTGCAGGCCCCAAAGCTGCCGCCCGCTTAAGAAGATTAGCTGAAGATATGGATATTACCATCATCGAAAAAAACGAGTTTCTCTCCTATTCCGCCTGCGGCCTGCCCCATTATATCAGCGGCCAGGTGCGTTCTCCCCAGGAGCTGATGTCAACGGCGGATAATAATATCCGTGATGTCCATTTTTTCGAAGCAATAAAGAATATTACTATTCTCAACAATACCGCTGCGGTTGGTATAGATCGTAAGAAAAAGAGAGTCAAGATTAAGGATCTACTTAAAGAGACCTTCGCCTTTCTTCCCTACAATGTGCTGCTCCTGGCTACCGGCTCAGAATCAGTTATTCCCCCCATACCCGGTATTAAACAGCCCAATATTTATTCACTACACAGCCTGGAAGATGCGAAAAAAATCAAGAAAGCCTTTGCCGCGGAAAAAGCCCAGGATGTATTTATAATCGGCGGCGGTTTGATCGGTGTTTCCACAGCCGAATCCCTGATCAACACCGGGGCGCGGGTAACGATACTGGAAAGAGAAGATTCCATCCTCTTAAACCTCATGGACCGGGATATTGCCGCAAAAATCCAGAATGAATTAAACCGCAAAGGGATCAAGATAATTACTAAAGTGAAGATAACCGGAATAGAGAAAAACAGGAATAATCTCGCTATTCTAACTGATAGGGGAGCATATGCCGCGGATCTGGTAATCTTATCCGCCGGTGTAAAACCGAATACCCTTTTAGCTCAAAAAGCGGGATTGGAAATCGGTAAATCACAGGGCATAAAGGTAAACAAATATCTGCAGACCTCTGATAAGTCCATTTACGCAATCGGTGACTGTGCGGAGAGTATTAACCTGGTCACCGGAAAACATGAGTACTGGCCATTGGGATCTATTTCTACAAAAATGGGCAGAGTTGCCGCCGACAATATAGCCGGCATTAAATCTGAGTTCAAAGGCTCCATTGGCACAGCCATGTTCAGGATAATAGATATCAATGCGGCCCGCACCGGGCTGACTTTAGAAACGGCGCAGCGAAATGGCTTTGACGTTGAATCCGTGGTGGTCACCGGCATGGATAAAGCCCATTACTGCAAAGGCCAATACGTCATTATTAAAATCCTCGCCGACCGGAAAACAAAGGTTATTCTCGGCGCGCAAGGGTACGGCAAAGGTGAAATTGTCCCCAGAATTGAGATTCTTGCCTGTGCCGTCACCCAGGGGTTGACTCTGGATGAATGCTTTAAACTCGACTTAGGCTATGCCCCGGCTTTTAACAATCCAGTTGATATTGTCCAGACCGCCTGCCTGGTACTGATAAATAAAATCGATAAAATAATTAAAACAATTACCATGGAGCGCTTTAAAGAGATAAAGGAACAGTTTAAAGGTATAGTTGCTCTTTGCCCACTTGCTGACTACACTTTCTATTCCATTCCGGGCAGTGTAAATATTCCACTGGAAAACCTCAGGATCGAGGGAATCCCCTTTGACAGGAATGATAAGGTGCTTCTATACAGCCGAACCTCTTCCGGCGCTTATACGGCTTTTAAATACCTGGAAACCAGGGGCTACACCAACATCTTTGTGCTGGAGGGCGGATACATCTACTGGGAAGGCACGAACCTCTCTTCACCATAATATTCCGCTATGATTATCCCCTGCCGGCCACCACTGCCAGTCCAATAGAATTAAGCTTGGCTTCTGCAGAATCCGCCCGTGAAGTCAATACAACCGGCACACTGGCGCCCACAATAATTCCGGCAGGCTCCGCTTTGCCAAAAAGAACTAAAGACTTATAGAGAATGTTGCCCGCCTCAATATCCGGAACAACCAGAATATCAGCCCGCCCGGCCAGGGGGCTGGTTATACCCTTGTGCTGCGCCGCTTCCACTGATAGGGCATTATCCAGAGCCAGGGGGCCCTCTACCCTGCCGCCGGTTATAGAGCCCCTTTGGGCCATTTTAGCCAGGCAGGCTCCGTCCAGGGTCGCCGGCATAGCCGGGTTCACCACTTCTACGGCACAGAGTATAGCCGCAATAGGCTCCTCAATACCCAGATGAGCAGCCAGATCAATGGCATTCTGAACAATATCCCGCTTCTGTTTCAGGTCCGGAGCAATATTGAGGCCGGCGTCAGTGACAAAGAGCAGGCGCTCAAAGTCGGAGTGCTCAAATATACCGACATGGGAGAGGGTTCTTCCCCGGTTCAAACCGTTTTCTTTGGCCAGCACCTCTTTGAGCAGCTCTCCCGTGGGTATCAGCCCCTTCATAAGCAGATCCGCTTCTCCATTCACCACCAGCCTGACCGTATCTCCGGCAACGCTCTTACGGCTCTCAGGAGCAATTACCGTGTAATGCTTAAGGTCGATGCCGGCTTTTTCAGCCTCCATTTCAATTTCCTCCGGGAAACCCACAAGGATAGCATCGATTATCCCTTCTCTGCGGGCATCTTCAACCGCAGCCAGCACCGTGGCATCGGCTGCCTGGGCAACGGCCAGGCGGCTCTTGTCCATACTCCTGGCATGCTTAAGTATTTCTCTGAAGCTTTTCATGACACTCTCCTTAAGAATGAAAATCGGGCAGTGGGCCAGGCAATTCTATCCTGTTACCTGAAGCAAAAATAACCGGACTTTTATTATACTTCAAGGTTCTGAATAAGGAATAGTAGGCAGCCAGTCGGCTTTCAATAATACTCTATCAAGCGTTGCCAGTTCCAGCCCGTAAATAATTGCCGTAGCGGCCAGAAAACGATCGGCCGGATCCTGATGGAGAAGATCCAATTCTCTGCTCTTTATTGCAACCTCAATATTTATCGGGGCCTCTTTTAGGTTGCCCTTTTCCAAAGCTCTGCGCACCCAACTGACAGGATCGGGCTGAAGTTCAAGCCTGCCCTTTTCCGCCAGTACAATGGTCTCCCAAATAGAAATTGGTGAAATCCAGCTTTCATTATCTTCGTCATTCAAAATCTCTCTGAATCTTGACGGCAACGCTTCAGAACCGGATAAATTCCATATCCAGATATGTGTATCCAGAAGAATTTTCACTTTGCCAAAACCTCCCAATCTTCTTCCGGCAAAGGGCTGACAATATCCCCTGTAATCCTTATGCTTCCCTTCATCGAGCCAAAAGCAGACCTCTTCTTAGGGAGAGGCGGTGGTGGCGTTACTAATGCTATCGGAGAACCTTTTTTTGTGATCAAAAGTGGTTCCCCCGTATTCTTGACTCTTTCCAGCAATTTAAGGCAGGTAGCTTTAAACTTCGAGATAGCTATAGTTTCCATAATTTACTTCCCTCTTAAGACTATTTTATCTTAAGATACTATGGTCATTTACCATGGTCAAGAGCATCCTGGAGACATTCTAAAATAATCACACCGTGCTTTGTGAAAGCTCTCAATTAAGGAACAGAGCGCAGGGATTTCACTACCTTCAAACACCCTGCTTGATAATAGCAGCTCCCTTATCCGGGACAGATCACTATTATCGCTAATAATCAGATCGGCGCGTTCACGGGCATATTGGGCCGATTTCTTCGGTGGTTGCTCTTTTGCCGCCTCCACCCCCTGCTGCGGCCCGCCGCCTTCAATGAATATGCAGAAGTCCGGGGTAAAGCTTCTCAAAATAGTGTTGCTTTCAATTATGAGGTAGTCGAGGCTGCCCTGACGGCGCCGATCAGTTATTAGCCTGACTGCCGCTTCCGTGCTGTGCAGCAGAAGCTCTTCTTTTCCCTTATCCTTTCCGTGTCCCACCTTTATCAGCTCAGTTCTCCCGCCCAGCTCTGCTTTCAGCTTCCGCCCCAGGGTTGTTTTACCGAGAGAGCGGTGCGCTCCTGCTATGACAATAGTACGCATCACTTTTCCTTAAATTAGTAAGCAGCCAGGGAATGCCATTTTCTCTTTTCAGATACAGATTAAACTCTGGCAGAGCTTGCGGGTTGCTTCAAGATCATGGTAGGTATTGATATTAGAAAAAGAAATCATCCGGGGATCGTAGTTTCTAATTTCTTCCTCCCCGATGTATCTGACTTTCACTTCAGGTAAAAAAGAGACAATCCGTCTTTTCTTTTTTTCAAGCGCTCTTTGTATATGAGGAATACAGCGCCTGGAATATAATGCGAAGAGAGGTTCGTAGTTCTCCCCAATTCGGGGGATTACGACATCATAGCCGGCATTTTTTTCAGTAAGTAATTCTTTCATAAAATTAAAAAGCTCGACACAAAAAAAGGGCATATCCGAAGCAGTTATAAAGCAGTTTTCACTGAAGCTATTCAGAAGTCCTGTGTACAGTCCCATAAGGGGGCCGATTCCTTCCTCTATATCGCGGACAACACGGATTTTTATACAGGAATAGAGCTGAGGTTTATTGGTAACTACTAAAAGCTCATCACAGAGGGAAGATAAAACAATGATCTTTCTTTCCAAAAGACTTTTACCGTCAATTTGCAGAAAGGCTTTTTCCAGATTTCCAAGCCTCTCTCCCTTTCCACCGGAAAGAACAACTGCTGTAATTCCAGTAACCATGAAATCAGTCCGTAACCCTTTCTCTACCGCTGTAAATTATACCCTTTTCCCCACGGACATATCCTATAAGGGTAATATTATATTTTTCAGCCAGCTCAACCGCATTGGCTGTAGGGGTTGTACGGGAAACAAATACGGGAATTTTCAACCGTATCAACTTGGTTATAATTTCAGTTGATATCCTGCCGCTGGAAAGTATAAGGGATTCAGCTACAAGTTCCAGTTTCCGTAGCTTAAGAAGCTTTCCCACGATCTTATCGATACAGTTATGCCTGCCGATATCCTCGGCAAAAATACTTAAATCATTATGATGGAAAAGAGCGCTATGTACTCCGCCTATTTTTATGAAGAGACTCGACTGCTCTTTAAAATCTTCCATAAGGGCCCAGATACGATTCATGGATACTTTTCTATTGTCAGAAATGGGCTCAATATGTCTGACTCTTTCAGTCTGAACAACCGGAAAATTCTTAGCGGAGGTGGAGGATACCCGGCGGTACTCTTTGAAGGGAAGCAAATTTTTTTTTATATATATGGAAAAAGTATCATCCTTAATGGAAATCCTATCTACTTCGGAAAAGGAATCTATAATTCCTTCATTGTATAGATTCCCCAGCGCAAGCTCCTCCAGATGCTCGTTCAGGCAGAGAAATGTTATATATGAAGCTTCATTAATCCGCACCTTGAGCAAAGTCTCAGCTATAACATCTTTCCTGGCTTGCTTAAGCTTAAGATGGTTTTCCTCTCTGGATACTAAAATTACATCCTTACTGACAACAATGGGTTTAAGCATATTTCAATTATAATCAATCAACCTTTCCCGGGGTGCGGGAAAGGTTGATCATTTTATTAAAAAACTTCCGGGTAGCCTATCTCAACGAAAACATTTTCCAGTCGCTTTTTGTGCCCAAGCTCCATGTTCTCCAGATTGTGAAACATGTCTCTCATGTACGAATCGGTAGAGCGATCGGCCAGGTCACGGTAAAACTCCACGGCCTGCTGCTCTTTCTTCATGGCCAGAGCAATAGCGTCGGCCGGCTTCATTTCGATGCTCAACTCAGGAAGCTCCGTAGCCTCTGCGACCTTGTAATCCTGTGAAGGGGCCTTGATCTTCATTACCATGGTAGGATCGCTTTTATACTTCTCCAACAGATCCTTGTGGCCCATCTCCTCGGCAGCGAGCTGGGTAAACACCTTCTTGACCTCTTCATCCCGGGCCCTTTGACTGACTTCCCGGTAAAACTCGTAGGCCTCGATCTCTCTCTTTATGGCAATGGAAAAAACCCTTTCTAACTCCAGTTTATCCATCATTTTTCCTCTCCTTAAAGTTTGCTTACCCTTGCGGCACAGGCTTTGTACTCCGGTATTTTAGCAACAGGATCATATACCGGATTAGTCAGTACATTAGCAGCTGCCTCATGGAAATGGAATGGTATATAAATTGTCCCCTTGCCGATTTTATCCGTTACAAAAGCAGGTGTCTGTATTTCTCCCCTTCTACTGCTCACTTTTACTGTCTCGCCATTGCTGATACCAAGTTCTTCAGCATCTTTAACTGAAATCATTACCCTTGGACCGGCTAAATTATTAAGCCCTTCAGACTTACGTGTCATAGTTGCAGTATGAAACTGTTCCAGCAGTCGGCCTGTAGTAAGGACCATCGGATATTCCTTATCAGGAAGTTCTTTAGGTTCCTTAAAAGGTATTCCTTTCATAAGGCCCTTGCCCCGTGCAAATTTGCCTTTATGCAGGTAGGGAGTTCCGGGATGTTCAGGAGTGGGACATGGCCACTGTAAACCGGTAGTTCCAACCCGTTCCCAGCTAATGCCGCCATACTGGGGTGTAAGTGCACTGACTTCTTCAGCAATGTCATGTGCGCTGGAGTAATTCCAGTCACTTCCCATGGCATTGGCTATTTCCTGTAAAATAACCCAGTCTTCCTTTGCCTGCCCCGGAGGAGAAAACGCTTTACGCAGTAGTTGGGCGCGTCGTTCTGTATTGGTGTAGAGGCCGTCTTTCTCGGCATAGCAAGCTGCAGGCAATACAACATTGGCCATACGGGCTGTTTCGGTAAGGAAAATATCCTGTACAACCAGAAATCCAAGAGTATCAAGTTCTTTTTTAACCTGGTTGATATCCGGATCACTAAGCATGGGATTCTCGCCCATTACATAGAGGGCTTTTAAGCTGCCTTTTTCTATACCTTCAAGCATGTCAGGAATAGTCAGCCCGACTTCCCCGGAGAGCTTTCTGCCCCATGCCTTTTCAAACTTTGCTCTTGCATTTTCATCTATTACTTTCTGATAGCCAGGATAAACATTTGGAAGAGCACCCATATCACAGGCGCCCTGAACATTGGACTGTCCCCTCAATGGGTTAACCCCGCCGCCATTCTTGCCAAGGTTTCCGCAGAGCATCTGCAGGTTGGCTGTGGACCAGACATTGTCAGTTCCTGTGGTATGCTGGGTAATCCCCATAGCATAAAAAAGGGAAGCTGTTTCTGCTTTGCCAAAAAGCTCTGCTATCTCCCTGATCTTCTGAGCAGGGATACCGGAGATCTTCTCTACTTTCTCCGGGGTATAATCTTGTACTGTCGTTTTTAATTCTTCATAATTTTCACAACGTTCTTCGATATACTCTTTATCCTGCCAGCCGTTTTTAATTATTTCGTTCATAATCCCGTTTAATACCGCTACATCCGTACCGCAGCGCTGCCGGGCATATATGGCGGAATATTTGACCATATCGATTTCTTTAGGGTCTATAACGATTAGCTTGCTTTTACCAAAACGAACCGCCTGTTTTATTCTTGAGGCAATTACCGGATGAGCCGCAGATGTATCGGATCCGATAATTAAAATAACATCGGCTTCCTTAATACCTGCAATATCGTTTGTCATAGCGCCAGAACCAAATGAAGCGGCCAGACCGGCCACAGTAGCGCTGTGTCACAAACGGGCACAATGATCTACATTATTTGTGCCTACCTCCCTTCTTATGAATTTCTGAAAAGCAAAATTTTCTTCATTAGTACATTTTGCTGAAGCCAACCCGGCAATTGAATCCGGGCCGTATTTCTCTTTTATTTCACTAAAGGTATTTGCCACCAGCTTGATGGCATCTTCCCAGGAAGCTTCTTTTAATTCACCATTCCCATTTCGGATTAGTGGAGTTGTCAGCCTTTCTTCGCTATTCACAAAATCGTAGCCATAGCGGCCCTTTACACAGAGCATGCCGTCGTTAGTGGGGCTCTCTTCCACCCCTGTTACTCTGACAATTTGATTGGTTTTTTCATTAATATGAAGGGTAAGCTGACAGCCTACTCCGCAGTAGGGACACACTGTATCGATTTTTTTCAGCTCCCATGGCCTCCCCTTGCCTATGGCATTTTTATCGAGAATAGCGCCGACAGGACAGAGCTGAACGCACTCGCCGCACTGCACACAACTTGAATCCCCCATAGGCAGATCGTCATCGCAGATCACTTTGGTCTCACGGCCTCTGTATCCGAAATCCAGCACCTCGTTTACTACTGTGCAGTTATCACCTTCAATACAACGTCCGCACTTAATGCACTTGCGGTGATCTACAACAATCATTTCACTGGAATTATCTATACCGGGAGGTTCAGTTTCAACGATGAAGGAAGGAACTTCAATTCCAAGATAGTAAGCTGCATCCTGAAGCTCACAACTGCCGTTTGCTTCGCAGGTCAGGCAATTATGCTGGCCATCGGAAAGCAGAAGATTAATAACCATTCTCTGGGCATCCAGAACCACTTCGGAATCTGTAATTACCGCCATTCCATCCTGAGCCTGAACAGAACAGGATGTTTGCAATCCCCTCATACCTTCAACTTCAACAACACAGGCCCTGCAACGGGATGCAGGCCCTGTTTTCCTATGATAACAGAGAGAGGGTATATATATGCCCGCCTCCCTTGCTACCTCAAGAATGGTACGTCCCTCTTCAAAGGCAACTTCTTTACCATTTATCGTCATTTTTAAACTCATATCTGCCTCTCCTTATTCTTAAAACTACTCATGAACAGACTCTTTATTTCCTTATGAGCGCTTCAAATTCCGCTCTGAATTTTTTTATCATCACGCCTACAGGTATAGCAAAAGCATCACCGGTAGGACAGATTGTCAGTCCTGGAATGTTTCGGCACATTTCCTCTATTTTATTGATGTCTTTACTATTTCCTCTTTTATTGAGTATTTTCTTTAATAAACCCATAATTGCGTACGATCCGTCACGGCAGGGTGTACATTGACCGCAAGATTCGTGGGCGTAAAATTGAATTGTTCTGAGTGCCAGCTGAGGAATAGAAATACTATCGTTTATAACCATGATCCCGCCTGAACCAAGCATAGTTCCCGCCTTAACACAGTTATCAAAATCCATGCTTAAATCGGCAATCTCATCCGCTTTTAAAACAGGCACAGACAAGCCGCCTACAATAACCGCCTTCAGGGTTCCCTTCACACCTCCGGCAGCAGAGAGTATTTTCTCAAGAGCTGTTCCCATGGGGAATTCATAGACTCCGGGTTTATTAACATGCCCGCTTACACCGTATAGCTTTGGTCCGGAATTACCTACTGAGCCTATCTTTTTAAAGGCAGCCGCACCTTTTTCAACGATATAAGGAATACAGGCAAGAGTTTCCACATTATTAATAATAGTTGGACAGCCGTATAAACCTATATTAGCAGGAAAGGGGGGTTTGCTTCTTGGGTGTCCCCGTTTACCCTCTATAGATTCCATTAAAGCAGTTTCATCGCCGCACACATAGGATCCTGCGCCGGTGTGTAGGATAATATCAACATGTTTTAAAAGGCCGGCCCTGTCAGCCTGATCAATCGCCTGCTTGAGTATTTCAGCAATCCAGCGAAACTCACCGCGGATATAGATAAAAGCCGTTTTTGCACCAATAGCATGAGCGGAAATAGCAATTCCCTCAATAAGCAGGTGGGGATCGTACTCCATAATCTGCCGGTCCTTAAAAGTGCCGGGTTCACCCTCATCAGCATTACAGATCAGGTAAACTGGACGTGGATCATCCTTGGGTAGAAAGCTCCACTTAAGACCGGTTGGAAATCCGGCGCCTCCACGACCGCGGAGCATGGAATCTTTGACTTCAGCAATAATTTGTTCCCCGGTTATAGCAAGGGCTTTTGTCAGCGCCTCATACCCCCCCCCAAGTTTATACTCTTCGATCTCCCTGGCTTTAGGGTTCCCCCTGTTTTTAAGGAGTATACTGCATTCAGTTCCGTAATTGGCGTTTTTATCCGGCTGCGGCATTTCCCCTTGCTCTAAAGAAGCAATAAGTGCTTCTGTTTTTGCAATGGTCATATTCTCGTAATAAGTATCATTCACCTGAATTACAGGACAGGTTCCGCAAGAGGCTAAGTCCTCAACATGAGAAAGTGTAAACAAGCCGTCTTTAGTTGTTTCGCCCTCTCTAATATTAAGTATGTCTTTAAGATGCTCCATAATTTCCAATGAACCAGTAAGAACACCTGGTATGTTTGTATCTACTTGAAGATGATACTTTCCCACAGGTTTCTTGTTGTACATAGTGTAATAGGTGGCAACACCAAAAGCCCTGCTTTTGCTGGTGTTCAGAAAAGAAGCAACGCTGTTTATAGCTTCATGCGTAAGATAGTTGTCATTTTCTCTCTGAACCATATCAAGGGCAGACATCATTACAGAATCTGTTTCAGGGTATTTTTTTGAAAGTTCCAGAATTCCGGATTCTGTTGCTTTTGTCATTACAGTTCCTCCATTGATAGATACGATACCTTCACATTTTTATTAAAAGAAAGCTATAACCCCGGCATAGCGGGGTTATAACCTTGATTGGTAATCTTTTAGCTTTCTTTTTTCTGGCTCGGACTTTGTCGCACAAAAATCGCCCAGTAGAGAACGCCAACAAATATTGCGCCGCCTACTATGTTGCCAAGGGTTACTGTAATAATATTCTGCGAAAAGAAAGTGCCCCAATTCAAATTGGCAAGGGCGTCTGCGGATATTCCTGATGCAGCAACCGCATCGGGAAACTGCTTTGCAATAATACCGGCAGGAATAAAATACATGTTTGCTATAACATGCTCAAAACCTGATGTTACAAAAGCCATAATCGGGAAAAATATCGCCAACACTTTTCCAGCGATATCCTGTGATGCAATTGCCATCATTACTGTTATACAGACTAGAAAGTTACAACCGATTGCCCTGAAAAAATATGCCACATTATGGTTTATTCCGCCGGGAACCGCAGCAACTTTACCGTAAGCTATGCTTATTGCTGTTCCGCCGACATTACCTGCGAGAAGTCCCGAGCCCCATGCAATTATGAGCGCAAGAATAATTGACCCAACCAGGTTTGCAAGGTAAACGGTTATCCAGTTTCGGAGCATCCTGCCGAAAGAGATCTTTTTATCACAGAGCGCAACAGTCATCAGGTTGTTGCCTGTAAAAAGCTCTGATCCGGGGATAATAACCATCATCAGTCCAACAGAAAAAACAGCGCCGATAAAGAACTTTTTTAGTCCAAACAGAGCAGCTTCTCCGCCAATGGTCCAGCCTGTACCCACCATTGTTGCAAGGTGGGCTGCAAGTCCGATAAAAACGCCTGCAAGTAAGCCCAGACCGATCATCTTCCCGATAGAAAGGGAAGCCTTCTTTTCACCGACGCCTATAAGGGCCTTAGACAGATCTGCCGGTGCCAAAAAATTCGCCATTAAATACCTCCATGGTGTACTGCATTTAAGCAGTGTTTAATATTTTTGGTCCTTAACCGTAAGGACTCTAATATATTACAAATGATTATTCAATACTAAATTGATAATAAACTAAATGCTTTCTTTAAGTTTGTTTAACAGTAAGCCGGGTTCTACAGGTTTCTCCAGTGCTGCTTTTATATTCGGCCACTTCTCCCCGGGCGCATAACTTGAAAGAAGCTGATCAGCCCTGCGTATGCCTGTTAACAGTATCACAGGAATTCCCGCTGTATCAACATTATCCCGCAGTTTTTTTGCAATATCCAGGCCTGCGCCTGAATCTTCAATCATAACATCAAGCAGAATACCATCGGGTTTTTCCGTTTTTGCTTTTTCAAATCCTTCTGAACCGCTGGCCGTGGTAATAACTTCATAACCCTCCGATTCCAGAATTGTGGTTGTTGAAATTCTAAAATCGGGATCATCGTCTACTATTAAAATTCTTTTTGCCATTTCCCTCTCCTTCTATAATTATTTTCTATCCTATTTTACTTCGAATAGCCTTTAAAAGATCATCAGGCGCTACCGGTTTCTCCATAATTTCATCTACCGGAAGCCAGCTTTTATCCGGTTCAAATTTAAAGGGCAGGTTCATCTCTTTTGTTATCCCTGTTACCATTATTATTTTCGTATTTTTTAATTCAGGATTTTTATCCACCTCTCTGCTAACCTCAAATCCCTCGGTATCATGTGCCATCATTACATCCAGGATTATAAGGTCCGGATGTTCACCTTTTGCTATATCCAACCCCTCTGAGCCGTTGTACGCGTAAATAACACTATAGCCTTCACTTGTTAAAAGATCTCTAACACTCTGTACAAAATACTTATCGTCATCAATAATAAGAATCCTTTTATTTTCGTTTTTCATCTTTCTTTCCTCTTTAATAAGCTTTTATTTACTTAAAATATTATCCACTTCTTCAATCAACTTTGCAGGGTCAATTGGTTTTTCCATAATCCGGTCAACCGGCAGCCAGTCTCCATCCGCCTTTAATTTAATTTTTAATTTCATTACACTTGTAATCCCGCTGACCAGTAATATTTTAATATTGTCACTTAAGGCAGGTTCTTCCCTTATCTTCCGCGCAAAATCAAAGCCTTCGGTATCGTAGGTCATCATTACATCCAGTATAATCAGGTCCGGATGTACATTCTTTGCAATTTTGAAGCCACTCTCGCCATTATAAGCATAATGTACCACATATCCATAGGCTTCTAATAGATCCTTATTGGATTCTATAAAAGATTTGTCATCATCAACAAGAAGGATTGTTTTGGGCGTATCCATGTTTTATTCCTCTTTCTTTTCTTTTCCGGCTCGTAGTTGATGAAGAATTTTTCGCACCTTTTTAGTGGTTAAAAGATTATAAATTTTACCATTAATCATCATAACCGGAGCCTGGGCACATGCTCCTAAACAGCGTACAGTCAATAGGGTAAACATCATATCTTCTGTTGTTTCCCCTTCCTCTATACCCAGTTCCTCTATAATTGCAGTTAATATGTTCTCTCCGCCCTTTACATAACAGGCAGTACCGTGACAAACTGATATTACGTATTCTCCCCTGGGCTTAAGGCTGAAGTAGTTATAAAAGGAAGCTACTCCCCAAACCCGGGACTTAGAAATATCCATAAGCTCTGCAACTTTAGCAAGGACATCTTTCCTTAAGTAACGATAAGATTCCTGAACTTTATGTAGAACTTCTATAAGAAAAGAATCTGTATATTCTTTTGTTTTTGTATTATCTATAAACGTTTTTATTTTGTCCATCTTCTGTTTTTCTTCACACATAGGAACCTCCAATATTTCAAGTCTATATTTTTATTAATTAACAATTGCCTTTGTAAACTCAAGATCACATCGCAAACACTTTTCGGCTTCACAAATTGCTTCTTCTTCAGAAATGGTTCGCTCTACTTCAATGTCACCTTTGCGATTCTCTGCCGGGAGTTTATATGTTCTGCATCTTTCAACACCTTCTGTTTCTTCTTCATCCTCAACCGGTAATTGAGGTATATAATATTCAGGCAGGTTCACTGTCGGTTCAACCTTTAGATTTTTTCCTTTTAAGTAATTTTCGATTATTATTGCTGCTTTTTTCCCTGCGGCTATAGCCTCAACAACGGTATTGGGCCCTGTAACTGCATCACCGCCGGCAAACACACCTGCACGGCTGGTAGCAAAAGTATCGGAATCTACCATTACGGTTCCCTGCTTTGTTGCAGCTATATGGTCTCCGTCAAAATTATCCATATCAGGTTTTTCACTTATAGCTACTATCAGCGTATCAATTGTTTCTATATACTCTGAATTTTCTATTGGTAATGGTCTGCGCCTTCCTGAATCATCCACTTTTCCCAATTCATTCTTCTGGAATTCAATTCCTTTAATATGGCCGTTTGTACTAATTATCCTTTTCGGAGCAATTAATGTTTTCAGTATTATTCCTTCCTCAAGAGCCTCTTCTATCTCCTCATTTATGGCAGGCATCTCTTCGCGGGAACGTCTATAAAAAACGGTAACGCTTTCGACCCCTTCCTGTCTTATAGATATTCGGGCTGCATCCATAGCTGAATTACCACCCCCAATTATGCCGACATGGCCTTTAGATAATTTTTCCCCTTTTAGATTGTATGCTTTAAGGAAATTCATGGAATTAAAAACGCCCTCTTTTTCCTCTCCTTCGATTCCAAGTGATAAACTCTTATGGGCGCCTATTGCAATAAAAACCGCTTCAAACCCCTGGTTGAGTAATCCGTCAACCGTTATATCTCGTCCAAGTCTTGTATTTCCTTTAAAAGCTACATTTTCGTCAATTAATGCTTGAATGTCCCTGTCAAGGATATCTCTTGGCAGCCTGTATGCCGGTATTCCTGAACGAAGCAAACCACCGGCTTTCTCTTCCTGCTCAAAAACCGTTACCGGATATCCTTGCAAAGAGAGCATATGCGCAGCGCTTAAACCAGCAGGACCGGCGCCAATTACAGCAACTTTTTTAACTGCCTTCCCTTCAAGTTTCACACGTTCGGGTTTATAAATTGAAGGATCAATGTTATCAGTAACAAATCTTTTGAGTGTTCTGATTGCTACGGCTTCACCACCGCTTCTACCTGCTCTACAGCTCCTTTCACAAGGATGATTACATACACGAGCACAAATAGAAGGAAAAGGATTGGGCGTTCTGATGGCAATATAGGCCTGGTCATATTCTTTTCTCTGCAGATGAGCAATATAACGCCACGCTTCCGTACCAAGCGGGCAGGCAGCCTGACAGGGAGCTCCTGTAAGTTCCTTACATACACCTGCTGAACACTTTTTATCCCGAATATGTTCTATAAATTCCTCACGGAAGTATCTCAGTGTTGCAATAACCGGATTTGGCGCTGATTGACCCAAACCGCAGAGAGCCGTACTTTTTATTGTATTGGCAAGGTTTTCCAATGTATCAAGATCTTCCATCTTTCCCCTGCCTTCAGTTATGCGGCTCAGGATATCATGCATTCCTGCTATTCCCTCCCGGCAGGGTGTACACTTGCCGCATGATTCCTCTTTTGTAAATTCAAGAAAGTATTTTGCCAGATTTATCATACATGTGTTTTCATCAACAACAATCAGCCCGCCTGATCCCATTATTGATCCTGCTTCGGCAAGAGATTCGTAATCGATTTCTACATCCAGGCATTGAACCGGTAAACAGCCTCCGGAAGGTCCCCCTGTTTGAGCAGCTTTATACTTTTTACCATTAGGAATACCACCGCCGATATCATAGACTATTTCTCTTAAAGTCGTTCCCATTGGAACCTCTATCAGCCCGGAATTTCTTACATTACCCGCTAATGCAAAAACTTTTGTGCCCTTGCTTTTTTCCGTGCCAATGGATTTAAACCATTTTGCCCCATCAAGAATTACAACCGGGATATTTGCTAATGTTTCTACATTGTTAATTATTGTTGGATATTTAAAAAGACCTTCCTTTGCCGGGAAAGGTGGTTTTGGTGTAGGAATTCCACGGTAACCCTCTATAGAATGAATTAAAGCAGTCTCTTCACCACAAACAAAAGCGCCGGCGCCAAGGCGTATTTCAATATCAAAAGAAAAATTAGAACCGAAAATATTGTTTCCTAAAAACCCTTCCTCCCTTGCAGCTGCTATAGCTATTTTCAACATTCTAACAGCTAAAGGGTACTCTGCCCGTATATAAACAATACCTTTATTTGCTCCTATTGCATAACCGGCTATTGCCATTCCTTCCAGAACAGTATGTGGATCACCCTCTATTGTATTTCCATCCATAAATGCACCAGGGTCGCCTTCATCTGCGTTGCATATAATATATTTAATATCACTCTTTTCTTTATCTGCAAATTCCCATTTCAAACCGGTAGAAAACCCAGCCCCGCCTCTGCCGCGAAGACCGGAAGCTTTTACTTCTGCTATGACTTCTTCCGGGGACATTTCCGTTAGTACTTTGGCTAAGGCTTCGTAGCCTCTCAAAGCAAGGTAATCGTCTATACTTTCAGGATTAGTAATTCCGCAGTTCCTTAATACAACCCTCATCTGCTTGCCAAAAAAATTAACATCGCCAAAAATTCTATAGGATTTGTTAAATAGATTATTCGGCTTAATAGCTAATCTGCCAACAGGTCGATCCTGTAATATATGTTCTTCCACAATCTCCTTAATATCAACTGGCTTCACATTGCCATAAATTACATATCCGGGGTTAACAATAACCAGAGGCCCATATTCCTGCATGCCCAGACATCCGGAAATAGTTATTTTCACTCTTTCTGAAAGATCATGAATACCAATCAGTTCCTCAAGGATTTTCTCATTTTCTTTAGCGCCATTTTTTATACAATCCGGGCACTGGCATAATGTTATTACGTAGTCCTTGCTATCTTTCGCCATTATATATCTCCATTCCTTTACTGAATTTGCCAATCTTTAATAACTTCACCTTTCTTTAAATGCCGTTCAATAATTCCACGGGCTCTGTCGGGAGTAACCTTCTGATATTTAATAGGGATCTTGCCAGGCATAATAACCTCAACCAGTGGATCAAGACTGCACCGTCCGGGACAACCTTTCGGACTTAAATAGACATCTTTAAGACTGCCATCCTCAATAGCAAATTTAAAAACATCATAAACTTCCTGTGCACCCGCCGCCAGACCTCCGGTTGACATGCAGATATATATCCTGGTTTTCAAATAACCTTTTTCAACTATATCGTGGACAGCCTGTGTTCTACGCTTCTTTATTAATTCCAATGGTGTGCTCATTCTTCTTCTCCTTTAACTGTCTTTTCTTTTTTTTCCGCTATTTTATATACCGGCAGTGTAAAAACAAAATCAATCCATTCATTATGAGTAGATTTTACCGTTATTTTACCACCGTGGGCTTCTATAATTTTTTTAGTAATAAACAATCCTAACCCGGTTCCTCTTCTCTTTCTTGCTTCTTTTTCATTCTCCAGCCTGGAAAATTTCTTAAATAGATTATCTATCTGTTCAGGCGCTACACCTTCACCTTCATTGAACACACTAAAACGAATGAAGTCCTTTTCTACAATCGCCCCAAGTTTAATTGTTCCACCATCCCTGCCATACTTAACCGCATTACTTATTAAATTCTCAAAAACCTCTCTGGTCATATTCAAGTCTGTTTTAAGAATAGTATCAGCCGGGATGTTATTAATTATCTTAATGTTACGTTCATCCGTGGAAGCTTGAAATGAATCAATAAGCTGATCTAAAACCTCTTCATTAAGCAGGACCCTTGAAACCACCGGTTCAAGTTCATTGTTTTCGATCCTGGAAAGATTAAGATAATGCCTGACCATTTCCACAAGCAGCCTGACATTATCATCAATATTCTTTATTCCCCTTTCCTGTTTTTCAGTAAGAGGCCCGAATTTCTTTTCCTGTATCAGGTATACATAATTCATAATGGTGGCCAACGGGCTCTTTAGCTCATGTGAAATAAACCCTACTGTTTCCATATAACTGCGGTTAACAACTGTAAGCGATTCATTTAATACCCCTAATTTCTCATTGGCATTTTTAAGGCTGTTTTCCCGTTCACTCAGGGAGGAAACCATTTCATTAAAAGCCTCCATAAGAAGAGCGGTTTCCCTGGTTGATCTTTTACAAAAAACAGGTTCCGGCATTTCCCCCTTGCGCATTTTCCTGGCAGCTTGAGCCAGACTATGCAGGGGTTTTGCTATGCGTCCTGCCAAAAAGAAGGCAAACAGCAAAGATAGAACAAAGCCGATAAGGGAAAGATAAACATACCGTAAAATTGTACTTCTTATCAGGTCAATAAATGGTTTTTCAAGAAGACCGACATAGAGCATTCCGATTACCTGTTGCTGACTGTTAAGTACCGGCTCATATGCCGTCAGGTACCAGTCGTTAACAACAAATGCCCGCTCCTGCCAGATGCGGACATTATCAAGCACTGTATCTGCAACCTCTTTCGAAACCCTTGTGCCGATAGCCCTGTTGCCGTTGTTGAGTCTTACAGTTGTGGCAATTCGGGTATCATTGAGAAATATTGTAACCGTGCCTGTACTCCTTTCGTTATATTGCTCATTCTTGAAAAGCATGTCTTTGATTCTATCTACAATTTCCTCATTTCTATTAACAAGCACACCTCCATAAAGGGCGCCCAGTACCTGATTCCCGCTCCTTACCGGCACAGCGCCAAGCATTACCAGGCCCCTGGTTTCTGCGATTTTTGCTGTGGGCCGCGAACGCGGTGTATCCTCAAGAACCGTATAAGCCTTTTCAGACAAACCTTCACCCTCATTTTCAAGTTCCTTGACTGACAGGAGCTCATAGCTGGTTACACTTTCTCCTTTAAGAGCCTTTTGAACAGGGTTGCTGGCTATTCTATAATCACCTGTTTTATAAGGAGCGGCAGAGCGTATAACAACTTCAGATTTTGGTGAAACCAGGGTTAAGAAATCAAATCCGCTATTAATTCGTATTAGTTCAAGCCTGTTCTGTATTTCCCGCTCTGACCAATCTTGTTCAAAACATGAATCCACAATTAATTGTTTGTCGGAAACCAGTTCGAGTACCGTTTCTATCCTGTTCAGCTCTGAATCTAGAATACCCCAGGCGCTGTTTAAATTGAGCTTGACACTGGTTTGAGCTTCTTTAACAACCTGCTCTTTGATAACACCAACACTGATAAAAGCAGAGAGTCCTCCGAAGATTAATACCATCAGAGCAAAACCGGCAAACAATTTGTTTCTAATCATTTACTGCCTTTTTATCCATTTTATTAACAAAATAAGCTAAATTCCCAAGTTCCAATTCAAGATTGACATTATTAACAATGCAATGTTCCGGTAACCTGAGCTGAATCTGGCTAAAATTTAATATTCCCTTTATACCGCCTAGAATCATCAAATCGGCTGCGCGTTGGGCAGCTTCATCGGGAAGTGTTAAAATGCCCGTTTTTATCTTATTTTCCTGTACATAGCTTATTAATTGTTCAATCGGTAAAACAGGAACAGGAGCATCTTTGTCAAGCTTATCAGGATTATTATCAAAAGCGGCACATATCTTGATATGTTCTTCTTCAAAACCCTTATAATGAAGCAGTGCGGTTCCCAGCTTTCCGGCCCCGGCAATAACAACTTTCAGGATTTTATCCTTACCTAAAATTGAATCCAGCTTCTCAATAATTTCATCAATGTTGTAGCCGCCCTTTTTATTTCCTGATATCCCGTATAAGGAGAAATCTTTTCTCACAAGAGCGGAAGATGCCCCAATGGAATCTGCAAGGTTGTCAGAGAAAACTTTTACCAGGCCTAAACTTTTTAGCCGTTTAAGGGTGATTTTGTATTTCAGTAATCTCATCACAGAATTATCAGATTCCGTTACTTTAATCTTGCTCTTTGCCATCACAAGCTAAGATATATAGATATATTGTTACTGTGTCAAGGCTTTATGTTATTTTTTTCACATTATCCACAGTTTTTTTGCTTTTTTTTGCCTATCCCCCGGCAGAGTTCAGGCTTTCAGGTGATTTTTGTATTGAACCACGTAATACTTTTTCTTATTATTGTCGGTGAAATGATCTATCTTGATAATGCTGCAACATCTTTTCCGAAGGCTCCGGGAGTTGCTCAGTCGGTTAACAGATTTTTAACAGAAATAGGAGCAAATGCAGGAAGAGCTTCTCATTCATTGGCAAGAAAATCCAGCAGCCTGATCTTCAACTGCCGGGAAAGCCTGGCGAAATTACTTGGAGTAGTTGAAAGCGAAAGGATAATTTTTACTTCAAATGCAACAGAAGCTCTCAATATTGCAATTATAGGAATGGTTCAAGAAGGTGCAACGGTTTTAACTTCCTTTATGGAACATAATTCAGTAATGAGACCTCTGCATTTTCTGGAAAAAACAAAAGGAATAAAGGTAATAAAATTCTTATCAGATAGTATAGGGTTTCCTGATATAGCGGATTTTAAGGAAAAATTGAAAATAATTCCGGATTTACTGGTCTTTACCGCAGCTTCTAATATTACAGGTGTTATTTCTCCATTTGAAAAGATGGCCTCTCTTGCAGCATCAAAGGGTATAACAGTCTGTGTGGATGGGGCACAGCTAACCGGAAGCTACCCTGTTTCGCTCAAAGATACCCAAATAGATATGTTCGCTTTTTCAGGACATAAAGGGCTGCTTGGTCCTACAGGAACCGGAGGATTGTACATCAGGGAGAGTGTAATACCTGCTCCCCTCTTTTATGGAGGAACAGGCAGCAGATCTATAGAGGAAGTTCAACCGGACTTCATGCCGGATAAATACGAGAGCGGCACCCCTAACATTGCAGGAATTTCGGGTCTTGGTGAGTCGGTATATTTTCTAAATCAGACAGGTATAGAAAAAGTCAGAAAAAAAGAAAACCTCCTCAGGGAGATGTTAATTTCGGGTCTCAAAGAGATCCCGGGTCTGAAACTATTTAGCGCTTGTGGAAGTATTGAAAGTACTGCAGTTATCTCACTCATCCATGAAAAAATGAGTATCTCGGAAATAACTCTTATATTGGACCGGAAAGATATAGCTGTAAGAATGGGACTCCACTGTGCACCGTCAGCTCACCGGACAATAGGCACCTTCGCTTCCGGCGGAACAGTTAGACTCTCACCGGGCTATTTTACCACGGACGAGGAAATAGAGGAAACAATAAAAACATTCAGGGGTATGATATGACAGATAGAATTAAACTCACAAAATATACCCGCTTTTCAGGCTGTGGCGCAAAACTGGGGCCCGGAACTCTTGATAGAGCTCTTTGCGGATTAAGTCAACCCGAATATCCCGATCTGATTGCCGCTTTCAGGACAGGTGAGGATGCAGCCATTTATAAGATATCAGAAGATCTTGCGTTGATTCAGACAGTTGATTTTTTTCCTCCCATTGTAGATGACCCCTACATATTCGGCCAGATAACTGCTGCAAATGCCCTTTCCGACATCTATGCCATGGGAGCAACTCCCATTACAGCCTTGAGTATTGTAGGATTTCCGAAAGATACTCTGGACATGAAACATCTAAGAAAAATAATGGAGGGCGGTTTAAATAAGCTTATTGAGGCGGGGGCGGCACTTGTAGGGGGCCACAGCCTGGAAGATAAAGAGCTGAAATTCGGTTATGCAGTTACCGGTTTGATTCATCCGGACAAAGCACTTCGCAATAATACACTGAAACCCGGCGAAACTCTTATCCTGACAAAACCTATTGGTACGGGAGCAATAAATACCGCCCTGAGAGCTGAAATGGTCTCAAAAGAAACAATGAATCAGGCAATCAAATCTATGACAACCCTGAACAGAAGGGCTGCTGAAATTATAAGCAAGTATCCTGTATCTGCGTGTACTGATGTAACAGGCTTCGGCCTTATCGGACATGCATGTGAAATGATATCCGGCTCAGAAGCCGGAATGGAGATTGATTATAAGTCTATTATTCTTTTTCCCAATGCCATGGATTATATATCCATGGGACTTATTCCTGCAGGGACATACAGGAACAAAGAGTACCGGTTGAAATATATCAAAGATTCGGACAGAATTTCCACCGAAGTTCTTGATATTCTTTTTGATCCACAGACTTCCGGGGGACTCTTATTTGCAGTACCTGATAGTTTTGCATATGAAATACTGGAAAAATTAAAAACAACAGATCACCTTGCCTCTATAATCGGAAAAACAACCACAAACAGAGAAATAATTGAAATCAGCGAATAACTTTCTCATAACATTTTTTTCCACACACCAGGCCCTTAAAACAGAGAAGCAGCTTAAATCTAAAACCGAGAAGATGGATCTGATTCCAACTCCCAGAGAGATCAGTTCTGAATGCGGGTTCAGTCTCCTCATTACCGATTATACGGGCGATTTAAACTTATTATTATCTAACCTGACCTATGAACATGGATATCTTATAAAAGAACACGAAGAAGGTGGAAAATGCTATGAAAAAATTGATTGATGCAAGAAACCTACCCTGTCCACAGCCGTTGATGCTGGTAAAAAAAGCTATTGATACAGGAGACCCGGATGTTGTTGAAATAACAGTCAACAGTTCAGCAGCTAAAGAAAATATTCTAAAATATGTAAACTATGTAAAACTCGAAGTAACAAATATCATTGAATCCGGTGAGGAATATATAATATCAATTAGTACAGGAAAACCGGAAAAGGAACCTGCCCCGGCCCATTCGGTGGTAGAAAATCAGGCAGATGGCTGCCCGATGGACGAAAGGCCGATGGGGAAAATAATATTCTTTAATGCTGATAAAATTGGGAATAAAAACCCCGAATTGGGTGAACTTCTAATGAAGGGTTTTATCTACACCTTAGCCGAACTGGAAAATAAACCAGGAGTTCTCATTTTTATGAATGATGGAATACGCCTGACGGTTGAAGGCTCTGACTCAATTGGAAACCTGAAAAAGCTGGAGAAATCCGGAGTGGATATATTGGTCTGTGGAACATGCCTGGAATATCTGAAACTACAGGACAAACTTAAAGTCGGAAGGGTTTCAAATATGTATGATATAACTGAAAAACTTATGAACTCGAAACAGGTAATGACAATATAATATTGACATCATCTCTTTATCCTTACTATATTAGTTTAACAAGGATGCTGATGGGGTCTGGTGGCTTCCGCGGTCTTCAAAACCGTTGGCTGTGTTAAGCAGCGGCAGGTTCGATTCCTGCCACATCCGGAAAAGGTCAAGATACTTATGTGAATATCAAAAGGCATAATCTATTAGCACAATTACCACAGATAGAAAAATTACTCTCTCACCAGGATATGAATCTCTGGTTTCATCGCATAAGCAGACCATTGGTCAGCGAAATCTGTCAAAGAATAATAACTGATGAAAGAAAGAAACTGCTGGCGGGAAATCCTGCCGGCAGTTTAACACAGCTTATTGAAAAAATCAGCGAAGAGTGCAGCCAGGTATATAACCGGCGAATCAGAGGGGTAATAAATGCTACAGGTATAATTCTCCACACAAACATGGGACGCTCTCCGCTAGCGGCCTCTGTCTGGCAGGAAGCCGCCACGGTCAACACGACCTATTCCAACCTTGAATTCAATCTGCAGACGGGTAAAAGGGGGTCCAGAGGGGGTCTGATTCCCGACCTTCTCTCTCTGCTTACAAAGGCGGAATCTGCTCTTGTTGTCAACAATAATGCTGCTGCCGTTTTTCTTATGCTTTCAGCGCTGGCAGGGGACAAAGAGGTTATTGTTTCCAGAGGCGAACAGATACAGATAGGAGGCGGTTTCAGAATACCTGACATCCTTGCCCTTTCAGGCTGCAGACTCGTCGAGGTTGGCACAACGAATATAACAACTACTGAAGACTACCTGAATGCAGTGAGTCCGGATACGGCAATGGCACTCTCGGTACATCCATCTAATTTTGTAATAGCGGGTTTTACCGCTAAACCCACTATATCCGATCTCTCTTCAAATTTACCGGAAGGGGTCATTCTTGCCGTTGACCAGGGTTCCGGAGTGACAACCGAACAGATATCCGGAGAGACCCCGATTATCCGGCATATTCAAGACGGCGCCGACCTGGTCTGTTTTTCCGGAGATAAGGTGCTTGGAGGCCCACAATCAGGAATCATCGTTGGAAAAAAGAAACTCATTGAAAAAATGAGCAGCCATCCCCTTATGAGGATTTTCAGACCAGGGAAGACAATACTATCTCTCCTCGAAGAGTTCCTGATACGGAAACTTAATAAGGAAGAAACCGGGCATACAGAGCTTATTCTCAATCTCCCGGAAAAAGAGTTGAAATCCAAAGCGCAGAAAATCCTGCGAGGTTTAAACAGAGAGTGTTTTTCTATTGTGCCTGCCACAATGTTAGCCGGCGGGGGAAGCTCGCCCTTAAAGTCTCTTGCCTCATGGGCAATTAAAATATCTCTGAACCGAAAAGCAACGGATATTTTAAAGCAATTAAGGGAATATGACCCGCCAATAATAGGAATAATCAATGAGGACTCTGTTCATCTAAATACAGCAACTCTTTTCCCGGAAGATACCGCTCATATAAGAAATGCATTAAAATCATTACTATCAGGGAATAAACCCTGATGTTCACAATTGGAACCTCAGGTCATATTGATCATGGGAAAACCCTGCTTATCAAGGTGCTTACCGGTATTGATACCGACCGCCTGCCTGAAGAAAAAAAAAGAGGAATGACTATCGACCTGGGATTTGCCCACTTCCTGGATTCCGGAGGTGAGCCTGTTGGTGTAATTGATGTTCCCGGACATGAAAGGTTTATCCGCAACATGGTTGCCGGAGCCTGGAGTCTTGATTTAGCCCTGCTCGTTGTTGCAGCAGACGACGGCTGGATGCAGCAATCCGGAGACCACCTGCTTGTGCTCCATTATCTTGGAATTACAGATATTATCCTTGTTATTTCAAAGTGTGATATTGCTTCACCTGATAGAATCAGAGAAGTAGAAAAGGACTCTCTGGATAAAATTAAATCTATCACCGGACTTGATGTTCCATCAGTATCAGTTTCCGCCATAACAGGTAAAAATATAGATAAGCTGAAAGAACTGATTTTATCAGAACTGAGAAAGATAAAGAGATCCGGCGAATCTTTTCCCTTTCTCTATGTTGACAGAGTATTTAATGTAAAGGGTTCAGGAATCATTATTACCGGTAGTCTGAAGGGAAAAGGTATCGACAGAGAAACAAAACTTTTCTGTCTTCCGGAAAAAAAACCGGTAAGGATACGGAGTCTTCAATCATATAATTCCAGTGTGGATGAAGCTGTTCCAGTATCCCGGCTGGCAATAAATATTATAAATCTCAAAAGAGATGAAATACACAGAGGGGCCTGTTTAACAACAGAAGAGAGTGATTTTCTGGCAGTTTCAGAGTTCATTTTCAGACTTAAAAAGGAAAGGGTAAAACATAATATAAGGAACCATTCAGAGGTTGAAATTGCCCTGGGTACAGCTCACCGGCTGGGGGAAATCCACTTCCTGAAAGATTCGCGCATCGGCAGAATCATTCTGAAACACCCTGTTGCGGCCCGCTGGAACCAGCCTTTCCTGCTAATAAGGCATGGAGGCAGCACCATTATTGGTGGTGGAAATATTTTCTGGATCGGGAAGACTGATAGGGAAAATCGAAGGAAAATCGTTGAAATTGCAGCTGAACTTCCGGATAATCTGAAGGGTAGAAGTAATTCAGGTATCCTTTTCCGTTTACAGGGATATATCGAGAAAAGGGAGATTAAAGTCCTTTCCCCATCCTTAACCGGAGAATCGTTGGTTGAAAATACCATTGCCGCCGGAGAATGGCTCTTCAGGAAAGATAGACTCATTCATTATACCGGCATGATTAAAAAACTGGCGGCAGCATCCGGAGGGATTGGAATTCCGGAACTGCCGGGGAAAATGAAAATTCCAGAGGCTGTAATAAGAGTTATAGTCAATTCAATGGTAGAAGCGGGAGAACTTAACGTAAAAGGTTCAATAATATGCGGATCAACCAACAAGATACCGGCTCTCTCACCTCTGGGGAAAGATCTCCTATTAAGATCGGAAAAAGCCGGAAAAACCGGACTTGAACTCTCTAAACTGAATATCCCGGGTGCGCAGAGAGAGCTAAGGAATCTGGCAAGGGCAGGGCTTATTATCAATCTGGACGGGAATCTCTATTATCATCCAGAAGTTTATTCCGATTGTGTAAACTCGATTATAAGTGGTATGGCTATCGGTTCCCGCTTTACAATACCCGATGCAAAAGCAAAATCAGCTCTTTCGAGGAAATATATAATCCCCCTGCTCAATAAGATGGAAAGCGATGGTTTTGTAAAAAGAAAAGAGGATGAAAGGATTGTTTTAAAAAACTGATGCCTTATACTGTATTCTTGAGGAAGAATAATAGCCTATGGATGATAGCAGTAAGAAAATCTTTGAACATACCTGGCATGCTGTTTTAGCTCTAAACAGTAGAGGTGCAATTACCTATACTAATTCCGCATTTACTGAGATCTTCGGCTATACTTTTGAAGAAGTGCTCAATAAAAAGTTTATTACCCTGATCGTTGGTGATTCCAAAAAAATGTTTCAGAAAAAACTGGAAAATTGCAACGGGCAAAGAATCAGTCCGAAAGCGACTCTTCCAGCCAGAGAGACCCTCTCTATTACCGCCCTTCACCAAAGAGGCGGCTTACTCAATATTGAGCTCTCCTTCCTGCCTAAACAGCAAAATGAACAGAATAACATTATCGCCTTTGCCCGTGATCTTACCTTACATAAAAGGCTTTTCAGAGAGCTTAAGGCCAGCAGAGACAGCTATTGGGCATTATCAGAGACCACCTCTGATGCAATCCTGCAGATAAACCAGGACTTCACCATCCAGTTTGCCAATACAGCCATAAAATCGGTTTTTGGCTATAGCAGCGAGGAACTGAAAGGGAAAGGGTTCGACCTGCTCTTTCCTCCCTCCATATATAAAAGACATAACGCTACCTTCCAGAAATATTTTATTATTGACGATCAACACCGGAAAGCAAAAAGCCTGACCAATACCCTGGAAATACTGGGGAAGACCAGGAAAGGTGAGATCATCCCCCTTGAAATATCATTCGGCAATTCACGCAGTGTGGCCGGCAGTCGGGTTCTTACCTGTATTGTACGCGATATCACCGAACGGAAAAAAACCGAGCGCAAATTGAAGTACCTTGCTTATCATGACCGGCTCACCGACCTCGGGAACAGGGATTTCTTTAATATTTCACTTGATAATTTTCTTTCCCTGGTCAAACGTTCTGAAAACATAATGGGCGCTCTTTTTTTCCTGGATCTGGATGGCTTTAAAAAGGTAAATGACACCCTTGGTCATAATATTGGCGATATGATATTAATGGAATGTGCCCGGCGGTTGAGCAACTGCCTGCGGGAAAGTGATATTGTCTACCGCTTCAGTGATGATGTAAATTCTCCGGCAAGAACGAAGGAAGATCTTTTCCGTTTCGGCGGTGATGAATTTGTAATACTGCTCACCAATCTCCAAAAATCGACAGATGCTGCAGTAGTAGCGCAAAAAATCATTGACAGTGTTAAACGGTCCTACTTTGTAAAAGAACACAAGACTATTTCCAAGATCAACCTGGGTGTCAGTATAGGCATTGCCATGATACCGGCTAACGGCCAGGATCCCACCTCTTTGATCAGCAGCGCCGATGTGGCCATGTATAAAGCCAAGGAGCTCGGCAACCGCTATATGTATTTTAACCAGGAAATGAATAGGCGGGCCACTGAAAGGCTGCTTATCGAAAACGGCATCAGGAACGCATTGGAAGACAACACCTTTAAGCTGCACTACCAGGCCCTGGTAGCTAATGACGGCACGATAAAAGGAATAGAGGCATTAATCAGATGGCCCCATCCGGAAAGGGGCTATATCCCACCCAAAGAGTTCATTCCGATTGCCGAAGAGACCGGCCTGATTATTCCCCTTGGTGACTGGGTCTTTGAAACCGCGTGCAGGCAGTTGAAAAAGTGGCATGATCATGGTTTTACCGATATAGACATGTCCATAAATCTCTCTTTGCGGCAGTTCAATCAGGCGAAGATTATTGAAAAACTCATAAAAATAATTGATAAAACCGGAATCAATCCGGCAAAGCTCAAAATAGAGATCACCGAAAGCAGTATTATGAAAAATCCGGCGGAAGCCAGGACGATTATGGAGGAACTAAAAAAGAATAAAGCAGGTATCCGTATTGCTATAGATGATTTCGGCACCGGCTATTCCTCTTTAAGCTATCTTTCCCAGTTTCCCGTGGACATTATAAAAATCGACCGCTCCTTTGTGATGAATCTTCACAATCCGACCAATGAAAAAATTATCAATACTATCATTGCCCTGGCTCACAGCATGGCCCTCGAGCTGGTAGCCGAGGGAGTGGAAACGCAGACTCAATTCGAATACCTCTCTTCAAAGAAGTGCCACACCTTCCAGGGTTACTACTTCGGTAAAGCCGTGGCTGCTGAGCAGATGTCGCCCATGCTCACCCGGGGCAGGCTGCCATAGGCTATGATAGCTAAAAAGCTTGTTATTTTAACAAGAAATATTAAAGTCAGCGACCGCAGGAAGTCCTGTGGACGCCCGAATATATTGAATTGGACTTCTGCCTTAAGAACTTTGGTTGCGGATGTAATCTGCGATGGGTAATCTTAGCCTTTAGGTAAATTGACTAAATAAAGGTTTAAAATTTAAGTTAAGCTGAAAGTATGTCAAAAAAATCCAAAAAACAGTTTAAACGAAAACAGTCATTCCATCCGGACCTGCAGCAGGCGCCGGTACAAATTTTGCAGACTTTCAAATCCTTATGGAAAGCCGATGAATGGCTCCAGGCTCTTTCCTGCTACCGCACCTGGACCAATAAAACAGCAAAGAAGCGGAGCGCTGTAATTGAAGGCGAACTCTTATTCCGCTGTGCCTCTTCTCTTTGTGTGAAAAGCAATTATGAGAGTTCACTGAATTATCTGGATGAAGCAATAACCAGGGACCCGGGCAACATCAGCCGTTATCTCTTTTTTAAGGCTGTTTGCCTGGCAAAGATGGGACAATTATCCGCCAGTATGAATCTCTGGAAAGAGTTAAAAGATGATTTCCACCAGTTGCTCCTTTCCCATTTTATAGAGCATAACCGCTCTTTGCCCCGGAAGCTGCCGGGCGACCCGGCAATTGAAAATTCCCAGCTCATACGCTTCTGGAAAAGCCTGAAAAGCGCTAAAAACGCAGCGCAAATTGAAACTAACAATAATGCGCTTAAAAATATTGGCCAGGCATTTCTACTTTTTTCCGCTGCAAATGATCCGGAGCCCCAGCTCAAGCTTCTGCAAAAGAAACCCGGGTTTGATTCCCTGGCTGCCTACCTCCTGCTCCTCTCAGCAATCCATAAAAGAAATAAAGTAAAAATCAGGAACCTTATCAAACAGAATCCTTTTCCCGAATTAATCGATATACACCTCCGCACCCTTTTCCGAGAAAAAAATTACAGTGAAATTGATTATCTGGATAAGCTCTTGCGCGAAAAAGGAATTCAGTCCAACGCCCTGAATTCACTCCGGGATGAGCTTTACTTTAACCTGGGCCTAAAAAAGATTGAAGCGAATCAATTGGAAAGCGCCCTGGCCTATTTCCTGGATATAAAAAACAAGACTCCCGCCGTATTACATAATACGGCGCTGTTATATCAAAAAATGGACAAGTACGATGAAGCCAATGGAATCTGGATCAGGCTCCTGAAACAGGAGAAGAAGCCGAAGAGATCGGATCCCGTGGAAATCTGCCTGGCTTACACAACCGCCTGCAAATATATAGCCCAAAATTTCCTTCACAACGGTCAACCGAAAGAAGCGCAAAAGTATTTCAAGGAAGTATTAACAATCACTAAAGATGAGCGGGAAGCTCTTGAAGCCCTGGTGACCATTTCCGGAGATCTCAATAATTCCCGGGAAGCCTTGCTCTATGCAGGGAGGCTGTACGAACTGGAGCCGGAAAATGATGAATACTTATTCTCCTACATCATGGAATTGCAGAAGAATAAGCAATTAGATTCTTTGATGTCTATTTACAGAAAGGAGCTGGAAAAAGATCCTGAGAATTTTTTTTATAAAAAGGGCCTTGCCTATTGCTACATCCATACCGCCTGGCCCCTCCGTAACCGGGACCCTGAAGAAACCAAAAGATTGATGAAAGAGGTAAAAAAGCTCGGCGGCTTCCACGACCGGCTCCGGTATCTGGAAGGATATTTCCTCCTGAAAAAAGGTAAAAAGAAAGAAGCATGGAACAAATTCGAGCAGGCCCTGAAAAAAGCAAGAGATCATATGAGTGAGTTTCAACTGGGCATGTCTTTCTATGAGGACGGCCTGATGGATTTTTCCCGTAAAGCATTCGATCGCATTATCGCCTGCGGATGTACAGCAAGTATGATGATATTTGAAAAGATCGTTAAGTTTTTAGCCCAATTTGATGATCCGCAAAACACCATAAGAATGTGTGATTCCGGTCTTAACCGACCGGGTTATAACTTATATAATATAGCCGAATTGCTTTTTGATTATAAAAAGCCGTGCCTGGCAAAGATATATTCTTTAAAACTGATTGAGTCGGATGGTGCGGATGAGGACGACAGGTTCCTTCACCTGCTCATCCTGAATGAGATTGGTGAAAAAGAGGAGACCCTCAACTACCTGGGCAAGCTCCGGCAGAATGCTGTACAGAGAGAAGACAATGAGGATGTTTTCGTTTATAAAGAAATGACCAAGCAGGTTAAAGCCAGGGGAAGGTTCAGGAATCCATGAGCACAAAGAATCTAAAACCCCCTGATCCGTACATAAAGAGCCCCTATGAAATCCTTGAAGTTCCGGAAACCGCCTCTTTTGGAGAAATCAGAAAAGCATACCTTCAAAAGGTAAGGCTTTCACCGCCGGAAAGGGACCCTGAAGGCTTCAAGACCATTAGAAAGGCCTACGGCCTGCTGAAAGACAGCGTCCAGAGAAAAAAGCTGGACCTCTCCCTTTTCCGCAAGGATTCAGACCTGGGGCTCGTTCAGCACGAGCAGTGTAATTTCGTTGCTCTTTTTGAAGACAGGATTTTTCATATTTTCCTGGCCTCATCGGAACTATACGTAGAGGATTTTCAAAACCATTTTCATTATATCGAAGATGAAATCAGGAACCTGAAATGAGAAAACCCAAACCCCGGTTCCCATTTATCATCAGCCCCTATGAAATGAAGAAAGAGCGCTCTTCCGGGGAGGGTATCCTGCAAATCCTGGAAAAAATCCTCAACCAAAATGAAGAGACCAGGGAAAAGATATCCAAACTCTATAAGAAACTCGGATTTCTGGAATCAGCCCTGGATGATTTTCTGGACCGGGAACCCGCCGGAGGGGAGCCTTCCAACCGGGAAGCCGGCGATAAAGAAATGGGCAGCTTCTTTACCAGGCTCATTCCCATCCTTGACAGCCTGGACTCGATAAAACGCACGGTCGAAGAATCCGGCCAGGAGGAATGGAGGAAAGGTATTGCTTTTTTCCATGAAAAACTGATTAATAACTTTGTATCTTTCGATTTCAAGCCTTCAGCCGGAATCGGGATGACCTTTGATCCCTCTCTTCATGAGTCTGTCGGAGTGGATAACCAATCCGATTTGGCTCCGGGGTCCATATCTGAGATCATTCAACCCGGATGGCTTTTCAAAAGAGAAGTGTTGAGATTTGCAAAGGTAATTGTTGCCAGGGAAAAAACAGTAACATGGGAGTAAATATGGATAAAATATTCGGTATTGATCTGGGCACCACTTTGTCAGAAATATCCTATCTCAAGAATGGAAAGCCGGTCGTGGTTACGCTCGAAAACGGCAGGAAATATTTACCTTCCGTGGTCGGGATCGATCCCTCCGGGAAGATTATCACCGGGTTTAGAGCCAAAAACCAGTACACCGCTTTCCCGGAAAACACGGTAGTTTCCGTTAAACGAAAAATGGGCAGCGGTCAAACCTTGACTATGGGTGGAAAATCCTACACACCCGCGGAAATATCAGCCGAGATATTGAAAACCCTGAAAAGCTTTGCTGAAAAGGAAGCGGGTCTACCGGTGGAAAAAGTGGTTATTACCGTGCCGGCCTATTTTACCGACGCCCAGAGGAAAGATACCATAAAAGCCGGAGAGATTGCGGGACTGGAGGTGGTCCGGATTATCAACGAGCCCACAGCTGCGGCTCTTGCCTATGGCTGCCGGGAAGATGGGCTTGAAAAAATACTCGTCTATGATCTCGGCGGCGGCACATTCGATGTTTCACTTATTATAGTCGAAGAAGGCGTTATCGAAGTGCTTGCCTCCGACGGGAACAGCCAGCTCGGCGGTGATGATTTCGATCGCCTGCTTGAAGAGTATTTTATTTCCTATTTACCTGAAAACGCGGTATCCCCGAAAGATCTCCGGCTCAAGGCACGCCTGGAGAATATAGCCGAAGCCGTAAAAATCCAGCTTTCTACCGAGACCGGGATCGAAGTGAAAGAAGAGTTTATTGCCAGCATCAAGGGTAAACCTATTAACCTCGATCTTTCCGTTTCCAGGAGCGAATTTGAAGGGTTAATTGAAGAAAAACTGGGCGCGACTTTCAAACAGGTTGAACAGGTCATAAAAGAAGGCAAGCTCAAGAAAGAGGATATTACCAAGATTCTTCTGGTCGGCGGTTCCACTTATATACCCAGGATATTCAATACCTTGAGCGATGACCTGAATTTCGATGTTCACAGGGAAGTGGATCCCACCTACTGCGTAGCCATGGGAGCGGCAATTCAGGGAGGCATCATCGCCGGTGAACAAATAGATACAATCCTGATCGATGTAAACTCCCACTCGCTGGGAATACGGTGTCTTAATATCAAGCCGACCGGAAAAGTCGACTATGATCACTACAGTATCATTATTCATAAAAATACTACTATTCCGGCATCAATGAGCAGGACATATTACACCTCGGTAGAAAATCAGAGAGCGATTGAGATAGAGGCTTTTCAGGGTGAGAACCCGGAAGCATCGAAAAATACCTTTATCGGTTCCTTTGTCATGGATAAGCTGTCCAGGAAACTCCCTGATGGATCGGCGGTAGATGTTGCCTTTGAATATAATCTGAATGGTAACGTGGAAATAACTGCACACGAGAGAATAAGCGGCAGAAAGCGGAAGATGAAGGTAGATGTAAACAGGCTTGAAAAAACAGCAGATATTTCCGGGAAAGAGCCCACAGATAACAGGCCCAAAAAAGATGGTATTGATGAAAAGAAAATAGAACGAATTTTCAAGACCGCTCATAAAAAATTGGACCAGATTGACAATCCTGAATTACTTGCAAAGATTAAAGATATAATCGATTTCTTGGAAAAAGCCATTCCTGAAAACGGTCAAAAAACCAAACAAAAAGCAGAGGAATTAGCAGAGCTGATTGCCGAAATTTAGTTTATGGACCATGATGCTGACTATAAAACCGTTCTGGAACTGGCTTCAACCTCCAGGTATAAGGAAGCCCGGGAGAAACTGCAAGAACTCCTCCTGGAAAGGCCCGGCCATATCGGCGCCCTGATACTTCTGGGAAAGGTTGAATACTACTTAAGGCTTTTTGCTTCCTCCCGCACTCGTTTCGAAACGGTCCTTACCTATGATTCGGGCAACCTGGCCGCTTATTTCGGGCTTGAATATTTTAAGGAAAGAAAGAGAAGGCTTTTCTTTTTATCAACCTTTGCTCTCATTCTTATTACCTTGCTAATTTCTTTCTTTTTTTCCAGCGCTCTACTAAAGAGGGACCTGCTGCAGGCTGAAATGAGCATTTCACTCAAAATCGATACTTATGCTTCAGCGAGCGAGACCGTGGAAAAAGAGATTCTCTTAAAATTAGACACTCTATTCGATCAACTCAAAGAGGCTGTTGATTCAATTGAGTCCGATCAGGGCGAGGCGAGCTATAGAATAGAGGCTCTAAACAGGAAGGTTTTTGAACAGCGATCACGACAAACGCAAATCCTTGCAGATACCGATCTTCTTACCAGGATGATCAGCCTGGAAATCGAAGAGCTTAAACAGAGGCTTGAAACACTTTCCGAGCGGAATGAGCAAAAATAGGTTAACTATAATAACCAGATTTATTGTTCATACCTTGAGCCCGATGTTGAAAACTTTATAATTACAGCATATAATTCTAAAAACATGAATTTGTTAGAAGTCAAAACAAGGGAATAGATGAAAACAAAATGGAGATAAATACTGAGTTATTACTTGGAGATTGCAAAGAAGAACTGAGAAAACTTCCAGAAAATTCAATAGATCTGATATTTACTTCGCCTCCTTATGCTGACCAACGAAAAAAGACCTATGGCGGTATCCATCCTGATAACTACGTAGAATGGTTTCTTAAAACAACAGAACAGCTTCTTAGGGTTTTAAAACCAACAGGAACCTTTATATTAAATATCAAAGAAAAAGTAGTTAATGGTGAGCGTAGCACTTATGTAATGGAACTTATTATTGCTATGAGAAAGCAAGGATGGTATTGGACAGAAGAGTTCATCTGGCATAAAAAAAACTGTTATCCAGGGAAATGGCCTAACCGCTTCAGGGATGCCTGGGAACGACTTCTTCAATTCAACAAAGACAAAAAATTCAACATGTATCAGGAAGAAGTTATGGTGCCAATGGGTAATTGGACAAAAACCAGATTGATAAAATTAAGTGAAACAGACAAAGAAAGAGATGAATCAAGAGTTGGTAGTGGCTTTGGGAAAAATATTTCAAATTGGTTAAACAGAGATATGGCCTATCCAACAAATGTTCTACATTTAGCAACAGAATGTAATAACAAAAATCATAGTGCTGCCTTCCCGGAAGGACTACCCGAATGGTTCATTAAACTTTTCACAAAAGAAGGGGATACTGTTCTTGACCCGTTTATGGGCTCTGGAACAACAATTTTAGCTGCAAACAGAATGAAGCGAAATTCAATAGGAATCGAAATAGTGCCTGAATATTATGAGATGGTGCAAAATCAAATCGAACCCGTTGAACTGTATCTATTCGAGCCGAAGGCGAAATATGGAAAAACTTGTAAGGTTTAACTCTTCAACCACGTCTCCGATAATAAGAAAGAGAAAGAAGTAAACTTAAGCCGGGAAAAAGCGGGGTTTT
Source organism: Spirochaetales bacterium (assembly GCA_030604195.1). GTDB lineage: Bacteria > Spirochaetota > Spirochaetia > SZUA-6 > DRHE01 > DRHE01. Next base: position 41,444 of record JAUVWI010000013.1, read on the forward strand.
ATCCCGCCCTAATCGTGATTCTTGCCCCAAAACATTGTGAGGATATCTTCCAGTTTGGTCTCCAGTATCTTATAGGAGTAGTAGCGCAGAGCCAGGGCATAGTTGGTCTCTGCCATCTCTTTTATACGCTCCTGACTCTGCAGCACTTTGCGGGTATCATCAATCGTAGCCTGGGAAATAAAATCATCCATCTCAATAACATCGAAGCCCTTGGGTTTGATATCAAAGGAATAGATGGAGTAATTATTTACCATAATGGGTTTCTTAAAATAGATAGCCTCTAAAAAGGCATTGCCGAAACCTTCGACAATAGAGGGGTAAGTTACCAGGTCAGCGTGACGGTAGATATCCTGAAGCGAGTATATCTTGCGGCCGTCAGCCGTTGTTCCCCGGGTATCATCGATTATATCCTGAACAAAGAGGGCTTTTATATTTAAAAGCGCGGCGAATTCCTTTACACGCTGCTGGTATTCATAGCCTTCATCTCCGGAGGCGTGGGAAATCACCAGGGCGGCCTTCATGCCCAGGCGGGCCACCAGCTCAATGGCATGCTCGATCCCCTTGCGCTGCACCACCCTGGTGGGCTGCAGTACCAGGAGTTCATCATCGGCTATGCCTAAGGATTGACGCACGTCTCTGGCATATTCATCCATAGGCTCCGGCGGTTTCTCAAATTCCATAACATTGGGTATTAGAGTGGAAGAGATGCCACTGCGCAGAGCCAGCTGGTTCTGGGCGGAAGAATTGATTACCACGTGGTGAATGGAGTTAAGATGGGGCGGATAGCAGGAATTGAAATAATCCCAGACACAGTTGCGCAGGAATCTCTTCCTCTCCCAAAAAAAATCGTGATGATGGGCTATAGTATTGATCCCGGTTTCTGCGATCACCTCGGTTATAGCCATACCCAGGGGAATATTCAAGGGGATGGTGAGCACATTCTGCGGAATTAAAATTTCAATATTAAATTTTCTGATGAACTCATAGATCTTTTTCTTTAAGAGCTCACGATATTCATGAAGGCCTGCGGTCAGCGCAGGGGGTCGGTGACGGTTATTGAAACTCTCCAGATAGAGTTCCCTGATCCTGGGATGCGTGAAATGAGCCTCTTCAACAATCATGGATCTTCCCGCCGGTGTTTCCAGCTCTCCAGCCATAAAATAACTGGTATGGCCCATTTTCTCTAAAATTTCAGACCATTTCATGGTTTCCAGCGAAACGCCGTCCGTGCCTGAAATCCGAAAAGAGATAAAACCTATATTTTTGCCCATTGCTGCTCCGCCTTTCTTATTATTATCTATCTTTATAAAGTATATTTGTAATATTGTTATTAAAATTGGTCAAGATTAAAATTTCCATGGGTAGACATCCATAAGCAGTACTTCTACAACAGCTCCTTAAGCTCTCTGTCAATAATCTCCCAGCGCCTCAGGGATTCTTGCTGAAGGCGCTGGTTCTGCTCAAGCTTTTGCTTAATTTCACGCATTTTATCACCGTCCCTGTATGCCTCCTCATAGGACATGGTCTCTTCCAGCATGGCAGCCTCCTGCTGCAGCTCTTCCAGCCCGGCCATTACTTCTTCCTCTTCTCTGGCCAGCTTTCTTAAGGCGCTTTTCAGCTGCTTACTCTTAAGGCGCCGCGTATAAGCCTCCCCCTTTTCTTCGTCACTCTCCGCCGCCCGTTTCACGCGCTTCGTTCGCTTCGCGCATTTCCCGGCTCTTTCCGGAATTTCTTCGTTATGCTCTCCCTCTTTCTTCCAGAGATAATAGCGGTAATCACCAAAATAATAATGTGCTCTGCCCCGGTTAAGCTCTAAAACCCTGTTTGCCAGAGACTCAATAAAGTAGCGGTCATGAGAGACAAAAATTAAAGCGCCGCTGTACTTCTCCAGCGCCGAGAGCAGAATATCCTTTGAAGCCATATCCAGGTGATTGGTGGGCTCATCTAAAAACAGCAGATTAGCCGGCTGAAGCAGCAGCCTTAAAATTGCCAGCCTGGACTTTTCTCCCCCGCTTAAAATGCGCACTGATTTGTAAATATCATCACCGCGAAAGAGAAAAGCGCCCAAAAGCTGCCGCAAATTGGGTATATCTTCAATCGCAGCCCAGGATTCAACAGTTTCCAGCACACTTTCCTCATAATCAAGCTTATCTGTCAGCTCCTGGGAGAAATAGCCCGCCGAAACATTCTTGCCGTAGCGCACCATCCCGCTGTCCGGCTTTTCAACTCCGGCCATCAACCGCATGAGAGTGGATTTACCGGCGCCATTTATTCCCACCAAAGCCAGTCTCTGCCCCGCAGAGAGCTGCAGGCTTACCTGCTGGAAAACATTATTGTCACCATAGGCTTTACCGATGCCATCAAGTTCCAATACCACCTTTGCTGAACGTGGCGCTTCAGGAAAGGTGAAGTGCACGTTTTTAACCACCGGCGGCAATTCTATTCTATCCATACGCTCAAGCAGCTTAACCCTGCTCTGTACCTGTCTGGCCTTTGTAGCCTGGTAACGGAAACGGCGGATAAAACCCTGCAAACGGGCAATCTCTTCCTGCTGGCGGTTGTAGCGGTTTTCAATTTCCTCCATCTTTTTCCCGCGCGCTCTTTCATATTCGCTGTAATTACCCGAATAAAGGTTGAGCTTACCCGAATAAAGCTCAGCCACTGAATCCACCGTTACATCAAGGAAGTAACGGTCATGAGAAACCACCAGCACGCTTCCCCGGAAATCAGCTAAAAAGCCCTCAAGCCAGTTGCGCGCCTCCAGATCAAGGTAATTCGTAGGTTCATCCAGCAAAAGGGTATCGGGATTTTCCAATAGAACTTTGGCCAGAGCTATTCTCATCTGCCAGCCGCCTGAGAAGGCGGCGGTATTTTCAGAGTACTCTTCTTTTTTGAAACCCAGACCGGAAAGCACCCTGCCAATAGCCTCTTCCCGCCGGTAATAGCCGCTTAGGGTTAGTTTTTCTGATAAGTCATGGTGGAGATCAAGCAATTGTGCCCCTGAAGTTGATTCAGATGTCAGGGCGGCCAGCTCTTGCTCCAGCCTCTCCTTTTCCCGGATCAGATCATCGGCCCAGGCAAAGGCCTTCTCCGCCTCCCTGTAGAGAGTAGAGCCTGAGTGAACAAGCCCCGATTGGGGCAGGTAGGATATGCGCGCATTCTTATCGCAGACAACCTTACCGGAGTCGGGTATTAAAGCCCCGGAAATTATACGCATAAGCGTGGTTTTGCCGCTGCCGTTAGCTCCTGCAAGAGCTATGCGGCTGCCCGTGGGCAGAGTAAAGTTTACATCGGCCAGTAACTGGTGGCCGGTAAAAGCGTGGGATATATTGCTTAAAATAATAGGGGGCATCAACTGCGGCCAAAGGTAAAATAGAGTATCAGCGGCGAAAGCCCTGTTCTTCCTACTTCCAGATCATCTATGTTCTCAGAGCGGATAAAGACCATCCTGATTCCCTTCTGATCTATTTTATACAAGAAACTGGTTCCCTCTTCAGCCTGATATTCGTCAAAACGGAAGGTAATAATCCCGTCGAATTTCCCGGCCAGCTCTGCTGACAGAAAGAAGGGAAAATCAACAATACCGCTTCCTTTTACCTCTTTTAGGAAAATTTGCGAGCCGAGCCGGCCGAAATTCGTCCATTCAAAGGACAAGCCCTCCGGCAACCGGATATTTCCATAACCGCTGCTTTTAAGCACCCTTCCCTGGCTGGTAATTGTGTTGAATATCTCCAGACGCCGCGATCGCTCCTGCTCAATTATCTCTCCCAGGTTCTCTTCTATCAATATATAAGCTACACTCAAAGCCCGGCCGGCTAAATTATAGCTGATAATGATCCTATTATCCCGCACAATGCTAATGCGCAGATCCTTCTTTTGATCCCTGCTTTGAAAATGATAACGGCCGGTACCCGTCTTTTCTATTTTCTCATAGGTGAAGTTGATGGTATATTTTGCGGTAACCAGTCTGATAGCCCTGCTGTCCGCTGACGGAAAGAGGCCTATACCCTGACGGAGACGAAAAAGATCGATCCTCTCTTTATCGATCATTTCTGCAAAATACTCAGGCCGCCAGATTTCCGAAAGGAGTTTATCCAGCAGCGGATCCTGACCCATCAGCATTTGCGCCTCTTCCCTGGGGTTCCCCCGGCTTTCAAAGCCGGACAGATAATAGCCGAAACAGAATCCTTCATAACCATCTTCGGTGAGCACCCGATACCAGTAATCCTGATAACTGCCAATGTCAACCGGCCCCGTTTCCCGGTTAAGCACCTTGACCAGCTGGCCCGCTTTAAGCATATATATTCTTTTAGCCTCCTGGTGCGCCTCTTCACGAACAGGAAGCCCGTCCTTCTCTGAAAAAGCGAACTGATTAAAACAGGCTTCATAATCGCGGATAAAAGCATCCGCATCTGCCTTTAATTCAAAGAAACGGGTTTTGAAGGCCTCAATATCTCGAAGATTTTTTTCTCCCCCGGCAACTACCAGATAAGTTTTTCGTATCTTTGATTCCTCCATTACCTCCAACAGCTCACCTATTTTGAACTCTTCGCTCTCATCCCAGAGCACAACAGCATAACCCATCGGTTTCGCTGAACAGGACAGAAAGCTCAAAATCAAACTGAAAAAAAACAAAAGTATAATCCGGTAAAAATATTTTCTGATGAACAACAGCCGCCCTCCTGACAACAATCAGCTGAGAGTCAAGACTAGAGTATATCAAAGAAATTGTAAAGCTTTAAACCATGGCCCTTGCCCTGATTCCGATAACAGTATATAAAATTCAGTTATGCTATTACCTTTAAAATCTTGCGTGTTTAGCACGAAAAATAATCAAGTCCAGCGCCCGAATATATATTGTGTTGGACTTTTGCTTTAAGGACTTTGATTGTGGATGTAATCTGCGCTGGGGATGAACTTAAAAGAGTTTTCCGGAATATCGAAGAATACCGGGCTGCGATGATTTCTTTACAGAAAGATCTTACCGCGGTCCCCGCTTTAGCCCCGGGGAGCGGCGGCCAGGGTGAAGAAGAAAAAGCTATAGTACTTATAGAGCGCCTCTCCGAACTCGGCATTAATGACATTGAGGTTATCCGAGCCCCGGATGAGAGGGTAGCCTCAGGCGGGCGTCCCAATATTATAGTCACCATACCGGGAAAATCAGATAATAAACGCTTCTGGATTATGACCCATCTTGACATAGTTCCCCCGGGCGAGGAATCATTATGGCAAAGCGATCCCTACACAATGGTTACCCGGGAGGACCGGATAATCGGCAGGGGTGTGGAAGATAATCAGCAGGACCTGGTGGCTTCTGTTTTTGCCGCGCTTTCCCTGCTCAAGGCCGGCCTTACCCCCCGTTACACTATCAAGCTTCTCTTTGTGGCTGATGAGGAAACCGGCTCCAAATACGGCATCCAGTACCTTCTGAACAAACACAATCACTTTAAAAGAGGAGATCTGATACTGGTGCCAGACGGCGGCAGCGCTGACGGCAGCCAGATTGAAATTGCTGAAAAATCTGCTCTCTGGCTTAGGTTTGCGACTAAAGGAAGGCAATGCCATGCCTCTACCCCTGCCAGGGGAATAAATGCTTTCGTGGCTGCTTCCGAGCTGGTGCTGGAACTTAACAACTTCAACCACACCTATACGGAAAAAAATGAACTTTTTAATCCACCGGTATCTACCTTTTCACCGACCAAGAAAGAGGCTAATGTCCCTAATATCAATACTATTCCCGGAGATGATGTTTTTTACCTGGACTGCCGGATTTTACCGTCAGTCGATCTTGAGCATTTCATGGGCCGGGTCAAAGAAATAGCTAAAGGGGTAGAAGAAAAACACGGGGTTACCATTACTATCTCTACTGTTCAGCGCGCATCTTCTCCTCCTACTCCGGTGGATACCCCATTGGTTTCTTCCCTGAAAAAAGCGCTGGCAGAGGTCTATAATGTGGAAGGTATACCCATTGGCATAGGCGGCGGCACAGTGGGCGGTCATCTGCGCCAGGCAGGGTACGATACCGTAGTCTGGTCAAGAATTGCTGAAACAGCTCATATGCCCAATGAATATTCGCTTATTGATAATATGATAGGTGATGCCAGGGTGATGGCCTATATAATGCTCTTCCCTGATGCTTAATATTTTGGCAATTGAACCTTGACTATGGCTTTTATGGCTGATCAAGTATAATAAGGATTCTGCCCTCTCTTAAAAGCCGATGGTTGCTCTCTTCTGCTAAAAGCTGCCTGGCTGTTTCATTGGGAATTATTATATCACTCCCATTCTTTCCAAAAACCCCGCGAGCCATTGTTCTTAAAGGGTTAGCACCTACCCGCGGCAGGAAAGGTGCTTCATCCAGCGAATAGCTGTAAGCAGCCATACCCCATTTCTTCAGGCTCCGGGGATCGCACATCTCCCGCTCTAAAACCAGGTTCAGTTCCTCATCAAAAATTCGAAAAAATAGGGCCGCCTTCACTTTTTCTTCGCCATCTTTACCGTAAGAGGGATAGCTACCCCTGGCATAAATAACCAATCCCGGGAAATCCCTGACGGGCACATAACCCAGATACCTCTCCATCGGAAAACTGTCGGTATGAGTAAGTAAGGGAAGAATAATCCCCGATTCCCCAAAAAAGGGGAAATCATAGCGTACGACCACTTCCCTTAAATCAGTGGAAAGATGGGTATAGGTTTTATTATTTGCCTGGGCTGCTTCACTTAACCATAAAGCCGCTTTAGTATTCTCCTTAACGTATTCTCCCACATTGTAAAAAGAATCCAGGGTGACAGGGAAAAGCGCGTCCAGAAAAACAGCCGGAAGCCGGAGCTGAATTTGCTGCTCGGCCAGAAAACGGGCCCTGGATAGATTGCTGATCTGCGAATCGAGCCCTGCCGAACATTCCATTACTAAAACCCCTCGCTGCCAATCCACCTCAACTATAGTTTTCACCTCTTGATCGAGAGCCGGCAGGGGCCATTGAAGAGAAAACAGAAGCAAAGACAGGCAAATAAAGCGAATTGAGTAATTTTTCATACCTGCTCTTTAATTAAAACCGCCAGCCGCCTGATCCCTTCAACTATCTCCTCATCTGACGGATAAGAGAAGTTAAGGCGCATGGTATTATGTCCGCCGCCATTAGGGAAAAACGCGGAACCGATTACATAGGCAACATTATGGTCGATTGCCCTTTTAAACATCTCATCAGCATCCATATTCCGGGGCAGCATAATCCAGAGGAATAGTCCGCCTTCAGGCACTATCCATTTGAGTCCAGGCAGCCTGGGCATATATTCTTCCAGCGCCCCAATCATTATTGCCAGTTTATCACGGTAGAACTTGATGTTAGCTTCAATACCGGGATCCAGGAGACCCCTTTTTATATATTCGGCAGCGATCGCCTGACTGAAGGCTGAGGTGCAGAGATCGGTTCCCTGTTTTGCCTGTACCAGCTTATCGATAATCATCGGAGCCGCGGTTACCCAGCCCAGCCGCATACCGGGGGAGAGGATCTTGGAGAAGGTAAAAAGATTGACCACCCTGCGCCCTTTATCAAGCGCCGAGATAAGGGGGACCTCTTTACCCTCATAGCGCAGCCACCTGTAGGGTACATCTTCAATTATCACCAGATCATATTCCTCTGCCAGTTCCAGCAGCTCCAGGCGGCGCTTCAGGGACATTGTTACTCCTGAAGGATTCTGGAAATCCGGGATTGTATAGATAAATTTAGGCATATTCTGATAGTATTCTGCGTCACCGCCGGCAGATTTCTTCAATTCAGCCAGCGCCTTTTTCAGATCAGTGGTTATCAGCCCCTCATTATCCATATCGATAGTGGTAAAGCGCACACCATAGGCTTTGAAAGCGCTAATTGCCCCCAGGTAGCTCGGGTTTTCTACGATAACTGTGTCACCCCGGTCAATGAAGATCTTTCCCAGCAGGTCCAGAGACTGTTGTGAGGCGGTGGTAACCAGCAGTTCCTCCATCTTTACCACAAGACCGCGATCCTTAAGAAAGGCAATCAGAAGTTCACGGAGTTCGGACAGCCCCTCTGTGGCGCTGTATTGAAGGGAAACATGGGGGGTTTTAGTTAATATATCCGTACAGATACCGGACAGCTCTGCAGCAGGGAAAGTACCAGGGCTGGGAAGCCCTCCGGCAAAAGAAATAATCTCCGGTTTATTGGCCAGTTTGAGCAGTTCTCTGATAATAGACCGCCCCATTCTCCTGGCGGATACGGAGAACCTGTTTCTTATTTCCATATTTACTCTTTCCTTTCTTTTTTGCCGGGCACTTTTATTATCTGTCCGGGCAGGATAACGGCTTTAAGTTTCAATCCATTCTGCAGGGCCAGCTCTTCAGGAGTTACCCGGAAGAAGCCGGCAATAGACCAGAGAGTATCTCCTTTTTTGATCTCATAAGCACCGGTCAAGCTTTCGCCCCCTGCTCTCTTCTCAGAATAGTGCTTTAACGAGACCCCCGGCATTGCGGGAACTAAAAGAGCACCGCCTAGAGGCAACCGCAAAGCATCCAGACCGGGATTGCAGGATTTTATCATTGCCACCGTGGCCTGGTAATAGAGAGAGAGGCCGTAAAGAGTATCTCCTGAACGAATAGTATGCAAATGGAAATCCATCAATTCTATTTTCGGATCATTCAGCGCTTTTAGTATAACATCTTTATACTTTTCTGGATATTTCAGCCAGTAACCCGCCGGGTAAGCAGGGGTCACACTGTACTTCAATTCCGCATTTGCCTCTTTTAAATGCTCAAGGCCAACGCCTGAAGTTCCGGCCAAAAGCCTCAGATCTATGCTGCGCTTTAACAGGGTCCGCTCCCAGATCGGCGATGGCTCCCAATTCCTCTTGAAGCCGTAGCGCCCCGGATAAGAACATATACAGGCTAAAGCCAGGAATTTAGGAACATAATCAGCCGTTTCTACAGGCAGAAGACCTTTCTCCCTTAATATCCAGAAATCACTGATACCGCTCTCTCGTATAAGCCGCCGGAGCTTACCGCTGCCGCAGTTGTAAGCGGCCAGGGCCAGGTACCAGTCCGCGAAGTACCTATAGTTTTCTTCAAGCTTTTTCAGGGCAGCTATACTGGCTTTCCAGAAATCCCGCCGCTCATCGATCCAGTTATCATTGAGTAGATCGAAATGAACCGCAGTATTCTCCATAAACTGCCATAGTCCCACCGCCCCTGACCTGGATACCGCGAGGTTATAAAATGTCGACTCCACTGCCGGAACAAAGAAGAGCTCCCCGGGCAGAGCCAATAAATCTATCCGGGCGGCGATAAAACGCCGGTAGAGTGCGGAGCGTTTCAGGTTCAGCTCAACAACTCTTCTGCCCCCAGCCAGGTAATAGCTTATATAACCGTCCACAATCTCCTTATCAGGTATATCAATAGTAAAAAGCCGGGGTCCCTCGTGACCCTGCAGTGGCGGTAATGCCTGTGATAGCGCTTCCCGAAAAAGGGTGCGCCTTGGTCCCTTAACCGGCGCCGAAAGGCTTGGAGGTTCAGAGAGAACCATTCCGGCGACCAGGAAGAACAGAAGGATTAAAGTTTTTCGCCCAGGTATATTCCGGCCCATTCCCATCTTCCATTGATCTCCGGATCAGGCTTGAAGTTTACTTTTCGGAAATAAAGATACCAGGTGGGAATCCGGTAAGACCAACGGGTTGTGCGCAGGAATGCTTCACCCGCATTGGAGTCTATATCCAGCTCCGGGTCCGTAGTAACCCTGGAGGTATGCAGGAATGAGCCTATATCAAAAATCAAAGCCCCATGTTGATCGGCCTCCGCCTGTGACCATGACATGGTGAAGAAATTGACTTTAGCCTGGTAGGTAAGCAGGCGGCGGGTATTACGGGTCCTGATGGCTTTTTTTATTTCCTCCACCAGGGTCTGCAGATTTTCCACAGCCCATGATTTATCTGAATAATAAAAATCAACCTGTTCCCTGATCCTGGCCTGGGCATTGGCAGATCCTGGTATCTCGGCTTCCGGATATTTTAAAAACTTCTGAAAGGTACGGATGGCCTGTTCCCATTGCCCAACCTCTTCATACGCCCGGGCCAGGAAATAGTAGGCCACGCCCAGATCAATATTTTCACTGAACCGGGAAATTATTTCTTTATAATACCCGATCCTCTCTTCCGGCTCATCAACCAGGTTTATCATTTCCTGCAAACAGCTGAAGTGTAAGGAGCTGCCATTTACCGCCAGATCGGGATAATTCAGCAGAATACGTTCATAGTAATGAATTGCCAGCGGTAAAGCTGCCAATTCCTTATAACTCTGGGCTACAATTCCCAAATAATAGCCATTATAGGGATCCCTTGGGTTTTGCTCTACATAGGTAGTGAGAAAGAGAATGGCTTTTCCCCGTCCGCCAGTGCTTAACAGGCGGTTGGCAATCTGCTGCACCAGGATAAAGCGGTTTTCACCAACCTCCTGCTGCTGCTCGAGCAGTTTAAAGAGCCTGCGCAGCACCTGTTTCTGTTCCAGGTTCCCCTGCAGGTAATAGGAATAGGTATCCCGGCATCCTGAAAGGTAAAAGAGTAAAGCAAGCGCTATTATAATTCTTAAAAATTTATTTCTGATCTTTCCCATTCCTCTGAAAACCAAATTAGCCCATCGCAGATTACATCTGTAACCTAAATTATACTAATAAAATTCAACATAATGGGTATGAGCGCTGGACTTTAATACTTCTTGTTAAAATAACAAGCTATTAAGCTATCATAGCACATAAACCTGCGGTTGGCAAGAAGGCCGCTATCTGTTATTATAACCTTGAATATGGAGCAAAAGAAAACAAGGTCTCTTCAGTTTCCACTTAAAATGCTGATTGCCGGGATCTCTCTGATAATCATCGGCGGGCTCTTGCTTCTCTGGAATCTGGGCTATTTAGCCTTTCTTGGTTTGCTCTGGCCACTGCCTTTTATGGTTGTTGGTATTTTTCTGCTTTACCAGGTCTTTGTTAAAAAAAAGGGGGACTGGTATATTTTCCCCGGCATGATCTTCTCACTGGCAGGACTCTTTTTTCTCTTATTAAACACGATTATGCAGAAGAGCAGCCTGATCATGATCTGGCCGTTTTTTATGACCATAACCGGGCTCTCTCTGATTCCCTATGCTTTAAGAAGAAGGCGCCGCCACCGGATTGATCTTTTAATCTCTTCTATTTTTATTGTGCTTCTATCCCTTATGTTCCTGCCCTTCAGCCTCAAGCGCACCGGTATTACCTTTTTTCAGTTCGTGCTCAAATGGTGGCCCCTGCTGCTGGTAATTGCCGGTTCGTCATTAATCATTTCATTAATAATCAGGAAAAAACCGACTAAATAAATATGACCAGACGCTACTCTCTTTTTTTCATTTCAGCAGTAATACTTCTCTCTTCATTGGGAATGGCCGCTATGCTGCAGGCGCAGGAGGAAGAAACAGATATCTATTCCGATAGCGATATCTATTCCGAGACCGAGATTGAAATTTTTAATCCTGACAAGCAAGCTGCAACCGCCCCTCAGGAAAAGCCCGACAATATTGAAGCTGCCCGGGAGGACATTATCTATGCTATTTCCAATCAACAGGGCTTTTTGGTCTCTTTTGATTCAGGAAAGAGCTGGACAGAGCGAAACCAGGGACTGCCTCTCAGATTGATTTATCCCTTTGATTCAGCCCGGGTACGGATGCTGACCTCACTGGCTACGGATCCGGTAAATGTCAAACGGGTTGTGGTGACCACTGCCAGTGACCTTTTTCTCTCCGAGGATTACGGCTTAAACTGGCAGCAAATCCCTATTGGTAAACGACTGCGTAAGAATTATTATCTCACATCAAGCGCGCTCTCACCCCACAACAGAGAGGCGATCCTGCTGGGAACCTCATTCAACGGATTTTTCCAGACCCGCACCCTGGGTAAAAGCTGGGAGGATCCTTCAGAGAACGCCCCTTTTCTATACCGCGGCGCCGGTTTTTATGAAGAAATCGCCGCAGTTGCTTACTCTCCCGCCAATCCGCAGACCACGGTCTTTGCCTGCGGTTTTGGCGGCGATATATATATCTCTTCCGGCGATCAGAAAAGCTGGCATAACCTGAATTTTCCCGGCGTTATGGATAACGAGATCGTTCAATCCCTTAACTATAAAAGGCTTGCGCCGGAAGCTGAATGGTTCCTGGAAGCACGCACAGACAAAAGTAACTGGAACTACTACCCCGGCCGCAATGAATGGCGGAAAGACGGGCAGAGCGCAGCCACCGCTGCACAGGAAAAAAACGCGGTAAAGGTGACCCATGGGAACCATGTGAGCCCTGCGAACCCCGACGCTCTGAATAAATTCGGCATCTATATTTCCTCCTACAATGCCCGGGGGGAGCAACTCGATAAACATATAAGCTTTCTTAAAAGCCACGGCCTGAATTCTATGGTAGTCGACTTTAAGGAAGATTTCGGCTGGGTCACCTATAATACCAGGCTCGATCTGCCCTGGAAAATCGGCGCCGTCTCTTTACGCATAGACCTGGAGGAGCTGCTTGAGAAGGCGCACGCCAACAACATCTATGTAATCGCCCGCCTGGTGGTTTTCAAAGACAGACAACTTTTCAACTACGACAACTATAAGTACGCCCTGAAAAAGCGCAACAGCAATGAACCCTGGCGCTACCTGGTTGAAGTGAAAAATGAAGAAACAGATGAAACCACCTATGCGCAGCGGGAATACTGGGTTGATCCCTTTTCCCGATTTGTCTGGGAGTATAACACAGCCATAGCGCGTGAGCTGCAGGACAGAGGAGTTGACGAGATCCAGTTTGACTATATCCGCTTTCCCTCTGACGGTCCCCTATCTGCAATTGATTACAGTTATCAGCGGCCGGGCATGACCAAAATCGATGCCCTGGAATCTTTTTTGGCTTTGAGCAGGGAAGCTATCCACATCCCCATCAGCACCGATCTCTACGGTTTCAATTCCTGGCACAGAATGGGGCGCTGGATCGGCCAATCCATTGAGTTGCTGGCTGATTATGTTGACGTGATCTGTCCCATGTTCTATCCCTCTCATTTTCCTATAGATTTTATTTCCGAAATAGATTACCTGGAAAGAGCAAAGATAATCTATGATCAGGGCACTTTCCGCGCCGCGTCTATTACCGGTGAGCGGGCCATTATCCGTCCCTATATCCAGGCCTTTCTTATTGGCCGGGAACTGGAAATGTCCACTGAGGAATATTCAACCTATCTGAAGCAGCAGCTTGCCGGAACCAGGTCAGCGCCATCCTCCGGTTTTACCCTCTGGAATGCCTCCAATCGCTACTATATGGTAAGAGAATCACTGCAGCCCTTTGTGGCCAACTGATATAACCGGAGAAATGATTAAGTCACTCTAAATATTGACGTTAAAAAGTCGAATATGATAGTGTATACCTAATAAGTAAGGGGGTAACTATGGTAGGCAGCCGTACCGCTGCAGTAGCTATAGCAGCGGATGATGAATTTACTACGGATAAGGTTTACTGTGCAAATTGCACACACTGCAAACTTATCAGAATATCTGCCGGAAATGGAAGCCAGTATTACTTAAGGGTACGCTGCGACGCAGGAATGTGGAAAAAGAAACTGGGCGAAGAGAAGGTATACAAATATTTCACCGTAGCCCGCAGAACCCTGGATGAATGTGAATACTATGAACCTATGGGTGATATAAAGGATTTCTTAAAAGAACTTAAGAAGAACCTGCCAATAAAGGATGAGATTTACAGCTACTGATGTATTTTACCAGATCAATTAACCGGAAAATTATAATTGCATTTTTAACGGCTGCTTTAGCCCTTTTCCTGATTTCCTGCCGGTCAGCCACTGAAACCCTTGAACCTGACCTGCTGCCTGCGGAAATCTTTCAGCGTGCCCAGGAGGCAGCGGACAGCAGGCGCTACAACCAGGCCCTTCTGTACTACCAGACATTTCAGGAGCGTTATCCTGAAGAGGTGGAGCGAAATCTCTGGGCCTCCTATGAGATTGCTTTTCTGTATTATAAGCTGGGTGAATCTGACCGGGCTGTTGAACTCTTCGACGAGCTGATTGAGCTCTACACCACTGGAGAAAGCGCAGCCATGGTCCAGGCTCCCAAAATTTTGGCTTTAAAGGTGAAGTCAATTATTCTTGAAAAACAAAAACAAACTACTGCGGCAGAATAATCGTATTTATAGTAATCCCTTTGCCTTCAGCATCTGTATAAACCATCTCCGGAGTTATCTTTCCCCGCGGCCGCGGATGGGGTGGGGCATCCCCGATTAGAATGATCAGCCGTGATTCAGCCTGCCAGTTGTAGTAATGAATAGAATTGTACAGCGCCTCAAATACCGCCTCGGGAATATCCCTGCCCCCGGCAACCCTTACCCGGTCAATGCTTTTCTGTATATCCTCCAGGCTGGTGACAAAGGGAAAGGGTTTAACCAGGTATTCCTCAAAATAATCACGGTAGAATAAAAGACCCAGGCGGTAATGGCTGAAACGCGAAGAATGTTTGGAGATTAACGGCACTATCTGCTTTTTTAAGTGCGGCATGTCATTTTCCATGCTTCTGGTGGTATCCAGGGCCAGCACCAGGTCCAGAGAGCGCCCTTTGGCTTCGCCCAACACCTGATCTATCTTTTTAATCAGATCCTCACCGCCCGCTGAACGGAGGGCTTTACCCCCTCCCTCTTCGGCAATTCCGCTGAAGCTTATCACAGCAGCTTCCATGAAAGTTGTATCCGCCTCTTCGACAATCTCTGCAGGCAGTTGCGTGACCCGCAGAACATAGGGGTTGTCGTTATAAGGACCGCTGTAGTCGGCATAGTTTTTGGCAAAGGCCCTGATATTTAGAAAAGCGCCGTCAAGCACCTGGGTCTCTCCCTCCCGGCTCCAGGGATAGCCATAGATCACTACATAGGGAATAAAAACGTGAAAAGCACTGCCCAGCTCCTCATGTATCTCCGGGGTGGAATCCAGGAGAAAGAAGAGTTTACCGGAATCCATCATTTTGCCATCCAATATGCGCTTTTCGTCGCCATTTACCGGATGGTACATGGGGTTCCTTAAGGTAAAGGAGTGTGCTTTTTTGTCAGGATCAGCAGTAGATTCAGTGAGCAGAACCGAATTAATATCTCCCCGCTTGCGGATCCAGAGATGATAGCCGCCCTCGAGGCTCTGCTTGATCCTTAAGTCAGATCCTGATAGCTGCAGATCGCTTTCCGGGAACAGGGGGATTACCGGCCCGAGGCAGAAGAGCAACAGCAGGATCAAGGTTGCTGAAAAAGGGTTTTTCATTATCCCTTATATAATCGGTAAATAGCCACGCTTTTTTAGAAGAGCTTATTGAGCCGCCGGCTCCAGCACCGCGGGGAAGGGAACATCAACCTCATAAACAGAGAAACCTATCAGGAAGCTGAAACGCTCCACAAAGATGTTGATAAAATCACACCAGAGATCAAAGTCAGGGTTAAAGACAAACAGAAGGGAAATGTTACGATTATTGGAATAATAGAATATCCGCTCCCACTCATCGGGCAGCTTAAAAAGTTGCAGTTTGCCGCAAGCCAAGGAAAGCCACTCCCCGGATTGCAACAGAGGCTCCCTGGTAAAGATTACCCTGATCTCCTCTTCCTTATAACGGTAAAAACCTTCATAAGCAACAAGCGCATTAGGAGCAAGGATATCTATGCCCCTGATCTCGGCCGGACTCTTGATAAGCAGCGCGGGTTCTTCCCCTCCATAGAGCTGGGAAGCTGCGGTTAATAGCAAAAGGGGCAGCAATAAACGCTTACTCAACTGTAACACTCTTTGCCAGGTTTCGCGGGTGATCCACATCTCTTCCCAGCTCCAGGGCACAATAATAAGCGAAGAGCTGCAGGGGCACTACCATTAAAAAGGGATAAAAGATACCGTTCTTCAATTTGGGAATCTCAATAATATCGTCAGCAATACCTTTTAGGCTGTTTTGGCCTTCCACAGCCACGGCGATAATCTTACCACCCCTGGATTTCACCTCTTTCATATTACTGATCACCTTTTCTTTAAGACCATCATCGGGAACCAGGAAAAAACTGGGGGTTTCTTCATTGATCAGGGCAATCGGACCATGCTTGATCTCAGCCGCACTGTAACCCTCGGCATGGATATAGGAGATCTCCTTTAGTTTCAAAGCCCCCTCCATGGCTACCGGGTAGTTTATGCCCCTGCCCAGAAAAAGGAAGTTTTTATAATGGGCATACTTTGCGGCAAGCTCTTTAATACCATTCTGTTGTGCAAGGATCTGTTCCAACCTGGCTGGAATAGCCTGCAGCTCATGGGCCAGCTCCAGGCCCGCCTCATAGGAAAGGTGGCGCATTCGGCCAAGAAGCAGGGCAAACAGGTAGAAAACGGTAATCTGCGAGGAAAAGGCCTTGGTGGATGCCACGGCAATCTCAGGGCCGGAGTGGATGTAGATCCCGCCGTCGGACTCACGCGCAATCGAAGAACCAACAACGTTGCAGATTCCCAGCACGGTTGCACCCTTTCTTTGAAGCTCCCTCAGGGCATAGAGGGTATCCGCAGTTTCCCCGGACTGGGATACGGCAAAATGCAGGGTATTGCGCTCTACAATCGGGTTGCGGTAGCGCAGCTCTGAAGCCAGCTCAACAGTGCATGGAACCCGGGCCACCGATTCCAGCA
The DNA here is from genome assembly GCA_030604195.1 of Spirochaetales bacterium. Taxonomy (GTDB): domain Bacteria; phylum Spirochaetota; class Spirochaetia; order SZUA-6; family DRHE01; genus DRHE01. The sequence goes on from JAUVWI010000013.1 coordinate 58,141, forward strand.
GGTAAGTGCCCACCATACCGGCATAGTAGGAGGTGCCCGCAGCGGTTATGCGCACCCTCTCTATATTGAGCAGATCACGGTTGGGCATATTCAGGCCGCCAAGGTGGGCGGTGGCCTGTTCCAGATCGATCCTGCCGCTCATTCCTCTTTTTACCGCCTCAGGCTGCTCAAATATCTCCTTCTCCATGAAAAAGCTGTAGCCGCCCTTCTCGATCTCTTCCAGCTCCCAGGATACGGCTTCCACCTTTTTCTCGATCTCCCGGTCGCTCAAGTCCGTGGTTTTGTACTCAGCCGCTGTCAGGGCAACCACTTCGCCATCCTCAAGGTAAACCACGGCCTTAGTATAGCTGATTATTGCAGTTACATCTGAAGCCAAAAACATCTCGCTGTTACCCACACCCAGCACCAGCGGCGAGCCGTTACGCGCCCCGATTAAAAGCCCGGGATGGTCGCGGTGCATACAGACAATTCCGTAGGTTCCTTTAAGCATCGCTAAAGCTTCTTTTACCGCCTCTTCCAGGTTTCCCTGATAGAACTTTTCAACCAGGTGAACAATTACCTCCGAATCGGTTTCACTCCGGAAAACATGACCCTCAGATTCCAGTTTTTCCTTCAGGCCGCTGTAGTTCTCAATAATTCCATTATGCACTACAGCAATGTTGCCGCTGCAATCCAGGTGTGGGTGGGCATTGAGGTCGTTTACCCGCCCATGGGTGGCCCAGCGGGTATGGCCAATACCTGTATTTCCCTTGATATCCGCGGGCACCTTCTCAACAAGCCGGCGTATTTTACCTTCTTTCTTAATTAAACGGAGGCCTTCTTGCTCAGCCACACAAATCCCGGCAGAATCATAACCCCGGTATTCCAGTCTTTTTAACCCCTCTAAAAGCACTTTGGCAGCCGCTCTGGGACCGCAATAACCGATTATTCCACACATCAGTATAAGCCTCTCTATTCATTACCATAGCTCTTCCGGATGAGTTTTTCCAGTTGAGTTATGGTTTTCCTGAGTATTCTCTTTTCCTGTCCGGTTCTCTGATCTAGAATGTTGATCAACCGCAGGCGCAGCAACTTTAAACTCGACCGGCTAGTGGCCGACATTTTCGGCAATCTGGTCCAGTTTTTCACTGTCTAACAGGCGGAGGGTATTGCTTTCTAAAAGAATAATACCGGCGCTTTTGAACTCCTCCAGATATTTCCTGACCTCTTCCATGGAGAGCTCAATACCCCGGGCAATATCCTCAATTGTCCGATCCATTAGCAGACTGGCCCCCTGTGAAGCCGCTCCCTGGAAGGCATATCGCAGATTCAAGGCAACCATTCCCCGCGCATTCCTTTTAGCCAGCTGATGGATCTGCAGATTGGCATTCTGCAGTCTCCGGCAGAGTTTATCAATAACATTAAGGGCTATCCGGGCATTTTTACTGATCATACTCAAAAAACCCTGCCGGTTAAAAGCGAGCATCTCAACCCGGTCAATTGCGGTAACCGTAGCCGTTCTCTTTACCAGGTTGATAATGGCCATTTCGCCAAAGAAATCACTCTTCTCTAAAATGGCCAGGGTCAGCTCCTGGCCGCCGATATTGCGGGAGACCTTAACCCGGCCCGACTGGATAATATACATCTGATCGCCCTCTTCACCCTCTTTAAAGATGATGGTACCCGGTTCCGCCGAATGGCCGAACTTCTGAAAAAGATTTGCACCCTCAGCCATTTTTCTGCCTCCCTTTTTTTACAGCCTTCATTAACAAATGATAACCTAATTCCGATTGTTTTAAAAGCGCCACCGCCTAATTATCGGTAATTTACTGTAAGGAGGCCAATGTGAAATCGAATCTCGCCCTGAGCCTGGTCATTATTCTGGGCTGCTCAATAGCAGGTGTATCCTGCGGACCGATTGCCGAGCTTATAGACTTCTCTGATGCTGATCTTACACCCCCTGCACTGGTTAAGGTCTGCTCTATAAGTCCCACTGAAATAGAGCTCACCTTCGATGAGCAGTGTATCACCATGGTTGAAGAGTTGAAAATTTACCCGGAACTGGAAATAAGCAGGGTCAGCACCCGGGAAAAGGCAATAATCCTGACAGTTTCTCCACAGACCCCCGGAAATGAATATACCCTGGAAGGGGTGGTTGAAGATGCCTGCGGCAACAGTCTCTCTTTTATGGCCCGCATCTACGGCTACAACCCCTCAATTCCGGAGCTCCTGATAAATGAGTTTACCACCAGGGGAACGGGCTATCACCCGGATGTAGTGGAATTAAGGATCTTAAGTCCGGGAAATATGGGCGGGGTCACCCTTTATCAGGGAACCCCTGATAACTGGCGTGACCGGCTTATCTTCCCACCCTTTGCAGTGGCTGGAGATGATTTCATTATTATTCATTTCAAGCCAGAGGGCCTGCCCGAAGAGATCAACGAGACCGAGGCCATGGACATCTCCGGCGGTCTCGATGCCTCGGATGATGCCTTTGATTTCTGGATAGCTGAAGGCAGCGGCATTTCGGGAAACAACGGGGTGATTTCCCTCTATGAACAGCCCGGAGGCAGGATTATTGACGGTGTACTCTACAGTGACCGCACCTCAGAGTCAGATACAACCTACCGTGGCTTCGGTACCAGGGATGCTCTGGAAAGGGCGGATGAACTGGTGGCTGACAAAGGCTGGATTATCTCCTTTGATCTGGCCAGACCTGAGGATGCGGTCAACCCGGAAGGCTCCACCGGCACCCGCTCAATATGCCGCAGCTCTCTTTCTGCGGATACTCATACTTTAGCTGACTGGCATATTGTTCCCACCAGAGGGGCAACCTTCGGCTATACCAACAGCGACGAGATCTATATTCCGTGAATGATAGGTTAAGGTGATTAATCTATATACTCAGCTACCATCTGCTCCAGGGTCTGGCGGGGCACGGCCCCGATTTGCTGGTTAACCACCTTACCCTTATCAAAGAGCAGGATACTGGGAATACTTACAATATTATACTCTGCGGCCAGCTCTCCGGCCTCATCTACATTAATTTTAGCGACTTTCAGTTTACCATCATATTCATCAGCCATCTGGGCTAATATGGGGCCAACCATTCTGCAGGGCACGCACCATTGCGCCCAGAAATCAGCCAGAACAGGTATAGTTGATTCCAGTACCTCTTCCTTGAAATTATCAGTGGTTACCGTCACTTCAGCAGCCATATTTATCCTCCCTTATTTCTGTTTTTTTAAGTCTTTTAAACGGAAATCATCAACCAGGCCCTTTACATAGCCGGTAATTTCCTGAAGGCACTTTTTATCATCATCATCCAGATCCAGATTTAAGCCAAGCCGCTCAAGCACTTCCTGCAGATCATTCAGTAAAAAGGCGGATTGCAGTATATATTCCTGCTCTTCTCTGTCAATGGTCCGGTAGTCCCTGGGAAAGCTGTTAAGATGATATATATAGCGCGAGAGCCCTGCAGAAGCCCGTGAGCTGTCTATATAGCCCAGGTAGCGGAGCTGACTCTCCATATTCATCATTATCATGGAATTCCTTGAATAGTTGGTATCGCGCAAAACAAAGGTCAGGGAAGGCCAATATTTTCTTTCCAAAACACTCATTCCTCCCAGCAGGCGGCGCAGTTCCTCACTGGCATCCGGGTGAAAATTAATCTCTTCATATTTAAGGATCATCTGCCGCTGCTCTTCAAGAATGCGGTCGGCAAAACTCTGCTTTTTCCCCTGCTGCGGTTCTGCGCGGCATACTACACCATTGGCTACCTTTTCTTCCTCCCTGCGTATTAGCTCCTCTATTGCGCTGATCTCTGCTAAGAAAAAGCTGGAAACATCCACGCCCATATTAAGGGCCTCCAGATAGCGGTCCTCAAAGGCTAACTTGAGCTTCCTGGTCTTGAAATACTTGTAGATATAGAGATCGTAACGCTCCCGTATTTTCCCCACAACCTCTGATATCTCACCCGGCGTTAACTTTTGCATTAGCATATATCAGTAATATCTTAAGAATTGCCCTGTATGTCAATGATAAGGCGCAGATTCTGCTGTAAGAGGTCCGGCAGAGATCGAGGTGCGTCCCATAGAAAGCAATTCTAATATTGAAAAATGGAAAACTGACCGGGAAATATAGCAAAGCCTATCTTTTTAGAGAGCGTTCTCATCGATTTGTCTAATGAGCAGATTGTGATTGCTTCAGTACTATTCTTACCAAACTCAAGTGCTGTTGATAGTTGAATCCTGATTATATTTTCGAATTTCAGCAATAATCCTATTATGATCCTTTACCAGTACCTTCTGACCTTCTCTGACCAAACGAAGATACTGTGAGAGCTTATTTTTGAGATCTTTTATACCAACACTTATCATGTTTATAATGTAACCCTAATAGCTGCTTTTATCAAATAAATCAGCCGTGAGTCAGAGATCTCCCATTTACACTTACACAAAGATAATACGGCTTAGGGGCCTGGAATGTCCCTGACTGTTGAGGTAATTGGCGCAATGGTAACTTCTTCCAAATACTCCAGAATAGAATCTCTTGTTAGAATAAGAACAGGACGCCTTTTGTCAGGGGATTTAAACTTGTACCATCTGATCTCTCCCCGTTTCATTCATCCCCCCAATCCTGTTCTTCCTCCCACACATTGAACTCACCTTTGCTAACCGGATGAATCTCGTATCCTCTCCTGTTCCTGCTCGGATTCAGGCTGATCACCGTCCTTTTTCAAGCGGGGCTTGAACTCCACGTGCTCAGCAATAATCTGCACCTTAGACCTGGTTTTACCCTCGCTGTCCTCCCAGCGGTCCTGTTTGAGCCGCCCCACTACCCTGACACCGCGACCCTTGCTCAGGTATTCATTGCATACCTCTGCCAGCCGCGACCAGGCAGTGATGTCGAAGTAGGATACCTCCTCCTGTTTCTCATCGTCCTGCTTGAAATAACGGTTGGAGGCCACGGCAAAATGACACACAGCAGTGCCCTTTTCCGTATACTTCAGCTCCGGGTCCCTGGCCAGGTTGCCCTCCAGTAGAATCGAGTTGAGGTTGTTCATAACAAACTCCTTTTAGATTGGATTTGGCTTAAAGCCTATACCCATAACTACCGGAGTTCGTTAAGCGCTGCTTTAAAAAATGAGCACAAATTATTCAGCAAGGCTCTCCCGCTGCAATACTCTAATAGATGACCTTGAAAATATTAAGGGCAGAACATATACCATGATGTCGCTAAAAATCTTCTTTTGCCAGTCTAAGGAATTTCATTTCAAGTTCTTCTGAAATACGGAAATTTTGATTTTTAATCTCATCTAACAATGGCGCTACATTTTGTATAGTACCCTTGTCTTTGGCTGCCAATATTACACCAAGAGTGCCCGTGAATCTTATGCCTACTTTTTGTGCTATTTTTCTTCCTTTTAAGTCATCTATAATCAAAATACTATCGTCAATTTCCAATGCGAGCGCTAAAGAGCTTGCTTCTCCTGGGTCAACAATGGACTTAAGAAGGCTATAATATTTTTTATCTTTCGTAGGTATAATCTCTATGAAAGCAGGTAACTCTTCTCCATATTCCTCCTGAACTTCAGGGGTAATCAGCACTCTGGAATATAAGTCTTTCAGTACGGACAAGGCATTAATCTTATCCAATACTATCAAGCAGGAAGTGTCAGAAATGACATTGGGCATTTTCGAAGTCTTCTTCTAACTCTTGAGCGCTCATATTAAATACTGATACTTCATATCTGCCCAGAATCTCAAAAAATGTCCTTTTTGATAAGCCTGCTACAGTTGCAGCCTGGCCTAATGACAGCTTTCCTTTTTTATATAGCTGCGCCGCAAGTATGTTCTTTGCCTCAGAGCCATCCAAATCGACAAAATCGGGTAATTCTATGTTTACGGTTTTCAAATCTTACCCCTCTTCATTTTATTAATAATAACATAAACTCATAATGATATCAACAATCTAATGATATGGACAGAGTGAACAACTGGCTCCAGTACTGACGCATCAGTATTTTCAATAGGGCCGGGAGGAAGAATTGTGGAGCGATGGGATAGGTTTTATCGCAGTGCGGGCTGGATCAAACACTCAGTTGGCTTTTTATCCAGGTCTGCTAGGC
>JAUVWI010000015.1 GCA_030604195.1 Spirochaetales bacterium
AAATCCAAAACCCACACGAGATTTTTTAAAATGGCTTAACCATTCGCCCTGTAATTGTTTATATCACAATTGATTAGAGGACGCTATTTTGTTCTTCTCTGACCTGGCGGTTTGCTAAGACCTCTGATCTTTTAGCAAACCAAGTTTAATTTTATTCTTTTTTTTGTAGGTTTTATATGGAACGATAACAGCTATGTTTTCTTTCTTTTTGCCATAGGTAATGATAATTTCTTCCCCTGATTTTACATCGTTGAGTATCTCTGAAAAATGTGTTTTTAATTCGCCTACAGGTAATGTTTTCATATTTTTATTATAGTATTTAACTGTCAAGTTGTCAAGTAAAATTAATAGTATTTTATAGCATATTTTCGTTAGAGGTATAGGATATAATTATATTTTTACTTTTGGAATATAACGCTCTTTTGAGCAGCTTCGCCAAGGTAAAGGCGGTGGCAGTTTATAACATTAAAGTCCTTGTTGCCAATACTCGTCTCGAAGTCTGTTCCAAAAGCTTTGTTATATTCTTTTATGCAATTCAATCATATCACTCATGCGCTGTCAATTTTATTTCTTTGACAAACATTCAATAAATTGCGTAGGCATAGCGCAGGCCACTGTGTAGGCAGCGGGGCGTGGACATAATCTTGGGGAGCGCTGGATCTTATTTATAAAAAATATTATCCGGTAAATAGTGGTAATTTCGATATATGCCATTCTTCCTGAATTCGTTGTATATTACAATATTTTAATTATATACACATAACTTTTTTAAATATTTTAAATTTAAAAGTATTGTTCGCTTTTTCCTCGCATAGATATATAGAAAACTATGTATCTATGAGAATTAGATATACATATGGAAAAATCAGTCGAGAATAAGCTAAAAAACTTTATAGCAGAAAAATATAATGTAAACTCGCATAAAATACCTCATTACTTTAGATGATAAGAAAATATATTGAATTAACAGATAAAACCGGATTATCAGATAATACACGGGATATATTCCTGGAAGAACTTAGTGCTCTATATCCTGCCGGGCAGGTAGAAACTGGATTTCTGACAGAAACACAACCAGGGTGTGTAATTTCTATTTTCAAGAAGTTAAAGGGAATTCTATATATCCGGATGTTTTATGCTAAAACAATAGATTTCTGTTGTTTTTGTTGGCAACAGGCAGCCCGGCAAAGTAAGAAGATATTGTCTTTGGCGCCTGGCCCATAAAACCCGCGCCCGTACTTTTTCTGTTCGGTTTGAATACGATTTTAAGAAGGGCTGGTTGAACAAAGATTGTCCAACCAGCTTAATCAGTTGTTTTTTCAGCCGTTGTTTTATTCAACCGCGTTTTTGCGTGTGATCAGCCGGCCCTCTATTTTATACCACTGTTGTGAAGGTTTTTTCCCTGCAAATGTATCTTTTATCAGGGTCACCATATTCCTGGCCATGCCATCGAAATCCTGGGCAACAGATGCAATAAAGGGACCCCCTTTAAGGATTTCCGCTTTAGCGAAATCTGTTCCGTCTATACCCACAACCTTGATTTCTTCACCTCTTCCGGCCCGCTCAATAGCCTGGGTGGCGCCGAAGGCAGGTTCATCCCAGCCTGCCCAGACACCGGCAATTGAACCCGGTTCAGGATGAGCAGTCAGCAGGTCCTCCATTATCTTTCTGGCATTGTCAACCGGACCCGGCACATCAATATGCTTTTTTTCAATAACAGTAATGCCGCTATACTGCTTTAGTGTTTCAGCGGCGCCCACGGCTCTTTCCCGGACTCCGGGATGCGGATCGTGGGTAAACATGACTACATTACCTTTTCCACCTATTCCCTCAGCCAGGGCCTTAGCGCTGGCTTGACCAAGATCGGTATTGTCGGATGTTACATTCAGGAGCACGCCGTCAGTAACCCCGGCATCCAGACCAAAGACCGGAATGCCGGCAGCTGCCGCAGCTTCCAGCCCCTTGGTCATCTGTACCGGGTCACCCATGCCCAGCACAATAGCATCGACTTTTTGGGTAACGGCATCCTCAATTCTGCTTACCAACAGACCGAAATCGCCTGCCGTGTCTGAAACCGAGACTTTCCAGCCTTCAGCCTCTGCATATTGCTTGCACTTTTCAATAACAAAAGCTGTAGTGGCATTGGCCATGTAAGGAGTTACAATTGCGATTTTTTTTGACTCAAGCGTTCCCTCTTTCTGGCCTGCTCCAAAGACATTTGATCCCAAAACCGTAAAAAGGATCAGGGATACAATAAATGCTTTTTTCATTAAATTCCTCCTCATAATCACCTGCTTAATTATTATTAATTCCCCAAAAGGGAATTAATTCCCCAACGGGGAATTGTTGTCCTCTTTTCTATACTCTGCCAAACTTGAAAAGCTTTGCTTTAAAAGAGGATAAAATCCGGTAAATATTGAATATAGAGTATCATATTTCTTTTGTCTATATTGATCAGGTTCGTATTGCATGCGAACCCGCTGGACATCCGGGGGAAGAGAGTAATCTGTAAACCAACCGAGAGCTTTCCCTGCTAACATGAAGGAACCAAGCAGTCCGACATCAAGGGCATCTTCCAACACCAGGACTTTACAGCCGAAAATATCTGAAAAAATCTGTGGCCATATATCCGATTTAGCTCCACCACCAACTAAGACCAGGTGTTTATTTTCAGGGATATCATGGCCTGTACACTGTTGTATTGAACGCATGGCAAATGCCACCCCTTCCATAACCGACCGGTAGATATCTTCCCGTTTAGTCTCCTTTGAAATGCCGATAAAAGCGCCGCGGGCATCAGGATCTCTGAATGGCGCTCTTTCTCCGGATAGATACGGCAGAAAAACAACACCCCCAGCCCCCGGTTCCCGCCCTGCAGCCGACTTACCTATAATAGAGAACCCATTTGCTGTGTCATTGCAGGCGCTTATTTCTTTCAGCGCCCATTCCAGATTTCCTCCTGCCAGCATCATAGGTCCTACTTGAATCAGGCGGGATGGCTCGGGATGGCGCAGGTTGTAGATTCCGGTTTCAGGATCAACCATTATATCCTTGAACTCTCCATGGGGAGTGGTTGCAGCTATCCAGCCGCTTGTGCCCAGGTAACAGTAGGCTGTGCCCGGCTCACCGGAGCCGGCGCCGATAGTTGCCGTACCCACATCTCCGGAACCATGGAAAACAGAAATTGCAGCGGGGAGCCCTAAAAAGGCGGCAGCAGATTCAGATAATGGGCCGTCGTAATTATCAGCCCTGACAAGGCCCGGAAGCCAATCTTCCCTAATTTCTGCCTGGCTCAAGATCCGGTAAGCCCAGCTGTTTTTTTCGATATTTAAAAGTCCTGTAGTTGAAGCTGTGGTGAAATCAGTATTCAGGCTTCCTGTCATTCGCCAAGCTGCATAATCATGAGCGCCGAATAGAATAAACTCAGCTTCGTTATATACTTCAGCTCTATTTTTTTTCATCCACAGAAGTTTGGCCAGGACAGATGATGCATCTTGAATATTACCTGTAATTTCTTTAATCCGGTTATTCCCCAGGATGTTTTGAAGCTCTTCCATTTCGAGTCCTGCCCGGGTGTCGTAATATAATATAGCGGGATATAAGAGGGTATTATTTTTGATGAAAATGAGATCCTGCATTTGTCCGCCCAGCACAACAGCCTGAAGATTCTCCTCCTTGATATGAGATCGCAGTTGTCCAAATCCTTGACGAAGCGCATTCCACCAGTCTTCCGGAGCGCGCTCGGCATAATCTGATTCCGCAACCACCGGATATTCCGTATATGCCCTGGCAATAGTCCTTCCCGATTCATCAAAGAGAGCTGTTTTTGTACCTGTTGTGCCGATGTCAGCCGTTAGAAGCTGCTTCATTTTTTATATACTCCTCCGGGCAGTAACGGCTTTAGAAATTACAGAAATAAAATCAGCCAGATCAGCGTTGCCCCTGGTTGAGGCTTCCACTAAAGCAGTACCGATAATGATTCCGTCGGCGCCCATATTCCGCAGCTTTAAGGCATCATCTCGTGAGCGAATACCGAAGCCAACAGCCACAGGTAAATTCCGCCCTGCAGAGATTTCTTTTATTTTCATTACCCGGGTACGAATGGACTCATTGATTACAATTTTATCTCCTGTAGCTCCGGGATATGCTTGAAGGTAGAGGAAACCTTCCGCTGCTGAAGCCACCTGATGAACTGCCTCTGCCCCCATATCTGCAGAAATGAAGCCGATAGGACTCAAACCGTATGTTGAGGCTGATGCGGCATATGAATCCCATTGCCGGAGCGGCATATTGGGAACCAGTATTCCTTCAATACCGTGTTGATGCAAAAGAGAAAAGAGAGCAGTCCTGCCTAATTTTTCCAGAGTAGAATAGTATAACAAACCGATCCCGGGTATTTCCGCTGACAATAGGGCCCGGCCTGCCAGAGAGAGAGCCCCTTCAAGGGATATTCCCTGATTTACTACCTGGTTCATTGCTGAGGAAATTACTTTTCCATCTAAATTCGTATCTTTTGTGGGAATCCCTATTTCCATGCATCCCAGTCCAGCCTGAGCGGCCTGGTTTACCTGCTCAATAAACTCTGCTGATGTTGGATATCCGGCGGGGAGGTAACCGATAAGAACGGGTGTTTTTTCCTCTTTACATTTCAGGAACAATTCCTTTATTGTCATTTCACCTTGCCTTTTTGGCCAGGCTGGACATAAGAACAGCCAGTATAATAATGATGCCGGTTAGAATAGATTGAACATAGGTATTAACCCCTAAAATATTCAGCCCGTTACCTAAAACGCCCATAATAAGAACACCCAGCAGGGTGCCCAGAATATGCGCCTCTCCCTCTCTGAAAACAGTCATTCCCAGGAAAACCGCGGCTGCAGCATTCAGCATGAAGGGGTTGCCGGCCTGAGGATGGGCTGAATAGAGACGGCTTGTCAGCGCAATTCCGGCAAAAGCTGCTCCTAAGCCGGATAAGGCGAAGGCGAAAAGTCTTATAACTCTGATGTTTATACCGGATAGATAAGAAGCCTCGGGATTGCCCCCGATAGCATAGAGCCTTCTGCCGTAGGTTGTCTGCTCCAGAAGAATCCAGGTAATCAGAACAACAAAGAGCATTAGAAAAACCGGTATGGGTATGGGACCCAGGGAGCCCTGCCCGAGCCAGCGGAAGGGTTCAGGAATTCCGAAAATGGTAGCCCCATTTGTAGCCAGAAGCGATAGACCGCCATAGGCAGTCATGGTTGCCAATGTGGCTACAAAAGCGGAGAGGCCTCCGTAGGCTACCAGAACGCCGTTAATCAATCCGCCGATAATGCCTATGATCAATCCGGCTGTAATACCGGGCAATACTCCCATAGTTTTCATCAGGATTGCGCACACCACACCGGTAACACTGGCCAAAGCGCCTACGGAAAGATCAAAATCACCGGTTATCATTACAATTGTTACACCCGCAGATACGATGGCCAATGTGGCGATCTGTTCGATAACATTCTTGATGTTTTGCCAGCGTGGGAAGACATCGGGTCGGAGTATGGAGAAGGTCAGGCAAAGTACGAGAAAGCCGATTATGGTTCCCCAGCGCCTTAATATGGTTTGACTGATAAATCTTTCCCGTTTTTGTATACTAGGTTCCTGTTTCACTGTTATCTCCTCTTCCATAGCAAAGTGTAAGCAGAGTTTCCTCATCTACTCCGGAGCTGCTCATAATTCTCTTTTGTTCTCCCTCATGGAGTATCAAGAAACGGTCTACTATGTTGAGAAATTCATTTGAATCTGAGGAAACAAAAAGAACAGCTGTTCCCTGAGACGCCATTTCTCTGATAATTGAATAGATCTCAAAGCGGGCGCCAACATCCACCCCCCGGGTGGGCTCGTCCAGCATAAGCACCAGAGGCTTGCGCAGCAGGCACTTTGCAAATACCACTTTTTGCTGATTGCCGCCCGATAGGGTTTTAACCGGCTGTTTCAAGCTTGCTGCTTTCAAGCTTACTGATGTGCTAATTTGTTCTGCTTCCTCTTTTTCCGCTTTGCGGTTTAAGAAGAAGCCGGAAGACAAACTCTTTAGATAGACCAGGGTAATATTCTCTGAAACTGACCGGTCAAGGATTAACCCTTGAGTTCTTCTCTCTTCCGGTACATAAACCAGGCCATGCTCAATAGAATCTTTTGGAGAACGAGATTTGAAATTATTTCCATTTACGCTGATCCTGCCACCGGCAACAGGGTCTACACCGTAAAGCAGACGCAGAAGTTCCGTTCTACCGGCGCCGACCAATCCGGCAATTCCGAATATTTCACCACGGTGGAGCTCAAAGGATATATTATTGAGCCCCGCTCCAGAAACACCCGATACAGATAAAACTACCTCACCCTTTTTATTTTGTTTACGGGGGTAGGCTGAAACCAGTTCCCGCCCGATCATCTTTTGTATTATTTCTTCTTCGCTAATGGATTCTGTTTGCCAGCTTCCCACAATTTCACCGTCCCTCATTACGGTTACCGTATCAGTCAGCGCAATTATTTCTTCAAGCTGATGTGAAACATAGATAATTGTCGCTCCCTTGTTTTTTAGAGATCTGATTACGGAGAAGAGTTTCTCCTTTTCGTGATCAGTTAAAGACGCAGTGGGCTCATCCATAAAATAAATTGAGGCGGATGTGGCAAAAGCCCTGGCTATTGCTATCATGGCCTGATTTCCCGGAGATAATCTACTTACCGGGATGTTGAGTGGGGTCTTTACCCCCAGCCTATCTAAAATTGCGGAAGTCTTGGCACGCAGCTTTTCCCAGGATATTGTGCCGAGAAAATTCTTAGGATATGGATGACCTAAAAAGATGTTTTCCATGCAGTTGAAATAGTTGATCAGATTGAGCTCCTGGTGGATAAAGGAAAGCCCAAGATGGTGTGCCTCCCTGCCGCTCTTAATTTCAACCTCTTTTCCCTTTAAATAGATTGCGCCCTGGTCCGCTTCCGTAACCCCGGCCAGGATTTTAATAAGAGTTGACTTACCGGCTCCATTCTCGCCTACCAGGCCGTGAATTTTCCCTCCTGAAAAAGTCAGATATATTTCCTTAAGGGCTTGAATTCCCGGGTAGCTCTTTGTTATACCCTTAAGTTCCAGGATAGGGGTATCGAGGTTCATGACCACTCCTCCCAGAACCCGGGATTTATGAGCTGTTTTTCGAAATCCTCTTCAATATTTGTCAATACGTTATAGTGAAATCTATACTGATCACCTACCCTGTTGGCCGAGATAACAACAGAATCGCCGGCAAGAAATGCTTCATCAAACAAAACCACCCTTCCGGATAAGTTGGTGCTTAAACGGTAGGATAAAAAGGCAGGGGCGCCTTCGGGTTTCTCAAGCAATCTTGACTCTTCCTTATTAAGGAAAACAGCCCGGATTATTTCCTGCCCCCGGGTAATAACCTGGCCTGTTGCCTTTCCCAAATAACTATACAAAGACTGATCCTCGATGTACTCCTTTATAACTCCGGTGAACCCGGAGGGCATGAATGTTCTCTGAAGTATTATCCGTCTGGTGTCAAGAAGGCGGAGCCTGGTCAAGCAACAGATATTCTCTTTCCCTTCTATTCCCAGCAATCCTTTTGCCCTTACATCGGAACAGGAATATTCTTTTTCTATGATTTTAGTGGTTATGTGGATTTTATGATCACTCATTTCATCCTGGAAGCCCTGAAGAAGAACCTCTCTACCAATTATTCCCCCTTTAGCCACGAATGTTCCCACGCCCTGCTTTAAAACAATCAGCCCTTCCGCTTCCAGAAGGGATAATGCCTGCCGCACAGTCATTACCGAAGTACTGAATTTGCGGGCAAGCTCGAGCTGACTTGGCAGTGGTGAACCTGACTGCAGAGCTCCCTCTTTAATTTTTTGCCGGATTGTTTCTGCTATAGAGATATATAGAGGCAGCTTTGGCTTATTCAAAAACCCTCCCCTGTCTTATAGTCTTCTATAAGACTATAAACTATATATTACCTTCTTTTAGCTGTCAAGTAATTTACCAGTTTTAATCTTTAAGATATATTCAGTGCTTATGAAGGAGATATTAAATGGCTGAATACTATAATGATTTCTTTGGGGATTTCGGGGGACGATATGTTGCAGAGATCCTCAGGAGTCCCCTGGATGAATTGGAGAAAGAGTTTCTCAAAGCCATGTCCGGTTCGGATTTTAAGAATGAGTTTAACCTTATGGCCAGGGAGTATACGGGCAGGCCCACACCATTAATGTTTGCTAAAAATGCGACAAAGGCGCTTGGAGGGGCTGAGATCTATATTAAGCTGGAAGGTCTGGCCAATACAGGCGCCCATAAAATAAATAATGTTATAGGCCAATGCCTTCTGGCCCGGCAGATGGGTAAGAAAAGAATAATAGCAGAAACAGGTGCAGGACAGCATGGTGTGGCTGTTGCCGCTGTCTGTGCAAGATTGGGTTTTGAGTGCCGTATTTATATGGGAGAGGTTGATATAAGGAGGCAGAGACCCAATCTGTTCTGGATGGAATTGTACGGGGCAGAGGTTGTGCCTGTAAAAAGCGGTTCAAAGACCTTGAAGGATGCTGTAAACGAGGCATTAAGGGATTGGGCTTCCAGCTTCAGCCATACCCACTACCTGCTTGGTTCAAGCCTTGGTCCATCACCCTATCCCGATATGGTTCGTGAGTTTCAGTCGGTAATCGGTAAAGAGGTGGAAGATGATATTAAAAGCCGGAATCTGAATGTCGAGGCTCTGATTGCCTGTGTGGGAGGCGGGTCAAACTCTATCGGCTTCTTTTATCCCTTCCTGGAAAAGGAAAAACCGAGATTGATAGGTGTTGAAGCCGGGGGCAGGGGCTCAGCTCCCGGAGATCATGCTTCACGAATGGGGGGACTTGGTAAAGAGGGCATTGTGCAAGGATACAAATCACTATTTCTTTTAGATGAGGAAGGGCAGGTACAACCGACACATTCCATATCTGCCGGGCTTGATTACTGCGGTATAGGCCCGCAGCTTGCAAGCCTGGGGCAAAGGGGCAGAATCGAGTTTACTAAAGCTTTGGACAGAGAAGCCCTTGATGCTGTGCGTTTCTTTGCCGGCCATGAAGGTATAATATTTGCCCTCGAATCGGCACATGCCGGGGCTGTTGCTATGAAGATGGCAAAGGATATTTCAAAGGATAAAGCAATTATTGTTAATATGTCAGGAAGGGGAGATAAAGACCTTTTCATCCTGGCTCGTGAGCTGGACAGAGACAACTGGATACCCTTCTTAAAAGAGGAGGTAGCTCAATATGAAGAATAGGTTAATGACCCACCTGGTTGCCTACTATCCGAACCGAGATGCCTCTCTAAGGGTGGCAAAAGCCTTAATAGACGGCGGCAGCAGTTTCTTAGAGGTGCAGTTCCCCTTCAGCGATCCCACAGCAGACGGTGTCTATATACAGCATGCCTGCAAACAGGCACTGGATCAGGGATTCAAACTAACCCCCGGCTTTGAGCTGCTCGCTTTAATAAAAGAGCTGGCCCCGCATATTCCTCTCTTTGTAATGAGTTATGCGAATATTGCTTACAGGCTCGGCATCAAGAACTTCCTTGAGAAATGCAAAGAAGCAGGCGCGCAGGGAGTCATTATCCCTGATTTACCACCGGATTATGATGAGGGCCTTTTTGCTGTCGGGAAAAGGTGCAATCTCCAGGTGATCCCTGTTATAGCACCGACTATCAGCAATAGCAGGCTGAAGATCATAGCTGAAACCGGTGCTGAATATCTCTATGCGAGCCTGCGCAAAGGGATTACCGGCGCGGTAACAGAGATCGGCAAAGAAAATCTCGATTTTCTTGACCGGATTAAGCCTTTAGGTATGAAAATCCTGGCAGGCTTCGGTATTGCAGAGAGAAAACAGGTAGAAGTGCTCTCACCATATGTACATGCTGCGGTTATCGGCTCTGCTTTCATAAAAGAGATAATGAATACCGGGGAGGAAAAAGATCCCTATAAAGTGATACTGGCTAAGATGAAGAGGCTTATTCCTGAAGATGAGAGAGGATAGTAACCTCACTGTCCAGGCCTTTTATCGCAGAGTAAATGGCTGAAGTGAGCAATTTTATTACTACAGTAACAGCAGATTAATGATGAAAAGAAGATGATGTTTTCTAAGACGGGAGATTTCTTTTGCCATGTCGACATCCCACAGACTTTTCTGAAAAGCCATTAAATTTTCGGCATTCAGAGCCAGGCTGCGAGTTCGGGATTCAAGTGTTTTCACTAATGTGCCCATAATTATTCTCTGTCTGAGGAAGAAGTTAAGGAGACGATCTACACCGGCTGGTTGATAATATTTCTCGTCTTGAAACCGGCCCTTTAGGATATTATCCGCAAGCAGTTCGGTAAATATCCTCTTTTTATTAAACTCTGCATTTTTCAAGGTAAATAGAATTTGTTCGTAGTACTGATTAATTTCTATGTCAATATAATTCCGATCCTCAAGGGAATATAAAAAACTACTGCGCTTCAGGATCAATTCCCTGATATTTTGAAGCAGATCAGTAATATGTTCTGAGAAACTCTCAGCGGTTTTATAGTAAGAATTCATATCCCCATAATTAGAGATGGTGCCATCCAATTCCTTGATATGGGCTTCCAGTTTCTCATAGAGAGTATAATTTGCCGGATTATCCGGGAGCAAATAGGTCCCTGTGGCAAGGCGCCGGTAGCTTTTATTCAGGCTTTGTTCAGTATTGCTCAAAATGCGGTTTAAATAGGATAGGGGTTCTTCAGTCGAAAGGTTTTGAGCTAGAAATATTGAGAATAGTATTAAAAAAGCCCTTTTAGCTATCATTTTATGGCTTCCATTATTAAAGTTACTTACTGGAAGCGGCAAAGGCCAATAGGATCTTCATTCTGCCGGGAAAAAATGCAATCTCCGTGTGATTACTGTTATAGCCCCTACTATCAGTAAAAAATACTCTCACCAACTGTAATTCAAAGACGCGGGAGCTGGGCAAGGCAATCGAAATGTGCATCGCGGGAGTAGAGAAATAGATTATGTTGGGAAATCAATGCTGCAATCCATATGTCATTGGTTGGAATAGGAGTGCCTTGCTCTCGAAGCTGGCGGAAAATGCGGGCATAATGGTGAGTTGTTTCCTCATCAGCGAACAGTACTCTAACACGAGGTCGATTCAAGAACTGGTTAAGGATATTTTCATTTTTTTGCATAATAGATCCGCACAGGAAACCGGCACGAAGTTCAGCCAAAGTAATAAAAGGGATATATATCTGCTCAACGGTTCGAATCTGTTCAACAACATGGGGTACATTTTCACAAAAATCGCGGTATCGATTTGTATCAATAACTATCTTCATTTCCAAAGATCTGCATCAACCTGATCCATTTCTTCAATGGCTTTGTCAAATGCAGGATCCTGTACCCATGTTCCGGCTAAATCAGCTAGATCGCCGTAATATATTTTTTCATTTGATAGCCCAAGACCGCGCATCAGGACCTCTATGGTGATCTTATTCAAGCTCTTTCCTTCCCTCTTGGCTTTTTCTCGCAGGGAAGCATTCAAGCGAGCTGGCACGCCTCTTATTGTGTATTGTAAAGTTTTTTTCGTTTTCATGCCTACATTGTAAGCATCACATGCCTGCAATGTCAAGGGGTAAAGACAGTGGCTGTAGATTCCCCTCTCATATCAGGCGCTTTGCCTTACAGGTGTACAGTTTTACCTGATTCATGCTAAGCTTTTCTATTATAAAGAGGTGATGTGGAATGAAAGAAGAGCAAATGTTAACTGACTTTCCGAAACTGCACTGTCCCTTCATTCGTCAGACTTTCAAGGTGAACAGGGAGCAGTGGAAAAAACATGGATCAAGGCTGCAAATGCGGGAGCCGGAAGCTTATCTTGTAGTAGACAGGGTGAATCCGGGGTATGAGTGGGTTTTTGATGATCCGGATACAATTGCGGTGGAGAAGCTCAACGGCACTAACGTAAAATTGCTAACCAGCGGCGGCAGGTTGATCGCCCTGCAAAACAGGCTGAATATAATTGATCCCCTGCAGATCATCAAGGGAAAGACCTTTATAATAGAGGGTGTATTCAGAGCTATCGGCAAGGGGCTGGTAAAGGAAGAGGGGGAACAGGCAGGGGAGCTGATAGGGCCGAAAGTCCAGGCAAATCCCTATAAGCTTGAAATGCACGAGTGGTATCCTTTTGAAGCAGCCATAGACCGCCTGCGTTACAAATCATTCCACGAGCATGAAAGAAACTTTGACAACTGGAGCAGTTGGTTTAAGGAGTGGTTATTCTCAAGGTATTATACAAAAAGGGCTTCCAAACTGGGATTAGAAGATAAGGTTATGGCAGAAGGCGTGGTCTTTTACAATCTCAAGAGAAAAGCCCAAAATAAAAAGTGGATGGCCAAGCTGCGGCGGGATATGTTCGATTGGTATTACTCTTCTGAAATAGAGATATACGATTATGATAAAAAAGGCAGGGACGAAGTAGAAGATCAGGAAAAATTCGAGTAATAGAAAAAGGTGCAGGAAAGCACTCACCTCTGGGGCTGGGCGCCCCCGGTTGACTCAACTTAGCCTGTGTTTTTCGCGGTCATCCGCGGTCATTTGCGGTGTATTACGGTAAGGAAGAGAATTCTATTACTCTACCTGCTCCGCTTTCGATGTAGTTTTCTTTGTATTCCTTCTTGAATAAATACCTGCAGCGGTCGCCAGAGCAGTGTGAGGGAGCGACTTTTTGTACCTTAAGATGCCTGAACTGCTCAATGATACTCTTTAGATTGTGTTCGGAGCTCGATCCGAGATGAAACCCACCCATGAGCACATGTAAATCTCTATTCGGTAGTATTTGCCTTGCTCTTCCGGCAATCTTTACAATTCCCGGATGCGCACATCCCGTAATGACCACGATTCCATTCTTTGTATCCAACAATAAAGATTGCTCTTTGATAGCAGATCCCAGAACCCCTGTAGTATAGACATGCTCAGCAATTTTTGCAGCACCTTTTATATCCTGATATTCGGCGCCAAGAGAAGTTATGGTCTCTCTAATCCTGTTTGGAAACGAAACCGGTATAAAGACAGTTACTTTGGGATTTTTCCTGAGAAATCCGTACAAGCCTCCCAGATGGTCTCCATGGATATGAGAGATGACCACCATATCTATATTTTCCGGATCGATGTCCATCTTCTCCATATTTGATAGCAATACAGTGCTGTCTCCACCTGTATCGAAAAGGATATCCTGACCGGGTGTTTTAACCACGCATGCAAAACCCCAGCTAGAGGATAAGCGGGGTTGAAACAGGTAGTTGTCGTACACAACTGTAATAGAGATATTTTTCGGTTCAAGTTCTTCGGGTATCACAGTGGACCCCACACAAAGAAAAATAAATACTGAATACTTGATACATTTCAGATGCATCTCCTGGAATAATAATGCTTTTCTTGATCGGTTGCAAATGATAATGAACACTATTGCAGATCAGATAAGGGTATTTAAGAATTCTACTGCCGGGAGAACGCGGATGCCGTCTGCTGTAATGTAGTTTTTCTTCCCCATTGCCGAAAGCTGCAGCGCCTCAGCCGCCGGGAAGCGATTTTTTAAATATTTCAGCCCTTTTGTGATATCCGCATCACTCCATTTAACTTCGATAAGCTGAATGGGCTTGAGCTTTTCAGTGACAATAAAATCTACCTCCCGGCCGTCAACATCTCTAAAATATCTTAAATGCAAATCTCTGCCTTTGGCATCCTGCTCAAAGTGAATCCATTTCAGAAGGTGGATGGCTACAAAGTTTTCAAAGCGGGCCGGTAGATCGCTGACTAAAGACCAATCGTAGTGATAATGTTTCTGCTCTTTCTTAACGGCTCTGATTTGGGGTGCGCCAAAAGGCGGGATCCGGACTATGGAATATAGCCTTTCAAGAATGGCAACCCACTTGGATACTGTTTTATGACTGATCTGTAAATTAAGACGGAGGCTGTTGATCGAAAGAGGAGAACCGACTAAATCCGGGAGTCTTAGAGCCAGTAATTCGAGGTTTCCCAAATCGAGGACCTGCTCCAGGGAAGAAAGCTCTTCATGAATCAGCCGGTTTCTGTATTCTCTAGACCACCTCTTTGCTTCAATTTCGGATCCGCCGAAAAAGGGTTCGGGGAAGCCGCCCAGGTTCAATAAATCCTGGAGTTCCTTGTTGGAAGTAATATTCAATTCCTTTACAGAGAGGGGATGAAGCCTCAGGAGATGATAGCGGCCCTGAAGCGAATCCCCCCCAAATCGATAGTATTCGAGCCTGGCGCTTCCAGTTACCAGGATTTCGCAGCTGCCCTGCACTTTATCGTACAGTCCTTTAAGGTAATTCCTCCAGGAACGGTACTTGTGGATCTCATCCAATACTATCATTTTGGCTGGAGGTAACTCTTCTTTTAAAATTGCTTCTCGATGCTTTGTTATATCCCAGCATAAATATCCCCTGGGATCACTCAATATGGCTTTAGCCAGAGTAGTTTTTCCAACCTGCGTGGGACCCGGCATAAAGACCATCTTTTTCTTAAGATCCTTTCTGATCTGTTCATCGAGGTATCGCTTATGCATATGTCAATTGTACTGCTTTTTTCTACACCTGTCAAAATAACTCACGAGTATTTTTGACAGCCGGTGAATTCACTCGCCTTATAACCCTATACCTGGATAGTTTATCAATAGTTATATAAGTGGTATAAGAATAGAACAGAACCAGATGAAAAAAGAGAACATCACTTTGGACAAAAAAGATCACTACTATCTGCGTAACGTTATCGGTATATCAGGTACCGAGTTCCTCTGGGGGTTCGGCACACCTGTAATGTTCGAATCAACCTTTATCCAGCTTTTCTTAAGGAATCTGGGCGCCAGCAGCTTTCTGGTGGGTCTGGTTCCCACCTTCTTTTTTATCGGGCTTTCCGTGTTTGCCCTTTTTGCCGGTTATCTTACCAGCCATTTGCCGCGCAAGCGCACTGTAGTAATTCTGACCCATCTCTATTCAGGTATCATTCCCCTGATCTTTGGCCTGCTGCTCTTCTTTATGGACCAGGTAATATTGATAATCGGGATTTTTTTCATTTCTTATGCACTCTTTTCCATCTCCATCGGTTTTACCGCGCCCATCTGGCAGAATTACCTGGTAAAGATATTCTCGGAGAAGAAAGCCTTCCCCGGTATATCGATTATGATGATCAGCCAGAGTATAGCAAAACTGGTGAGCAGCTTTCTGGTTGCTAAAATTGTCAGTCGCTATTCTTTTTCAACCGCTTCCTGCGGCGTTATCTTTACTGTAGTGGGGCTGGTCTTCATTGCCGGGGCTTTTATGTTCCTGCTTACTAAAGAGATAACAGATGAAAATGAAAATAACACCAGGCACCCTTCCTTTGCCACCTATTTCCGCCATTCCCTGGCTGAAGTGGTGAAAAACCGTAATTTTCTCTATTTCCTGGGCAGTGACCTGGAGCTGTTCGCAGTAATAAATATTATCTCTTTCTATGCAAATTACGCTACCGAATACTGCGGTATAAAGCCTGCTGTGGCTGCCGGTTTGTTTGTGGCCTGCAACTATACCGGGGCAATTATAATAAATATTCTTTTAGGCTGGATCGGTCTCTTAAAATTAAAGAACAAATACATCCTTTCCAGGATAATCTCCTTCTCAGCCATAATTATCCTGGTGCTGTGGCAAAGCCTCTGGGCTTTTTTACTGGCCAGTTTCCTGCTGGGCTGTTCCCGTTCCATGCGCATGCTGGCCTATTCGCCGGCGGTGAAGAGGCTTTCCGGTCTGGCCGACGCCACCAACTATTTTTCTGTGGCCCCTATTCTGACCCTGCCCTTTAGCGCCGGTATCTCATTGATGAACGGCCGCTTCTTAGATCATTTTGCTGTTTGGGGAGCTCTTTCCTACAAATTGATGTTTATGGGAATGGCTATATTGGTGGTAATAAGTCTTTTCTTCATTATCAAGACCGACTTCTCAGATTGACACAGCGTGTTTATACGGGGTACATTAAGGCGGTTTAAAAAGCAGTCGTAAAGGCGCGCCTATTAGGCGCGTTACCTGCGATCAATGATTTTAGCCCCAGTAGCTCAGGTGGATAGAGCAACGGTTTCCTAAACCGTAGGTCGGACGTTCGAGTCGTCTCTGGGGCAATCTCTCACTTCAGGAATGATAAACAGGTTAAGTTTCCTTTTTTACGTGAAATATCAGTTCTCCGGGATATACTGTAACGATAGGTATGTTGAATTTGAATAAGCTGACAGCTGGGAAAAGGGTGTTGTATTTTCTTTTTGCTATATTAGTCATTCTCATTTTCACTGCCTGTACAATAAAGCAGGAAGTGGAGCTGGAAAAAGACGGCTCCGGCAGGGTTGATTTTCATATTGAGATAGAGCGCTTCTTTCTTGATTATCTTTTGGATATGGCCGAACTCACCGGTGAGCTTGAGCTGAGCGAGCAGTCCACAATCTTCGATATTGATAAAATTAGAACCGACCTGAATCAAAAGCCGGGTGTTACCGTGACCCGCTTAGCCTCACCGGCTCCTGAGGTTGTGGAAGGAAGTTTTACCTTCCGGAACATTGAAGAGGTCTTTAATAATGAAGCCCTGTTGACCCAGGCTGAGGTCATGGCTTTCACCCGTGAAGATAATGTGAAGAGCCTTAAGCTTCATCTGGACCGCGGCAATTTTAAACATATCTACTCCCTGTTTCCCATACTGGCAAATCCGGTGGTTGAAAGCTTCGGTCCCATGAAGAATGAAGATACCTCCGAAAAAGAATATCTGGAGATGATGGATTTCGCCCTGGGGGAGGAAGGTCCTGAGGGGATCAGGAATTCCTCTATTGACCTGGTTATAAAGATAAATGGCAGATTGTTATCCCAATTGGGAGGGATTATAAATAAAGAAGGTGTCTCTTTTCAGATACCTCTTATCAGGGTGCTCCTCCTTGATCAGCCACTGGATTACTCTATTACCTTCGATTGATGTAGGGAAAGAACCCTGTTCCAAAACCCTGATTCTTCGTAGGCTTATCAGAATCCTCCATTGTTGACACTACTGAATTTCTAATTTTAATTCAGTAAACATTGCACCAATCTGTAAAAATTACTATAATTTAGAACTTAGTATTATTCCGAAAGGTATGGGAGGAATATACAGGTGCCAAAGCGTGTTGTAGTAATCCATGGGCCCAATTTAAACATGTTGGGCAAACGAGAAGTAGGCATATATGGCGGCAAGTCAATGGAAGATATAAATTTCGAAGTTGCCGCCGAAGCGCAAAACCTGAAAGTGACTGTTGAGTTCTACCAATCAAACAGTGAGGGCGAACTCGTTACCTATATCCAGCAATGCAGGGGTACGGCTGATGGTATTTTGCTAAACGCAGGCGCCTATACCCATTATTCCATTGCCCTGCGCGATGCTATTGGCGCGGCTGAGGTCCCCACCGTGGAAGTGCATATTTCCAATATCTACAAGCGGGAACAATTTCGCCATACATCAGTTATTGCCCCGGTGTGTATAGGACAGATTTGCGGTTTTGGCTCACAGGGCTATATTCTAGCCCTGCGCGCGCTGATGGAAGAAAAACTGGACCCCTGGTTGGTTTAGGTATAAGGACAAGGAGAGGAATTTTGAACAAAAAGAAATTCATGGTAATATCCGGGCCCAATTTGAACCTGTTAGGGGCCCGTAAAACTTCCATTTACGGTGAAGGCTCATTGGAAGATATTCATCAAGGACTGCAGCAGCGTGCTGCTGAGCTTGATGTAGTAGTAGAGTGCAATCAGTATAACAGCGAAGGGGCAATAATTGACTGCCTGCAAAAAGCGCCGGGTGAGTTTGATGGGGTAATTATAAACGCCGGCGCGCTGGCTCATTACAGTTACGCTCTGCGTAGTGCCATAGGGGTCATGCTCTTGCCATGCGTGGAGGTTTTTATCTCCAATGTGCATACTCGTGAGGAGTTTCGTCATCAATCGGTTATTGCCCCTGTGTGTGTGGGAGTTATAAGTGGGTTTGGCAAAAAGAGCTACCTGCTGGCCTTAGAGGCCCTGGTTAATCTAAGCGAAGTTTAGGCAGAGGGAGGACGGCGCATGAGTGTACGATGGTGTAAAATGGTAAACAATTTATCAGCGGTTGACCAGGCAGCAGCAGATGGTTTTGACAGTGTGCAATTGACCGTAGGCCTTCTTATGAACTTGAGTGAACAGCAGTTTGTCCGTCAAAAAGATCACCTTTTAAAAAGCGGTTTGGTATTTAAGGTATGCGCGGCCCCGCTTCCCATGGATGTGCGTGTTACCCAGAAAGGATTTAACCTTTATATATGGACGGAATACCTGAAAAAGGCGGTCCAACGACTGGCAGAACTGGGCTGCCGGAAATTGGCATGGAGTGACGGCAGAGCCCGGGTGCTTCCCTGGGAAGGGGAGGTCATGTCGTTTAAAGAGCAACTGCTGCAGTTTTTATTTATGCTTTGCGAAGTAGCCGGTCATTATGACATAACTGTATTGGTGGAACCACTCGGTCCCCGCCGTACTAATTTTTTAAATACTATGGAAGAGATAGATAATTTTATACCGTTAGTTGGTAAGAAAAATCTGTCATCCATGATAAGCCTGCGTGAGCTTACAGAAATTGGCCTGGCGACAGACAATTTTACCCGCTATACGCACCTCATCTCACATGTGCAGATGGAAAACCCTCTTTCTGCTGCTGGTGTGCGCCTGTGCCCGCGTCAAGGGGATGGTTGCGAGTACCGCCCCTTTTTACGAGCGTTACGTGATATAGACTATAACGGAATTATCACCCTACCAGACGACGCTGATAATGATGGGTTGACTTATTGCCGTACGCTTTGGAACGAATAGAGAGTTCTTGCGGCGCCGGATAGCCGGAATCCTATCAGTATCCTGTAACTATTCCCGCTATATAAATAACTGCGTTGTTCAAGTGTTTATGCATCATCTGTTCGGCACGATCTGAATCGCCATCTATAATAGAATCCAGGATAGTAAGGTGTTCGTTGGTTATTTCATCAAAGCGACGTTGCGTGAATCTTTTCCCGATATGAATTCGTATTCTTTTTATCTGATCCAGTAATCCCAGATATGCATCTGTAAGTTTCTGGTTACCCAGGGAATTCACAATACAAAGATGTATATCCTCCCAGGCACCCCATTCGTATACGTGTTCTGACATTCGCTGCTTGTTTGAGGCAAGCTGCTGCACCTCTTTTCTTTTCTTGATTATTTTATCCTTATCGGGAAGAAGAGCAGCCCTCTTCGCGGCGCCGCATTCGATGATTTCGCGAAGTTGGAACACTTCGCTGATATCCCTGGAGCTTATATTGGTCACATTAGAGCCTCTGCCAGGCGTGTTTTGCACCAATCCGTCTTTTTCAAGTTGCCGTAAGGCTTCCCGGATGGGAGTTTTGCTCACGCCAAGCTCTTCCGCCAGATCTCCTTCGCTGATCGGGAAACCGGGAGGAATCGTACTGTCAATGATGCGTTTTCGTAAGTATTCGAAAACCATATATTTCTTATTTCTTAGTTGTTTTGACATTTCTAATCCATATTCCTTAATAAAATAATTGTATAATAACAAAATTATTACCGATTGGCAATTTAGTATAGAATATATCAAAAAACCATAGAAAGTCCATTATAAATTCAGAAAAGGCCTTAGATAACTTGACATAAAAATATAATTAGAATATAATCTACAAATAATTCAGTTATATATTATTATAACTTTTTACTGATTACAGTTGAGATGGATGTTTGATGAGGAGCAAAGAAATGGTGCATGTATATACTGATATACGCAGACCGGATAAGCGAATTTTAGAATCATATAAACATATAGGTTCTGCTACTGTTTACGAGGCTGCAGGACGTATTGGCTCCGTAAATCCGAATATAAAACCTCTCTCGAAGGGAGTGAGGATTCTCGGCACCGCTTTTACAGTCTATTGTCCCCCGAAAGATAATTTAATGCTGCACAAAGCCCTCCAGGTAGCTCAAGAAGGCGATATTATTGTAGCGGCCATAGACCTGTATCCGGATGCAGGTTATTGGGGAGGACTGATGGCTACTTCGGCAGTAGCCCGAAAAATCGGGGGTCTTGCTATTGACGGGTGTATTCGCGACAGCGAAGAGATTATCTCTATGGGATTTCCTGTATTTTGCAGGGGAACCTGTATACGGGGAACAGTCAAGAGCGGACTCGGCCTTATCAATCACCAGATTGTATTTGGTGATGTTATTGTCAATCCCGGAGATCTGGTGTTAGGGGATGACGACGGTATGGTCATCGTACCGCGACAGAGGCTTGAGGAAGTGCTGAAAGCTTCATTGGAACGGGAAGAAAAAGAAAAAAAGAAAACAACATCGCTAAGAACTGGAGTTACCAGCGTAGAGCTGAATAACCTGGATAGCGTGTTTCAATCTTTGGGTATGGTTGAGAAGTAATTGTGAAAATTGCCGTCGAACATCTAAAAAGTGTGTGCACCGCATTGCTCAAGGCTTTAGGAGCGACCCCGCGGGAGGCGGAAATAGTATCAGAAAGTCTTGTGCTTTCTGAAATGAGAGGTATCAAAACGCATGGGCTCATTTTTCTGCCGAAAATAGCCATGAGAATCGAACATGACCAGCTCAATGTTCCGACAACGTTAAGAACTATTCTTGACAGCGGGGCAGTTACTCATATCGATGGTAATAACGGACTGGGCCAGGTTGCGGCAGAGGAAGGAATGCGGCAATCGATAAGCAAAGCAGGTCAGTTAGGAATAGGCATTTCGTTGATACGAAATACCAACCATGTAGGTTCTTTAGCTTTCTATTCTTCAATGGCAGCCGCGGAAGGTATGATTGGCTTCTGTATGTGCAACAGCGCACCTTCAATGGCTCCGTGGGGTGGAGCGGAACCGTTTTTCGGTACGAATCCTTTTTCTGTAAGCGCTCCAAGCGGAGAAGATTTTTCTCTTGTACTGGACATGGCGACAAGCATTGTTGCAAGGGGAAAAATTCGCGGCGCTTTAAAAGCGAATAAACAGGTACCTTTGGGCTGGGCGCTGAATAATAGCGGAATTCCAACGGAGAATCCGGCGGAGGCGATGGAAGGGACGCTTATACCGATCGGCGGACCTAAAGGCTATGGGATGGCTTTTTTCATTGATTTGATTTGTGGGCTGCTTTCCGGTTCAAAGTATAGCCGGGATCTGCTTACCTTTCATGAACCTCTAGGCCCGACAGGTGTGGGAGTTACGACATTGGCTGTGGATATTGCCCATTTCATGACTATGGATCGTTTCATTGCCTTGATCAGAGACTATATAAAGGCTATTCGGGAGTCGAAAAAATCCGATGGAGTCGATCGGATTTATGTACCGGGGGAGATTGAAGCGGAAAAGCAACATATCAGTCTCCTTGAAGGAGTCGATATAGATTCCGCCCTGGCAAAAGAAATCAATGATTTACTGGAAAAAATGAACATCAATGTAAGAATTGAAGATGGATAGGATATTAAGAGTAAACACACGTACAAATTCAATTAAAATAGAGGATTGTTCGGAAAAAGAAAAGTTCTATGGAGGACGAGCGTATATTGCCCGTCACCTTTTAGAGGAGGTCAATCCTCTGTGTGATCCTTTAGGACGAGAGAACAGTCTGATCATTGCTCAGGGGCTTCTGGGCGATTCGCTGGTAACGACAGCGGGAAGATGTTCCATAGGCGGTAAGAGTCCTCTTACCAACGGGGTAAAAGAAAGCAATGTAGGCGGTTTGGCAGGCAAAAAAATGGGACGGCTTGATTTGAAAGCGGTATTGCTTGAGGATGCGCCGGAGAAACCGGACACCCGGGTGCTGCTGGTTAAAAAAGATCAGTGCAAACTTGTGGCCACGCCGGAATTGAAAGGCCGTGTTGTTTCCGAAACTTTTCAGATTGTACAGGAAAAATTTGGCAAAAACACCGGAATTTTTTGTATAGGTCCTGCAGGAGAAATGGGTATGGCCGGCGCTTCTGTGGCTACACTCGATCATACAGGTGAACTTGTGCGGTTTGCTGCCAGGGGCGGTTTGGGCGCCGTTATGGGTGTAAAGGGAATCAAAGCTATTGTTTTTGATGATGCTGAAACACCATCTCCACCGATATATGACAGAAAAGCTCTTGTCGCCGCCAACCGCGAACTCGTGCGAATGCTCCGCGACGATCCAAAAACGGAAAACAGGCATGAATACGGTACTCCCGCAATTGTTTCCGTATGCAACGCTATGGGTATTTTACCTACGCGTAATTTCAGTTCGGGACAGTTTGAACATGCTGATGCGATTTCCGGTGAAACAATTCGGGAATTGATCATCAAACGTAGTGGAGAAGGAAAAAAAGGAGTAGCCTGTGTGCAGGGATGCGTAATCAAATGCTGTAATGTCTTTCCGGATAAAAACGGTAAAAAAATAGTAGGCACCTTGCAATACGAAAATATCGGCCTTCTCGGATCAAACTGTGGAATCGGAGATATCGATAAGATAGCGGAGTTGAATAATTTGTGCAATGAAATGGGAGTAGATGCCATCGAAACGGGAGCCGCCATCGGAGTTGCTATGGAGGCAGGAGTTCTTCCATTCGGAGATGCGGAGGGCGCAAAAAATCTTATCAATCAAATCGGGAAAGGTACGTTTTTGGGACGCATAATAGGCAATGGCGTAGTGATTACCGGAAAAGTATTGAATGTGCGCAGAGTGCCGGCCACAAAAGGGCAGGCTTTGCCCGCCTATGACCCAAGGGCATTGAAGGGTATCGGCGTTACCTATGCAATGTCCGCTATGGGAGCGGACCATACAGCGGGAAACGCGCTGGAAACTGCAAAAAGAATTAATCCTCTTGAAAAGGAAGACCATGTGGAAGCGTCATACAGGCTGCAAGTACGTGCGGCGATTTTAGACAGCCTTGGAGTGTGTTTGTTTATACGGCCACCCTTTGTAAAAAAACCGGAACTTTTTGCCCGGCTTGTAAACGCAAGACATGGGTGGAATTGGATGTATTCCGATGTTCAGAAAATGGGAATAGAATGTCTCAATACCGAGAGGGAATTCAACAGAAAAGCGGGAGTATCAGACGAACAATGCGATGTGCCTGAATTTATGCGGTACGAATCTCTTCCACCAAATAATACTGTATACGATATTCCTAAAGAGCAATTGAACGAGATATGGTCGGTTAAGCTGTCGGAAGATATGTTTTGAACGAGGGTTGGTAATATGCCAGGATTGTTGGATGGAAAAGTGTGTATTATAACAGGATCTGCGAGAGGTATAGGCGCTGCCATAGCTCTGGAATTTTTCAGCGCAGGAGCGCGTATTTGTCTTCTCGATATTGACGGCGGTGCTGCTCACAAAACCGGAAAACAGTTGGATCCCGATGGCAACAAAGTCATGAGTATTGAAGCGGATGTGACAATAGAAAAACAAGTCCGTTCTGGGGTCGAAGCGACTTTCAAACGGTTTGGGCAAGTGGATATTCTGGTCAACAGCGCAGGTATTATAAAACATCTTCCGATTGAGGAGATGAGCCTTGAGGATTTTGAAAATGTGATAAAAGTGAATCTTACAGCTATTTTCCTTACCTGTAAGACGGTCCTTCCCTATATGAAAAAAGGGGATGGAGGGAAAATCGTAAATATTTCATCGCTGGGCGGAAGAACGGGAAGACCGGGTGTAGGCGTAAACTACGCAGCCTCGAAAGCCGGAGTGCTAGGGCTAACACAAACTTTGGCTAAAGAAGCCGGATCCGCGGGTATATATGTGAACGCCATAGCTCCAGGACCGATTCTGACGGAATTGACAAACAAAGTACCGGAAGAAGTATTCGACCGCTGGAACGCGGGACGGGCGGTAAATAAAAACGGCTTACCTGAAGACATTGCCAAAGCGGCTCTCTTTCTTGCGTCGGACCAGTCCGATTGGATAACGGGAGTTACTCTGGATGTCAACGGAGGAATTTTTATATCGTAAGAATATTAGCAAGGGGGAGCAGATGTCTTCTGTAAAAGTGGTCAACATCAATAACATACCGGGAGTAAGACGGGATCCGCCGCGTACTTCGTGGGTGCTGGTTTCGGAAAAAACGGTCGGCGCGAAAAATCTGGCAATGGGAGTAAATGAGACTGAGCCGGGCAGTATGGTTCCCGAGCATAAGCACGAACTGGAAGAAGAAGTAATGTTCTTTATTTCCGGAAAGGGAAAATTCATTACTGAGGATGAGGAAATACCGATCGAACCCGGGGTGTGTATCTATAATCCGCCCGGTGGGTCGCACAAGATTGTAAACACCGGAGATGAAATACTGAAATTCGTCTGGATTTATTCACCTCAGTTAGAGGCACATCGAAAATAATGATATTAAAAGAGAGGAAGTAATTATGGGTAAATGGAAATTCCCGCCAGAAGGCGGACATATGGAGAAGCCGGATAAAATCTATTATCAAACCATGACCAAAAAAGATGTAGAAGAACGGCTCAAAGTAAATGATATTATTCTTATTCCGTTTGGTTCTACGGAAAACCATGGAGACGGTCAACCGTACGGAGAAGACACCTTTATTGTAACCAGAACGTGTGAGATGATTGCGCAAAAAACCGGGTGCACTGTGGCAGAACCTGTATGGTACGCTTCACACCCTTTCTCTCATTTAGGACAGAAAGGAACCGTACCCATACCGGACGATGTAAATTCTGCATATGTAAGGTCAATCATATCCGGATTCTGGAACACGGGATTTCGAAAAATGATATTAATGAGTAGTCACGGACAGGAGTACATTATACCTTCCGCTATCCAGGAGTGGGGTAAGAAGTACCAGGTGCCTGCCGTTATAATTTTTTTAGATGTAACAAAGATAATGGGCGACGGACTGAAAGATAAAGCTCACGGAGGACCGTTTGAAACTCCGTTTCGACATGGTGATGAGGCGGAAAATTCGCTTTGTTTGGCTCTATTCCCGGAATTTATTCAAATGGAAAATGTAGTGGATACGGAAACCTGGGGATTCCTGCCGGAAGGTCATATAGATAAGGGTGGTGATATTTATTATTATCCGATTCCCGGCCAGAGCCACATTGGCGGTGGCGGGGTAGAGTTTGCGCTTTACCCGGAAGGGGTTTTAGGCAAACCATCTCTTGCCAAGGCAGAAAAGGCGTATCAAGCCCTGGAGAACTATTTGAATTATGTAATTAAGCTTCACGATGATATCCTGGAAAAATTTCCCCCGGGACAATTACCGGAGGCTAAGTATATGACTCAGAGGGATGAAAAGGAGATAGAGAAGCTTTTAAAAGGTCCGACGGATGGGGGAAAGCATATTTATACAATTGCCTGGCCTTCTTAGAAGTTTAATTTATTTAGAGGTAAAAACTGGTGCAACAATGAAACGTGGACCTTGTGGTTGCCGAGATTGTTCAATTATGTCCGTTGAGCACAAATTTGAACTAATACAGGAGTACATATGAGCGATAAAAAAGTACGCATTGCTTCAATCGGAGTGGGAATGATAGGTCTTGTACATGCGGAAATTCTCTCTAATATGGAAGAGTGTGAATATACAGCCATAGCCGATCCCGATTCAAAAACAGAAAAAATGGCACAGGAGCTCGATACAAAATATTATGCAGATTACAGGGAGATGATCGACAAAGAACGTCCTCATGGAGTGGTCGTTTCGATTCCGAATGAACTGCACGAATCCGTAGGAAAGGTTTGTGCAGAAAAGGGAATGCACATTTTTATGGAGAAGCCGATTGCGCCTACAATTGAAGAAGCGGAAGAGTTGATAAAAAGCGCGCGGGAAAACAATGTGCGGCTGCTCATTGGTCATCATAGACGATTCAATCCTATGATCGTCGCTACAAAAGAAATCATTCGTAGGGGCGAATTGGGAGATCTTGTCGGTATTTCCGTATTGTGGGGTATGTATAAACCGTCTGAATATTTTATAGCTGGTGAATGGAGGAAGAAAAAGGGCGGCGGTCCCATACTCATCAACATGATTCATGAGATAGACAATTTGCGGTATATGTATGGCGAGATCGAACGGGTCTATGCCGAGGTAAGCAACAAAACCCGCAATTTTAAAGTTGAAGATACCGTGAGTGTTACCGTAAGGTTTAAAGACGGAGTGCTTGCGAGTATTTTGATGTCCGATACCGTTCCCTCGTTATGGGCGTATGAGCCTACGATGGGAGAGAACAAGTTTTTTTTCCCGACTAAGGGCGATATATATCATTTTTTGGGAAATAATGCCTCTCTGTCGTTCCCGGGAATGGTAAAGGTATATTATGCCGACCCATCCAAAGCAGGCTGGCAGCATCCTTTAACAACGGAGCACCTGAATATAAAAAGCAGCGATCCCTATCCACAGCAAATGAGACACTTTTGCAAAGTGGTAAAAGGGGAGGAAGAACCGAGAACCAGTGGTGAGGACGCACTCAGGACTTTGCGTGTGACTATGGCTCTTCATGAATCTGTGGAGAGAAATGAACCGGTCAAGATCGAATATTGAGTGAGAAGCAGTTTAAGGATATTTATGGTTCAAAAAAAATACTGGGGTAAAGAATGAAAGCGATTATCAAGGCTACAGACCAGGCAGGATCATTGCAAGTAACCGATATGCCTACGCCACAGCCCGGTCCGGGAGAGGTGTTGGTTCAGATAAAGGCGACCGGACTCTGCTATACAGATGTCACGATACTGAATAATAAATATGTCGGTAGAAAGCCGGTGCCGATACCGCTAATCTTAGGGCATGAAGGCGCCGGCCTTATCTCAGAACTGGGGCAGGGTGTAAGTGTCCATTCAGCCGGAGACAGGGTTGTTATAGAACCGCTTGCCGGCTGCGGACACTGTAGCCAGTGCCTGAAAGGCTTCCAGAATATGTGTCAGGACTGGGAACATGTGGGAGTTACGCGGCACGGAACATTTTCCGAATATATAGTTGTACCCGCGGATCAAGTGCACCGCATACCCGATTATGTTACATTTGAAGAAGCCGCGTTAACGGAACCATTCGGCCTGGTCGTACGTTCTCTGGAGCAGTCGAAACCGATAGCAGGCGAAACCGTTGCCATACTCGGACCAGGTTCTCTGGGTATTATGCATCTATTGGCGTATAAAGCATCCGGAGCATCAAAAGTCATTATGGTCGGATTGGGGAAGGATAGAAAACGCTTTGACATTGCGCGTACATTGGGAGCGGATCATACTATCAATATAGAAGAAAAAGATCCGGTAAAAGCGATTTTAGATATTACAGAAGGAGAAGGGGCGGATATTGTGGTTGAAACAGCAAATTCGCCCAAGGCGACGCAGATGACCTTTGACCTGGTTGCGCCGAGGGGAAGGATTGTTTTATTCGGACTTTATCCCAAAGCTGAATTCAGTCCGGTTGCTATGCTTCGTAAGGGTCTTTCCGTGTATGGAGATGTTGGGCAGGTTACCCGTCAGTTTCTGTATTCTCTGAAATTACTCGGGTCCGACAAAATCAATCTTAAGAGTTTGATAACCAGGCGTTTTTCTTTTGATGAAGCGCCGGAAGCTTTCGAAGCCGCAAGGCAGGGGGATATGGTTAAAGTTATATTTAAAGCATAGATGTATGAATTGCAAGGGGAAATACCAGTTCCACGGAAAGTTGTTTCCCCTGTGCCTTTTTTTCGTATAAGTTTGGCATAGCAGAATTTATTTACTTGTTCGAATATTTGTATTTCGCTGCTGTCTCGTACACGGCCAGGATCTTCTCGGGCACTACATCGCTTTGGAAGTTGTGCACCTGCGAGAAAACATATCCGCCGCCCTTGGCAAATACCTTTACAAGTCCGTCAACATGCCGCTTGACATCATCAATTGTTTTATACCGGTCAAAGTTCTGGGTATCCGCCCCGCCGCCCCAGAAAATTATTTGTTTTCCATATGTGTCCTTGAGCCTTTGAGGATCCATTCCCGCAGCGCTTATCTGGACCGGGTTAAGCAAGTCAACGCCTATCTCAATATAGTCGGGTATCAGATCGAATATCGCGCCGCAACAGTGCATCAGAACCTTGATGTTCGGATAGCTCTCATGGATGAACTGACATTGCTGCCTGTGGTAGGGCTTGATAATTTCGCGGTACATTTTCGGCGAGATCTGAAGGGAGAATTGCGTCCCAATATCATCGAAGAAATGCACCACATCCACCTTGTCAGAAGCACGGTCCAGTATATTCTTGAGGTTGGATATGTTCGCTTCGAGGACCTTCCGGAAGTAGGCATGCATGAGCTGTGGCTGAGTTGCAAGATTGCAATAGAAATCCTCATGACCAAAATCCCTCTGCCCTTGCTCGAAGATACTGCCGCCGAAAATCATCACGATTGATTTATCAGTGGACGTATATAGACGCTCAATGTCTTTGACTATGAAATCAATCTCCTCGCCGTCCATCGGCGTGGCAGGATGGCAGTTTCTTAATTCGCTTATCTCTGTGACACCATTGAGCGGGTGCGCTATCTGGTCGAAATACAGGCCGTTTTCGGGAATGCGCGCAAAGGGAACACCCTCTACATAGATCGTATTGTTGCCTTTTTCGTCCACTACCGGGGCAAACTCGGAGGGGAACAGACAAGGAGTGCCATCAGGCAACACACCTTCAATCCATTCCTTGCGGCTGATCTGAAACCGATAGCGCATGCGGTGTGTCTGCACGAAGTCCCCGCTCAGAATGTCTATAACCTGCGTGTCAATTTCCGCCAGGAATTGGAACAGATCGTAGACCTTGATTGATATCTGTTCCATACCCAAATAACGCAGCAGTTTGGCATAGGCAAAAGCGCTGATTCCATCGGTTGGCAGTGCGCCACAACTGATGACAATACCGTCCGATAGCTCGCCTTTGAGGTATTTTCTCACTCTTTCTCGTGATGTCATGTTTGCGTCACTCCACTACCAGAAGCAGACTGAACATCGTCTTCAGTAGTTACAGTAGGTTACTCAGCTTGGCGCCTATCACCTCACAAAACGCGTCATGAACATTACCGTATCCGGGATATATGTGATGATTGCGAGTGCAACGAGCAGCACGCATATAAGCGGCATCACTTCTCGTATCAGATCCTTGAGTGATATCTTGCCGATGCCGGCTGTTATAAACAGCAGCATGCCAAACGGCGGCGTTAATAGACCGATCATCATGTTCAGGCAAATCATCACACCGAAATGAACCAGATCGATGTTATAGTATTGCACCAGCGGCAGGATAATTGGGACAAACACGAGCTGGGAAACATTCACATCCACCAGAGCGCCAAGAATGAGGAATAGGAAATTGACTGCGAGCAGGAACACCCAGGGGCTGCTTACGATACTGCTCATCGCATTCACAACGACTTTTGATACCTGTTCAGAGGTGATAATAAACGAAAAACCATAAGCACCTGCTATCACCAGGAAAATTACTCCTGTCGTTTTCAATGTATCGAACAGGATCTTCCCGAGAGCCTTTGCGTTCAGGGTTCGATAGACGAGGAACGCAATGACCAGCGTATAGGCAGCCGCCACGGCGCCGGCTTCCGTCGGCGTCATTATTCCTGTATAAATCCCAGTCAGAAGAATTACCGGGGTCAGCAGCGCCGGTACGGCTTTGAACGTACTGCGTATAAAATGGCTGAAGGCGACCTTAGCGCCGATCGGATAGCTGCGCTTCTTGGAAATGAAGTACACATAGATTCCAGTCACGATGCAAAGAATGATCGCGGGCACCATACCGCCCATAAACAGCTTGCCAACCGAAGTGCCGGAAATCATGGCGTAGATGACAAACGGGATGGAAGGGGGAAAGATGGGCCCGATCACCGCGGTTGAAGCCGTGATTGCACAGGAAAAAGGCATGTCATACCCTTCCTTTTTCATCTGTGAAATCTCCAGTGTGCCAAGGCCGGAGGCATCGGCCACCGCGCTTCCGGTCATACCGGCAAAGATCAGCGACGCGACTATGTTGACATAACCGGTTGCGCCGTGTTTGTGTCCGATGATCGATCTGGCAAAGTCAAATATCTTATCCGTTACCTCGCTGGAATTCATCACATTGGCCGTGAAAATAAACAGCGGAATGGCGATGAGAATGTATGAGTTTGTCAGGCCGAAGCATACAGTATTGACCAGCGAGCCAAGGCTGATCCCTTTCGCAAGATAGTAAGCAATCGAACCAACCAGCATACCCAGACCAACGGGCATGCGGATTATGAAGGCAATAATCAAAAAGAGGAACGGTATTAACAGGTACCAGCTCATATCGATGTATCTCTCTGTTCGGTGTTGTAGCGCTGAACGTACGTCTTGTTCCTGAATGCCTTGATATCCAGGACCAGGCGGTATGCCGACCGAAGTACAGTGGAAATCAGCAGAATGGGGAATGATAAAAAAACGATCCGAAGCGGTATTCTCATAATCGATGTCACGGCGCGAAGTTTCACTAGATACCTGATGGATGCAGGTAGTGCAACTGTAAAGAATACGATCACAATCACATACGAAATGATCCGTAGAATGTTCTGGCCTTTGGGGTTAAGTCTGGTGTACAGCAAATCAAAAATGACATGATCTTCTGTTCGGTACGCGGCGCAGGCTCCCAGAAGACCCACCACAACAAACGCATTGATAGAAAGCTCAAAGGTCCAGTTTTGAGGATTCTTCATAACATAGCGGAAGAAAACATTGATCAGGAAAGCGAGAAACAACATGACAAACACGGCGACAGGCAGATAAACCTCAATGAAGTCTGCGAACCAGCGAGCGGCTTTCTTAATTTGCCCCATAGTCATCAGTACCCCCCAATCTATGGCATTACCCTATTGCCAAACAGGCGCTGCACAGCAGCGCCTGTATACCGGCCATAGTCTTGTGTTGTTACTTCAGTGCCTGAACACGATCGTACAGATCCATATCCCAGTCATCTGTGAGGCCATTTTCAACATAATAGTTGTAGGAATGAGCCTGGAACGCATCGACGTCCGGATACGTGATGATCATCCCATAATCTTTCATGAATCCTACGAGCTCTGCCTCCTGCTCGTACGTTGTTTTGCTACCTTCCATGCAGGCATAGTGTGCCGCTTCCTTCATCCACTGCTGCTGCTGTTCCGTCATCTCATTCCAGACACTGTTGGTGACGCAAAGCAGTTTCACGTCGATGATATGCTTTGTCAGGGAAATCTGCTTGGTTACTTCGTAGAACTTCATAGCATACGTGCCAGGCAGTGGATTGTCCTGTGCTTCAATTGTACCCATCTGCAGGGCCGTATAGACCTCAGAATATGCAATCGGAGTAACATTTCCGCCCATGGATCTGCCTGCGGCAATCCACGCCGGGGCATTGGGCATCCGAAGAATCATTCCATACACATCCTCCGGTGTCATGATCGGTTTTTCCCACTTTGTATTGATTGTCCGCGATCCCTGAGTCATCGCTGCAAGGGGAGTATACCCGCAAGCCTCGGCAACCATCTGGTAAAAGTCAGCAGCAACTTCCGAATCCAGTGCAAAGACTTTTTCCATGTGCTCATAGCTTGTAAAGATATACGGAGCTGCAAACATGTTCGCTGTAGGGAGGTAGGGACCCATGTCCTGGAAAGCCAGAGTCGACATATCCAGATCGCCGGTCATCATCGCGGAGACTTCCCCTTCCTGGGTGAACAGCGTACCGCTATAATAGGTCTCTACCTTAATCTGGCCGCCGGAAAGCTCTTCAATCTTTTCAGCGAACTTCGTCTCAGTAACACCCTGCGGATGTTCTTCATTTTCAAGCTGGTTGTACGTCAGCACAAAGCTTTTGGCCTCTCCGGGTTTCTCACCCGTACCACCTGCCATTGCAAATGCAACAATGACAACCATGAATACCATTGCTATAACGATTTTCTTCATCCTTTTGCCTCCTTAGATATTTTAATAGAGCAATGCTCTATTTATTACTGCCCATTTATGTACAATAAATGAACCTATACCGATAAAATTACTCATCATTTTAAATATACTCTAATTATATTCTTATTATTACTTCATAATATCATAAATATGACCTTTGTCAAGCCTTTTCCACAATATCCGGATGCCTTTCTGCCATTTCATCCATCAGGTTATGAGCTCTCGCATTTCTGCTTCTGAAGCTTTGGTTACTTTAAAAGCTAAGGGCAGCTCGTAGTTTGCATCCACAATGTATCAAACATAGCATCAACTTCATACTGGTGCTCTATCAATATTTTCAATTTCTTTCCACCCGAAGTGTCGACATAAGCTGCTGAGGCTTTCGATTGGTGCTAATCGGCGCTACAACTCCATTTCCGATCTGATGAAATTACGGAATGAGATTAATTGCTCAAGCCCGGGTTCCAGGCTCAAAGCCTCTTCACAATCCGCTAAAGCCTTTGGGTTGTCGCCCAGGTGAAAGTAGACTTGAGCCCGGCTTAGAAAAGGAACTGCCCATGAGGGATTAAGGTTAATAGAGCGGTTGAGATCTGCCAGAGCAGCCGGATAATTCTGAGAAATGGAGTGCATAACCCCACGGTAGTAGAAGGCTTTATCATTTTCAGGATTGAGTTTAAGCGCTTCGGAAAAATCTGACATAGCCAGGTCGTAACGGGATTCAGAAAAATAAGCCATGCCGCGATGGATGTAGATAAGCGGCTGAAGTTGTTCTCCCGGTTTCAGACTTAAAATGTAAGTATATATTTCAATAGCTTCAGCGATTTTATGAGAATTATGGGCGTATAGGGCCTCTAACAATAGATCATCGATAGTCTTAATGGTTTTACTGAGCGGTGCTTTATTCTTGAAGAGAATATTTTTTGTAGCTATTGCCTCGTTGCCCACGCGGCTTTCCCTTTTGGTTTCCTTGTTGTTCAGTGGAATGGGACTGAACTTTTGTACCTCTTCAAAAAAGGTTTTCCTTCTCTTTTTAAGTTCCAGATGAAGCTGGCGCTGGTAATTCCGAATTTCCTGAAAAATGATATCTGAAAGGGTCAGATTCGCATTCAGGGCAGCAAGTTTTCTCTTTAAAGGCTCATCAAAGGGTGAAAATTCTGCCTTATATACCAGCTCATGCTCAACCTCTGCCCATGCATCCTGCAGTATTGTCCGAATTTGAATTTCACAAACCAGATTTTCCTCAAGATTATGGTTTTTAATAATTTTTGGCGGCGCTTTAATAAGGAGGTGGGTCGATTCATAGCCGAATTCCCGGAAAGAAGAGCTGCTCTTTTGTTCGTAGTCGAGAATCTGAAACTCCCGGCTAAGGGTCATTTCAATCTCTTTAATGTCCTCCAAAAAGGGACAGACAATCCGAATTCCCAGCAAGTCAGGTATAGCGCAGCCCTCTTCCGGAAACCGGGTATCCTTTGTTTTGGCAAGCTTTTTTCGATAATAGCTTTTAAAGGATTTGATCCTGGATTTTATGCTGGGGTAGATTGAGATTTTTTTGAAAACTTTTTCTATTTCCGACTGTAAATCTTTAAGCGCGGCTTTATAGCCCTGATATCGCGAATCATAGATAAGTTGCAATTCCTTTCGATTCAGCTTTTGTAGATTTTCATCAGCCATGGTAATCCTTCTTTACAAAAGTTGACTGTCAGCATACGCTATGACAGCTCATAATCTTGTTATTATAGCAAGAAGTTTTAAGTCCATTGCGGTCGAAGACCGCTATGGGTAATATTAAGTATATTAATTTTCTTGCAAAAAAGCGATTATAAAGCTATCCGGCAACCGGCTTTGGTATGTGCAAAAGGGAGATTGTCCACTTGCAAAATCTCTGTTCATCTCTACAATGGAGCCATGAAAAAGAAGAGAAGAGCAGGACGCTGTTAATCAGTATCTTCTGTCATTAAATGTTGAATAGATTAAGGAGCTTTTTATGCAAGTAAATCTTAAAGTGCCGGCAATAGGGATGATAACTCTCTGCCTGGTATCCATGGCGCTTCTGGTGTCCTGTAAGAAAGAAGAAGAGGCGAGCAAAGAAACACCGAAAGAGGCGGAGGCCTACAAAGTTGCCGCTTTTGTTCCCGGGGTTGTGGCCGGCAGTCCGATCTATGAGCAATTAGTCAGCGGCGCGGAAAAGGCAGTTGGCGAATATCCGAATGCTTCATTAAAGGTTATTGAGGGCGGTTTTAACCAGGCGGAATGGGGAGAGAAAATTACCTCACTTGCCGCAACCGGCGAATATAATGTAATTATTACCTCCAATCCGGCCATGCCGTTTGTGATTCTCGATATAACCAAATCTTTCCCGGATCAGAAATTCATCTGTTTTGATTCCTTTTATAAGGGAAATTCACAAATGCATACTGTGCTATACAACCAGGTGGAGCAGGCCTATTTCCTTGGCTACCTGGGGGGGCTTATTACAGGCAGCAGTATGCCCGGCGCTAATTCTGATATGAAAGTCGGCATGGTTGTAGCCCAGCAGTATCCGGCCCTGGATAAAATGATGGTTCCCGGCTATAAGCAGGGGTTTCAGGCGGTTGATCCGGCTATTACCATGGATTTTAGAGTAATCGGCAACTGGTATGACGCAAATAAAGCCGCCGACCTGGCCAACAGTATGATTGACAGCGGGGTTGATGTAATAGCAACTATTGCCGGCGGCGCGAATCAGGGAGTAATCAACGCCTGCAAGGAAAGAGGAAAATACGTTCTCTATTTTGACAGCAATGAACTATCAATGGCGCCGGGGGTAATTGTGGGCTGCGGTCTTCTTTACCAGGAAAGGCTGGTCTCCGAGGTTTTAAAGGAGGCAATTCAGGGTAAGGTGCCCTATGGAGTGGCAAGAATTGTTACTGCAGAGCAGGGATATGTGGATTTTGTGGATGATGACCCTCTTTATATAAAGTCAGTATCGGCAGATGTAAGAGAGGCAATGGACATTGTTGTAAAAAAAATACGCAGCGGTGAATTGAAGCTGGCAGCGCCTGAATTATAATTTTTCCCGGCGTCAATATCTGCAGGGGCTGGCAAAATGGGCCGCCAGCCCCTGGTTGATCAAAAAACGGTAAAGGCTGAAATGTCGTATCTTGAAATGCGGGGGATAACCAGGCTATATAAAGAGTCAGGGGTGCTGGCCAATGATAAGGTTGATCTTTCAGTTGAAAAAAATGAAATACATGCAATAGTCGGTGAGAACGGCGCCGGCAAATCAACCTTAATGAAAATACTCCATGGGCTCGAGCAGCCGGACCAGGGAACCATAATCTTTAAAGGGAAAGAGGTAGCAATTGCAAATCCCCTGGATGCTGACAGGCTGGGAATTGGTATGGTTCATCAGCATTTCCGGCTGATACCGGAGTTCACAATATATGAGAATATAGTACTTGGTATTGAACCCAAAAAGCATTCTATTTTTTTTGATAGAGAAAAGGCCCGTGACAGGGTTATGGGGATTATAAAGGAGTATGGTTTTACAATTGAACCCGGATTAACCGTATCGCAGCTTACAGTCGGCCAGATGCAGCTTGTGGAGATATTGAAAATGCTTTACCGGCAGGCTGATCTTTTAATTCTCGATGAGCCGACATCCGTACTTACCGAGCAGGAAATTAAAAAACTTTTTACCACGCTGCGGAATCTAAAGAAGATAGGCAAGACAGTCATCATTATAACCCATAAGCTTAGCGAGGTGAAAGAGATATCCGACCGGGTAACCGTAATGAGAAAGGGGATAGTCGCTGCAGTAAAAAAAACCGCAGAGGTTGACCGGAAAGAGCTTTCCAGGCTAATGGTTGGCAAGAACGTTCTCTATGATATCGAAAGAGCAGAACTTGCCTGTGGTTTTCCGGTGTTGGAATTGAAAGAGGTAACCCTGAAGCAGAAGAATCAGGATATAGCTTTGCTCGATAAAATCAACCTTACCGTACATTCCAGTGAAATTGTCGGCGTTGCCGGTGTGGGAGGGAATGGTCTGGCAGAGCTTGAAGATGTGGTAACGGGATTGCGCAGGATATCCTCCGGGGATATCTATTATAATAACAACAGAATTACAAACAGCACCATACATGAATTACGGGAACAGGGGTTAGGCTATGTACCGGCAGACAGACTGTACCGGGGCTCCAGCCTGCGAGCATCTGTAAAGGAGAATATGATTATCACCTGCTCCGGTAATTTCCAGAAGGCAGGGATAATGAATCGAAAGAGGGTGCAGGATTTTGCCGACACCCTTACCGCAAAATATTCAATTGTAGGTGACACTTCCCTGCCCATTGGCTATCTATCCGGCGGAAATATACAGAAGGTAATTCTGGCAAGGGAGCTGGAGGCCAAAGCTGATTTAATTGTTTTTTCAGAGCCGGCATGGGGTCTTGATATAGAAAGCAGTGAGTTTGTCTATAAGAAAATACTTAAGCTCCGGGAGCAGGGTTCAGCGATACTGCTTTTATCATCCGACCTTCAGGAAATCCTCGCACTGGCGGACAGGGTAGTGGTAATGTATAGAGGAAGAATTGCAGCTGATCTGGCCAAT
Organism: Spirochaetales bacterium; assembly: GCA_030604195.1. Classification (GTDB taxonomy): domain Bacteria; phylum Spirochaetota; class Spirochaetia; order SZUA-6; family DRHE01; genus DRHE01. The sequence goes on from JAUVWI010000015.1 coordinate 36,576, forward strand.
AAAGAGATCACAAAAGAGCTTATTGGGGAATATATGCTCGGTATCAGGGATGATTATAAATTGAAGTAGAAGGGTTTTTGAGTGGGACTTAAGAAGAAAAACAGCGAACTCTTTTTTAATACAATTGGTCTATTGATTACCCTTGGTATTGCTTTTTCCCTGGTTATTATTCTGATTTTCATTTTCAGTGATGAACCGGGAAAGACAATCTACTATTTTCTGATCGGCCCCTTTATAAATAAATACTATTTTGGCAATATGCTTAATTCGGCAATACCCCTTATCTTTACCGGGCTGGGTATTGCGGTTGCTTTCAGAGCATCCATGTTTAACCTTGGCGGCGAGGGGCAGGTTTATGCCGGCGGCCTGGCTGCCACGGTTGTCTGCCTTGCCCTTCCCTTTGCGGGCGCTCCGGTTGGAATATTTTTTGCTCTTTTGAGCGCAATCATCGTAGGCGGTGTTATTGGCGGGCTTTCGGGTTTCTTTAAAATGAAGTGGGATACCGACGAGCTGATCAGTTCCTTTCTATTCTCCGCAGCGCTTATTTTGATAATAAATTATTGTATTACCGGTATCTTGAATGATCCAGATTCAAACCTGCTTACCACTCCGTCTATTAGCGGCAAATTTTTTTTCCTGAACATCTTCCCGCCTTCAAGACTGGATATTAGTATTATATTCGCCCTGCTTACAGCAATTCTGATCTTTTTCTTCATTTTCTATTCTAAGTGGGGATACGAAATGCGGATGTGCGGATTGAACAGGGCGTTTTCCCGATATGGCGGTATCAATACAGCCAAATATATGGTAATCCCCATGTTTTTAAGCGGCGGGCTTCATGGACTTGCCGGGAGCATTTCAATTCTGGGCACTTATCATATGTGTTTAAAGGGATTTTCCGGGGGTATGGGCTGGAACGGGATCGCTGTAGCGCTGATTGCCGGGAATAATCCTTTAGCGGTAATACCTGCGGCAATATTCTTTGCCTATCTGGAGGCCGGGGCTAAGGCGGCAATGCTCCATTCAGATATCACCTTTGAAATTGCAGCGGTTGTACAGTCCACGATATTTTATCTTATAACAGCGCAGGCACTTTATAACTTTGTAAGGTACCGGAAGCGGGCGCAAGTATGAGCAATTTTGAAAGCTCTATGCCCCTGATCCACAATTCAGTTAATATAATGACCCCCTTTCTTCTGGCAGCTATGGGCGGCCTCTTTACCGAGCTTTCCGGCATGTTGAATATTGCGCTTGAAGGACTGATGCTTTTCGGGGCTTTTTTCAGTGTGGTTTTTGCCTATTATACGGGCAGCTTATTCTTTGGTGTGCTTCTCGGTATCACTGTTACCATGGCGCTTTCATTACTATTTGGCGGTATTACTATCTATCTGAAGGCCAATGTATTTATAACGGGACTGGCCACCAACCTTTTCGCCTCCGGATTTACAGTTGTTCTTGCCTTTCACCTGTTCGGCAATAAAGGAGTAATTCTCTTTCAGAACCTTCCGGAACTGCCGAAATTAACCATACCTCTTTTACAGAAGCTGCCCCTTATTGGCGATCTTTTCATAAATCATAATATCTTTGTTTATTTAAGCTGGCTGGTAGTTGTTGCTGCCTATCTGGTGATTTATAAAACCCCCTTTGGCATGCACGTAAGGGGAACCGGCCTTAATGCCCGAACCATAGAATCTCTGGGCTTGAATCCGAGAAAATATCAGCTTTTAGCAATTCTGATATCGGGTTTTACCTGCGGTCTTGCCGGGGCAGTGCTTACCCTGAACCTGGGGGCTTTTATTCCCAACATCACCTCGGGCAGGGGCTGGATTGCTCTTGTCGTTATTTACCTGGGAAACAGAACGCCATGGGGAGTGCTTATTGCATCATTTGTTTTCGGTTTTGCCGAAAGTTTTTCCAACTATGCTCAAGGGTCAATAAATATACCGGCGGACTTCATTCTTGCTTTTCCCTACCTTATTACTGTAGCTGCATTGATCATTTATTCCATGTGGAAGCATTATAGAGCAGAAGCGCGATAGCTATAGATTATCTTTTATTGACTGCTGCCGGGAACCGGCCTATTATTAATTTTGCTGTTGAATACAGGAGTCGTGAATGAAAACTTTGGTTCTTGAAGCGCCTGAGAAAATCGAGATCAGGGAAGTAGAAAAGCCCAAAATAGATAAAGATGAATTGCTTGTCAAATTAGGCTACTGCGGCATCTGTACTCTTGAAGTCCGTCTTTACCGGGGTGACCTGGAGATATACTATCCCATAATTCCAGGCCATGAAGCCGCGGGAGTTGTGGTGGAAAAGGGAGAGAATGTTCTTTCCTCGATAGAACCGGGAACTAAGGTGGCGCTTGACCTGGTTACCAGATGCAATGAATGTTATTACTGCAGAAGCGGAAAATCAAATATGTGTGAAAATCGCTTTAAGAAGGGAAATAGGGTTCTCGGTGGTTTTGCGGAATATATCCCGGTCAAATCGACTCAAGTCTTTCCTTTGCCTGATTCACTAACCCTCTCAGAAGCTGCCTTTGCAGAACCTGTTGCCTGCTGTATCCGCTCTTTAAAAAATATAAATATCAACCTGGCTGAGGATCTTCTGATTGCCGGAGCAGGCCCAATGGGAATAATGCACCTTCTATCAGCGCTCTGTATGGGGGTAAGAGTATTTATCTCCGATCCGGATAAAAACAGGCGTAAGCTGGCAGAAGAACTGGGCGCCTATCTTGTCATAGACCCGGCTGCAGAAGATATAGATGAAGTTGTTAAAGAACACACCGGTGGCAGGGGGGTGGATGGTTATATAATTACCAGTTCGGCGCCTGAAGCCCTTGAACATGCCTTTGAAGCTATTGCCAGGGATGGAAGGGTAAATATCTATACCTCCTATAATGAAAGAGCTTCTCTGTCCATAGATGTAAATAACCTTCACAGAAATGAATACCTGATAACCGGCAGCGAGGGCAGAACAGAGCATGATTTTCTACAGGCTGTGCGTTTGCTCAGCTTTGGCAAGATAAATGTAAAACCCTTAATCAGTAAGATAACTGATTTTGAGAATATCGAGGAAGGAATGAACGCGGCAATGAGTAACGGTACCTACCGTGTTCTGCTTAAGGCTTGAGGGATTACGGTGATCCTGGTATATGATATCGGAACCTCGCTTATCAAGGGCGCTCTCTTTGATCGGGATGCAGCCCTGATAGATCATTTCGAGATACCGGCGGCTCTGTTAGAAAATGAAGACCCCCTGTTTCACGAACAGGACCCTGAAGCCTGGATTAATGCCATTAAAGAGATAAACAAAAGAATAGTAAATTCCTTACATGGTAATATCGATGGTGTTGTAATAAGCGGCAATGGACCGACCCTGCTGCCTGCGGATGTTGACGGCAAGCCTTTAACTCCAGCCATATCCTGGATGGACAAACGCTGTTCCACAGAGTCAGATATAATCAAAGAAATAACCGGATCCTATATTGATTCCACCTTTTATTTGCCAAAGGCCTATTGGCTATTCAAACACAGACCTGATGTATATGAAAAGACAAAATATTTTTTTTCCTGTCCGGAGTACATCAATTTTCTGCTTACAGGGAATGCAGCCACTATTCTTCCGGGGAAGCATTTTCTTAAATACTTCTGGACCGATGATATATTGAATCGGCTGGGTCTTGATCCCGGCAGGTTTCCCGGTTTTATTAAGCCCGGGAGCATGGTCGGCCGGGTAACGGGAAAGGGAATGAGTTTATTCGGTTTAAAAAAAGGCATACCGGTTATTGCCGGGGGTCCCGACTTTGTAATGTCCATTCTGGGAACAGGAACGGTCTTCCCCGGGCGGGCCTGCGATCGAGCCGGCACCTCTGAAGGGATCAATCTCTGCTCTGAGCGAATGATCACTGATAGCCGCCTCTTAAGCTACGGCCATATTATTGACGGTTACTACAACATTTCGGGCATCATCTCCACAACGGGCAAGGCCATGGAGTGGTTTAAGAATATAACCGGCAGAGAGAAGCTGAACTACAACCGAATTTTTGCGGATATTTCAGGAATAGCCGCCGGCTCCGGTAAATTAATATTCCTGCCCTATCTTGCAGGTGAAAGGGCCCCTGTATGGGATGATAACGCCAGGGGAAGCTTTATAGGATTAACCGTGAATCACGGGTTAAATGAAATGACCCATGCGGTTTTAGAATCCACAGGTTATGCGATTCGCCATGTAATTGAGGTTATGGAGGAAAATGGTGTCAGCATGCAGGAATTGAGAATTACGGGTAGCCCGGCTAAGAGCCCGCTATGGAATCAAATTAAAGCCAATATAACAGGAAAGAGGATCCTGGTACCCCTGTTGATTGATTCGGAATTACTGGGAGATTTCTGCCTGGCCCTGTACGGGCTGGGGGAATATGACAATTTAGCAGCAGCAGCGGAAGAGATTGTCAAGATTAGAGATGTTTATTATCCTGATCCTGATAGTGAGAAGATATATAGTGAATATTTTCAGCTCTATAAAGATGCCTATGTGAGCTTAAAAGATCTTTTTAGAGATCTGTCAGGGATTAGGTGATGAACTATATGTTTCCTCAAAAAAGGCTTCTTGCTCTCTTATAAACAGTATGAGATACTATGAATCATGAAACCAAAGTTGTACATAGAGTCAACAATTCCAAGCTATCTTACTGCGAGACAGAGCAGAGATTTTATAGCTTCGGGAGCCATTTCTAAAAATACACCTATTGATGCTGCTCACATTGCTGTTGCAGCAATTCATGGCATGCAATTTTTGATGACATGGAACTGTGCACACATTGCAAATGCAGAAATATCATCCGTTGTAGAGGATATCTGTAAAAACCATTGTTTCGAATGTCCGGTTATCTGTACACCGGAAGAACTTATGGGAGGATAATGTTATGTGGAAGGATCATATAGTAGAAGAAGTACGGAAGGTTCGTAAGGAGCATGCATCAAAATTTAATTTTGACATCAAGGCCATTGTTGAGGATGCCAGGAAGCGACAGAGTACATCCATGCACAATGTTGTTTCTTTTCTTATGAATAAGCAAAAATCTCACAACAATAGACTTCAGCCAGCCGCTACTATTTTAAACAATCTGTAACAGCCTTGAGCAATGCCAGGTAATTCTCTCTGCCGGTAAAGAATTAGTCTTGCAGCAAAATGATCAGTTCAGTTAAATAGTTTTCCGGATTGCCCGTAAAAATAAATCCCGGACCCTTAATATACCTTTCTATAATCGGGGCTGCCTGTTTATAGCCCTTTTTGCTGCAATAATCGAACAGCTTCATATAGCTTGTGCCTTGAGTTCCATAGGAGCCTTTATGCACAATTGAAACGTACGGGGTTTCAGGAAAGAGCCTGCAGTTAATTTTCGGTACTTCTATCTTTTTCCGGGTAGCGACACAGGCTTCAATGTCTGCATCCTCCTCCTTGTATTCAAGATCATAATAAAAACCCAAAGCCTTTCCTTTGATAAACCTGCCTGTTTTTTTCATGAGTTTAGAAAAATATTTACCAATATCGCTATACTTGCCTCTGTACCGGATTCCACAGATCCAGGTTTCAGCAAATGCTCCTTTTATAATATCTGAAGGTACAATAGCCGCCGCTGTTATATTATTTTTATAGAGTTCCAGTTTTTTCCTGGTGTTCTTCAAATCGGTTATTATCTTTTCAACATCTGAAATCTTCTTCTCCAGATAAGCAGACAATTCCTGATCATCGGAACAATCTTTTAAAATTGGTTGCCTGATAATTGTTTTTAGTTTTTCGGGAACAACCCTTTGAGGAGAGTTAAAATAAATCTCCCTGTGCTTTTTATGCATCCTGTATCCCTGTTCTTTAATAAAACTATGGAGCTTCTTTATCGTGGGCGGTTCTTCTGCATAGGGTCCCATGTGAAGGATCTGTGCTGACAACCCGTCTTCATATTTTTCCAAACGCGCCTTGTCGATATTCGATAATTCTTTCTTTGCGAAAAGCTTCTGTTTTGCCTCATTAAATATCTTGACATTAATGTAATCCGGTAATGCGATCATAACAGTCCATTTCCAGTTTTCCTTGTTGTCAACAGAAAAATCAGACATATCATCAGTCCACCACAGACCCTCCAATGGCATTACAACAAAATCCGTATCCATCTCTTTACACATAAACTTGATTGTATAAGCAAGCCCAAAGATTACTCCCATACTATCCTGAAACTCTTTTGAAGTATTCGGGTCTCCCTGTCCGTCGTAGGCAACAAAAATTATCTCCGGCACTGTTACTATTGCCGGCTTTTTTCAGAAATTCCCGGTAGAAAATACGAAATGCAGCCCCTCCGGTTCCATTCGTTTCAATTGATCCGTAAAAGAAATCAAACACATACTGAAGAAGATACGGATTGATCTTTGCGTAATTGTCCGTCAGTCAAAGCTGTAATCCACCGATTTTTTTTCTATCCAGTAAAGCTCATTTTCAGGTGGAAAAATTTTTGTTGATGAGCTTCTTGCTTTATCAAGATTTTTTAGTTTAATTTCCTGCAGATCGGATCTCTCGGTATCAGAAACATATGCAAGTCCTTTTTCTGTATCGATTCCAAATAGAGTAACTAAATGCCAGCCAAATGAAGTATAGGATTTTCCGTACTTACCACCCCATATATAGGGTAGATACCGCATATCCACTCGTAAGACAACCGGATATCCGGTTTTTAATAGCTCGATTATCTTATCCCATTTACTGTCATCCTTCCCCGGTCTTTCAGCAAACCAGGTAATGCCCAGGGTATCCAGAGCCGCTTCTCTCAAGTTTGCGCTTCTTCCTCCAATAAATGGGAATGTGCCTTTTTGATAGAGAAAATAAAATCCCTCCGCCGGCGCCGAACAAGGTTGTCTCGTCGATATTAAACCTGAGATAATGCAGCGCATTAACTATGGCCGAGCTTTCACAGTGTTCTCCTGAAACTACTTCAATATTTTCCAACATAACCACCTCATCTACAGGCCAATCCTCTTTGCAACCAGCTAAGGCTACTGTTATTAGGGTAAGGCAAATTATATTTCTCATTATTACCTCCTGTATCTATTTTAAGGATAGCGCCTCCCCTATAGGGGAGAGTCAAGAAATAATTTAGTTTTTTATTGGCATTAATGGTCATTTAGACTAATGACAGAGTGAATCTATGCTGCACGCTTTGATGATCGTTCCAGAGAAGTAAATATCTAAGTATTCATTATCCTAAAGGCGCCGAGGCAATTGAAAGAAACTGATTTATTCTATAAGAATAATGTATGAATGAATTCACTGATTTGCCCTACCGCTACTACCCGCCGAAACCACAAAAGGCTTGGATGTGGTTATTATGGCAGTTTAACCGCTTCTTGTATTTACCCGGAAAGGTTCACCGGATAAATTCCGTTTCCCTGATTAATGAGGAGCAATTAAGCGGCTGGTTAACCAGGGGAGGGTCGCATATCCTCTTTCTCTGTAATCATCCTACGCACAGTGATCCACAAATTATGGAGGAGATGCAGCGTCAGCTTGGCGTTATCAGCATGTTCATGGCTGCCTATGATCTTTTCGAGCGGCGCAGCAAACTCGATGTCTGGGTACTGAAGGTCATGGGAGTTTTTTCTGTAGACCGTGAAATATTGGACAGCAAGGCAATTCAGCAGGGGGTAAAGACCCTGGTGGATGGTGAGTACGCCATGACCATTTTCCCCGAGGGTGAGGTGTATCATCAGAATGATAGAGTTGTACCTTTCCAGGAAGGCGCCATCTATATGGCGCTTACCGCTCAGAAAAAACTTGCCAAACTTCATCCGGGACATTCCATTTATATCGTACCTGTATCGATAAAGGTGAGCCATGATTATGATCAGCGGCCAGCTATCAGTGCTTTGCTGGCAGAGCTGGCAGCAGGGGCAGGTACAACACTGGATAAGGAAAGGGAACCTGTTGCCGAGCTTGAAAGGATTGCTTCAGCCCTGGTGCTCAGGGAGGTAAAAAAGGCGGGATTGGATATAGCGCCTGCCGGAACTGACGAGCTGGAAGCGCAGCTAAAAATTGCAGCCGGGTTGATTATAGCTGCCCTGGAAAAGAGCATGGATTTTAACCTTGAGAACTCCGGTGATTTAATGACCCGCGTGCTGCATATCCGCCGCCGCATTCACCAGATACGTACAGATCCGGATAAAGCTGCCGGTTTTCCGGAAGCCGTAAAGTGGGCCGATCAGGCCATGCTGGCTCTGCGTATATTAAGCTATAATCCAGATTACCTTAGGGACAGGCCCTCCGTTGATCGTTTTGGCGAATGTGTGGAAAAACTGTTTGAAGATTTCCATTCCGGGGTTCTTTCTCCTTACGGTAATCGTAAGGTCACGGTTTATTTTTCCACTCCCATAAACCTGCTCGATAAATTGAATAATTTTCAAGGAAAATCACGGGAGCTCCTCAAGGAGCTGACTGAGGAGAGTGAGCTGGCTATTCAAGGGGGCATCGATAAGCTGAATAACATGAACAGCTCTCCCGGAGGCGAATTGTTCTGTTTTAAATAGGCCGGCAGGATTACCACTTTCCGGGGCAGGCGAAGATCAGTAAGCACGTTATCAGCAACATCAGGGTGGACAAGACCTGAGAAAAACTTTACCTTTGGCCTATGCAGCCGGCTTATATTCTTTTTGACCTTGATGAAACTCTTTATCCTGCTTCCAGCGAACTTTTGAAGGAGGTGGGGCGCAGGATGACAGAATATGTTTCCGAATTCCTTAAGGTGGATCCTGAAAAGGCTCTCTCTTTACGGCGGGAGTTAACCGGGAAGTATGGAACAACTCTGAAGGGGCTGCTGGTAGAATATGATCTTGCTGCTGCCGATGAGTATCTGGAGTACTGCCATCCAACTGAGGTGGATAAGTATTTAAGCAGAGACCCGGAGCTTGCTCAAGTTCTAACTGCCCTTGCCATGCCAAAATCTATATTGACTAATTCTCCTTTAGAGCACGCCGAGCGGGTATTGGATTATCTGCAGGTAAGGAATTGTTTTGAGCACATCTTTGATATCCGTTTTAACAATTTAAGCGGAAAACCTGATCCTGAAATTTATCGAAAGACTCTGAGTACACTGAAGCGCGACCCTGAAGAAGTCCTTTTTATTGATGATCGGCTGGCCTACCTGCTGCCCTTCCAATTACTGGGAGGCCATGTCCTGCTGGTAAGCGCTAATGGCACAGATGAAGCGCAGAGCTATAGGGTTCCGGTTATCGGCGATATCAAGGAACTCCCGGACTTCCTGGATCGTATGGCGGCCGCTGGATAAGCGATAACCCGGTGCTCCTGTGCAGGAAGATTGTGGGAATTTCTGCAGGGGTTGCTTTTTAATTTATACGGCCTTATATTTAAATACGTATTAATAATCTCATTACGTGTTACTCTGATAAATAGGGAAGGAGTTCTCCATGTCAAGAAAAATCACGATCAGTGTGCCGGATATCCTCTATCAAAAAATCGACGCATGGCGGCAGGCTTTCAACCTCTCCCATATTTTCCAGGAAGCCATATCAGAAGCAATAAAGAAAAAGGAAGAATTTCAGAAGCGCATTAGTGAAGATTTTAATATTCCTGAGATCATCGAACGGTTAAAGAAAGAGAAATTTGAATCTGAAGATACCTGGTACCGGCAGGGAGAACATTTCGGCCTGGAATGGGCTCGTCGTGCCCATTATCTGGACCTGAAAAATGTTCTACGGCAGCCGGCTGAAGCCTTCGCCGGCCCCGGAGAACCTCTGCGGGATTATTTCAAAACAACATTTCAGCAGGAAAAACCCGGTCAATACCGCAAGTTTTTCTTATCCGGCTGGAAACAAGGGGTTAGCGATTTCTGGAATATCATCAAAGACAAGCTTGAAGAAAACTAATATGGATAAATTTCTCGGTGTTGATGTTGGTTCAGTAGCCTGCTCCTTTGTGCTCATCAATAAAGAGGGGGCTATAATTCAGTGGGACTACCGGTTTCATTATGGACAGATAGAGGATACCTTGAAAAAAATGCTTTCCGGGATTTCGCTGGCCGAGATCCGGGGAACAGGCGCCACCACATCCACACCGGAATCATTTATCTGTAACCTGCGCTTCGATAACCAGGTTGCGGTTATTACCGCAGTCCGGCATTTTCACCAGGATACAAGGACTCTCCTGGTAGTGGGAGGGGAAAAATTCGGTCTAATCCGTTTTGATGAGCAAGGTAATTATTCCAGCTTCAGACAAAACACCTCTTGTGCCGCGGGAACCGGAAGCTTCCTTGATCAGCAGGCAGGACGTCTGAATTTAAAAGAAGGAATTTTGGAATTATGCCGGATTGCGGAAGCAAATCAGGACCCCATTCCCAAGATCGCTTCCAGGTGCGCAGTTTTCGCAAAAACTGATCTTATTCATGCTCAGCAGGAAGGGCATTCACTATCCGCCATTTGTGATGGATTGTGCCATGGCCTGGCAAAAAATATTGTGGATACCCTTTTTGGGGGCGGGGAGATAGAGCAGCCCCTGCTGTTCTGCGGGGGTGTTTCTCTGAATCCCGTTGTTGCTCGTCATATTGAAGATATTACAGGGAATCCGGTAATAGTGGCTGAATGGTCCCATCTCTACGGCGCTTTAGGAGCAGCGCTTGGCATAGCCTCGGCACAGAAGGGAAAAAATAAAGCTGATTATCTAATAGACGATTTTTTTAGCGCCGGGAAAACAGAGAGAAACCACTTTCACGAACCTTTAGAACTGAAACTATCTAACTATCCTGATTTTTCAAGCCGGAAAAGCTACCTTTATGAAATATCGCGAAATTCCTATGGCTATCAGGTTGAAGTTGACATCTATGAGTTCTTGCCCACGGTATGTGAGGCCTGGCTGGGGGTGGATATAGGCTCCACCAGCACCAAAGCAGTTCTCCTGGATAAAAACGGAGAGGTTCTGGCCGGATTTTACACAGCAACAGCAGGTCAGCCTCTAAAAGCTCTTCAGGCAATCTTTGAGGCAATCAACGACATGTGCGGGAGAGAATCCATAGATTTGAGGATTCAAAGCAGCGGCACAACAGGCTCAGGGAGAAAGTTTATAGGACGGATTATAGGAGCGGATTTGATCCTCGATGAAATTACCGCTCATGCCCGGGCAGCCAGCGAACTCGATCCTGAAGTAGATACAATAATCGAAATCGGAGGGCAGGATTCAAAATTCACTACCCTGCGCAAGGGAATTGTTACCTCCTCAACCATGAATAATGTCTGCGCCGCAGGAACCGGCAGTTTCCTTGAGGAACAGGCGAAAAAACTGGGCTGCAGGATGACAGAATACTCAAAACGGACATTAGGAAAGACCGCTCCCCTCTCGAGCGACCGGTGTACCGTTTTTATGGAACGGGACTTGAATCATTACCTGAGCCAGGGGTACTCCGTGGGCGAAGTGCTGGCATCGGCAATACACTCGGTCCGGGAAAACTATCTGCTGAAGGTTGCTTCTGAAGGCAGTATAGGGAAGAGGATATTTTTTCAGGGCGCTACTGCGAAGAATAGAGCGCTGGTGGCTGCTTTTGAGCAGAAACTACAGAAACCCATTATCGTCTCAAAGTACTGCCATCTTACCGGCGCCCTGGGTGTTGGTTTGAAACTGCTCGACCATAATTCAATATCCGGTAATTTTCGTGGGATTGGAATCTACCGGGAGGAGATACCCCTGCAGTCGGAGGTATGCGACCTCTGCACAAATCACTGTAAGATCACGCTGGCAACTGTCAGCGGTGAAAAGGTGGCCTACGGCTTCCTCTGCGGCAGAGATTATAATACCAAACGCTTTGTAAATAATAACCGATCAGGATTCAACCTGCTGAAAGAAATTGATAAAATATCAACCCCCGGGGTAAGCGGAGCATACCGCTTTCCTTTTACTGTTGGAATTCCGGCTGCTCTCTATCTTGTTGAGGATCTTCCTTTTTGGACTAATTTTTTTAACCACCTTGGAATCAGGAGCCATTCAAGCAGTAAAATAAAGAACCCTGATAAGCTGGGAAAAAACCTGGCCCAGGCTGAGTTCTGTTCCCCCATGGCTGCTCTACACGGTCATGTAAATTATCTGCTGGAAACCACAGATTACCTGTTTCTTCCCAATTATTTTGAGTTGAAGGAAAAAAAGAGGGATCTAAAACGTAAATACTGCTATTACAGCCAGTATGCGCCAACCATCATAAAATCACGTTGGCCTACTGATAAAATCCTTTCCCCCCTGATCCGGCACCGCTATACCACCTTCCATACCAGGGCGGAGCTTTACCGCATGCTTCAGAGCATTGATGGCTGCAATGTAACCTTCCTGGAGGTTTCAGCCGCCTACGATTACGCCCTGAGCCTTGTTAATAAGAATCAGCAGAAACTTAAAAGTTTATTTACCCCCGGACAAACCGACGATATCCAGGTAGTCTTACTGGGCAGGCCATATACCGTACTCGCTCCCTCAATGAATAAGGGGATACCCGATATTTTTGCATCCCTGGGTATCCGCACCTATAGCCGGGACATGGTCCCCATTCAAGAGAAGCACAGGAAAAATATTGAACCCCTGCTTGCAGAGGTACACTGGCACTATGCCGCGAGAATTCTCGAAACCGCGGAAGCTATTTCCGGGATGAAGGGGATATACCCGGTGCTTATTACCTCCTTCAAGTGTTCTCCCGACTCCTATATAATCACTTACCTGAAAAAACTTCTCGACAGCCGCGATAAGCCATACCTTATTCTGGAATTGGATGATCATGATTCCTCAGTTGGGTATGAAACGAGAATAGAAGCAGCTGTTCGGGCCTTCAGGAATCATAATAAGAGCCGCGAAAGGGAAACCAGAGACATCAAGGCCCTTATGCCGCGGCGGGAATTAAAGCAGAAGGAAAAAACTCTTCTAATACCGAACTGGGATAACATAAGTTTGCCCCTGGTAGTGGCAAACCTGAAAAGGGAGGGATACGATGCCAGGCTGCTCGAAGAGAGCGACGAAATCATCCGCAGGAGTCTGAAACATAATACCGGCCAATGTATTCCGATGAATGCTATTGCCGAAGGGTATATAGATTATATGGAGAAGTACGATCTTGATCCTGAAAAAACCCTCCTCTGGATGGCGAAGTCGGAATACTCCTGTAATATCCCCCTCTATCCCTACCATATCCAGACTATTCTCCGGGACCATGGGAAGGGAATGGAAAAAGCGGGGATCTATGTCGGGGATATCTCCTTCGCCGATTTTTCTCCTGTTGTCTCTGTGAATACCTATTTAGCTTTTATGTTCGGAGGATACATCCGGCGTATGGGATGCCGGCTCCGTCCCTACGAAATCGAAAAGGGGAAAACCGATCAAATTATTAAACAAAGCATGCAGGTCCTCATTGATGCTTTCAGCGGCAACAGAAAAAAAGAGGATGCGGCCGAAGAAATTGTGGGTTTCTTTGAATCAGTCGAGGTAGTAAGAGAGGAAAAGCCAAAGGTGGCTATCTTTGGAGACATTTACGTCCGTGATAACGAGATAATGAACAATAACCTTATCCGTTTTATCGAGAAGCATGGCGGCGAGGTCATAACCACACCTTACAGTGAATACGCAAAGATTATTGCGGATACAACATTTCGGCGGATGTTCAAGGCAAGAAAATATAAAGACCTTATAGTTTTTAAACCCCTTTTAGCGGCAATGAAAACCCTGGAGAAAAGTTACTGCCGGAAGTTTTCCAGAATTCTGAAAGACCCAGTTTTTTCCTACGATGATCGCGGTGAGGATATTTTGAAAACCTTTGGTATAAAGGTTGAGCTTTCCGGGGAATCAACAGAGAATATTCTGAAGATTTACTACCTGAAGAAACATTTTCCGGATATTTCCCTTTTTATTCAGACCAATCCTGCATTCTGCTGTGCCGGACTGGTAACTGAGGCTATGCGAAATCAGATAGAAAGGATAACCGGAGTTCCGGTGGTATCGGTTACCTATGATGGAACAGGGGGAAACAGGAACGAAGCAATCATTCCCTATCTGAAATTCCCAAGAAAGAGTCTCTTAAAGGGTCAGGAAACAAAAAAGAAAGCAGGTTAGCGCCGGATGTTGATGCTATGACAGCTCATAATCTTGTTATTATAGCAAGAAGTTTTTAGTCCATTGCGGTCGGAGACCGCTATGGGATCACTAAGATAAAATAAAAGCGGCTATGGAAGTTATTATGAAAAACCAGCCACTAACAAAATATGCATTCTTAATACCCGGGAGTTTCTTACTGGCGTTTACGGGTTTGAGGTATGCCTTTTTCGCAGCAGCATGGATACCAATGATCTTTTTTATCTACTATTTTAGAAAAGAAAATAGATGGTATGAATACATCGTAATTATAGTACTATTATATATTCCGAAGTTCTTCACAATACACAATGCCTGGCATATGTCGATCTTCCTGGAATTGTTTGCTACACTTTTTGCAATAATCCCAATAATAATAGCTCTTCTGGTAGATAAATACTTTCATAAGAAAACAAACTCTCCTGTTTCTACCCTTGTCTTTCCAGCAGCCTATGTTCTCTTTGATTTTCTCATAGGACTTGCTCCATTCGGGACCTTTTCTTCAATTGCTATAACCCAATTTGCTTTCAAACCCCTCATTCAACTGGCCACTATAACTGGTTTTGAGGGGATTTCATTTATGGTGATGTGGTTCTCAACCACCATAGCGACCCTGCGGGAGAGTGATTTTGATGTAAAAGAAGAGAAAAAATCAGTAACCATATTTGCGGCTGTTTTTTGCGGGATATTGCTGGCAGGAGGAATATATTATGCCCTGTCAATGCCTGAAAGCGAAACGGTAAAAGTTGCGGGCATCACTGTTGCGCACGAAACTGATTATTGGAATATAATAGACATGGAAACTCCAAAAGAAGAGGCAAGAAAATACTCTGAAGAAATTCACAGACTTAATGATAACCTGTTTGCCAAGAGTGAGAAAGCGGCGAGATTTGGAGCAAAGATAATATTCTGGTCTGAAGCGAATAGTGTGATATACGAAGAAGAAAGGGAAGATTTTCTAAAAAAAGCACGGGATTTCGCTAAAAGAAACAGGGTGTATTTCGCGCCGGCATTCCTGGTCTTGAAATATGGTACTTTCTCAGCTGAAAACAAGATCATTATGATAAATCCTGAGGGAGAAATTGAATATGAGTATGAAAAGACCATCTCCTGGTATCCTACAGACTCTGATGGGATTATAAAAACGGTGGATACCCCTTATGGCAGAATAGCCAGTGTGATTTGTTTTGATGCGGATTTTCCCAGATTTGTGAGGCAAGCAGCCAGGAAAAAGACTGATATTTTAATCAATCCCAAATTTGATACCCGGCTCATCAGCCCGGGACATACATACTCTGGGCTATTCAGAGCAATTGAAGGTGGGTTCTCGATGGTGAGCCAGGTAAATAAAGGAGCTTCCATAGCTGTAGACTACAGGGGCAATACCCTTGCATACCAGGATTTTTTCACCACAAAAGATAGAACGATGGTCGCTGATTTTCCAACAAGGGGAAGGAAAACGTTATACACTGTTTTTGGAGACTGGTTCATTTACGTTAATGCATTATTCTTAATTTTACTGGCCATAAGAAGAGTAACCAGAAGGATAAAATAGTGACAGGATAAGAGCGAATATTATGCATGCCCTGTAAGGAATTCATGCAAGCCCTGATTCCCGATACTCCATTATCTGAAAGTAATTATGATAAACGCCAACTATATTGACGATTATCATGAATAGTGCTATCATAAGTAGCGGTAATTGGATTATAGGTGCTTCTAAGGACAAACCTATGTATATCAATAGAGTGCTGGATATCGGGAAACTACTTTCTGAACGTTCACTATTTCTCCTCGGTCCAAGACAGACAGGAAAATCTTCGTATATACGGGAGCAGCTGAAACCTGCCCCTGCTCTTATTTACAACCTTCTGGATAGAAATCTTTTCTTAAGGCTTCTATCGGATCCATCGATTCTGCGTCAGGAAATTGAAGCTAGAAAGCTTAAAGATTGTATTGTATGTATAGATGAGATCCAGAAGTGTCCGGAACTTCTTGATGAAGTACATCTGCTAATTGAAGAGAGAAATATCCGTTTTCTTTTAACCGGTTCCAGCGCACGAAAACTTAAAAAAGCCGGAACCAACCTGCTTGGAGGAAGGGGTCGTATACGAATATTGCACCCTTTCAGCTATTCTGAAATTAAAGATCAGGATTTTTCGCTTGAAAAAGCCATGTACAGAGGCATGATGCCTCCTCATTATCTCTCGTCTGATCCGGATGAGGACCTGGATGCGTATACGAATCTCTATTTAACAGAAGAAGTTTCAGCAGAAGGTTTGACAAGGAACCTGCCACGATTTGCCAGGTTTCTACAGGCTATGGCTACCGTTAATACACAGATAATCAATTATACCAATATCGGGAACGATACTCAGATGCCACGTCAAACAGTTCAACTATGGTTTCAAGTATTAAAAGACACTTTGCTTGGCTTTGAACTTGAACCATATACAGCAACAGTAAAACGTAAAGCAATAGAAACCGCGAAGTTTTATTTCTTTGATATGGGAGTTGTCCGTTCATTAAGGCGACTGCCTGAGATTACCTCAGGATCTGCTGATTTTGGTGAGTTTTTTGAGCATTTTATCTGCCTTGAACTTAAAGCCTGGATTGATTATACAAGACCAAGAACACATTTTTGTTATTGGAGATCCACCTCCGGATTTGAAGTGGATTGTATCCTTGATGGAAAAGTGGCCATTGAAATAAAATCATCCACATTAATAAGCACGAAACATGTAAAAGGGTTAAGGGCTTTGCGCGAAGAAGGCTTTATCAAACGATCGATTGTCGTATGTAGAGAGCCGCGCCCCCGGTTGGTCAATGGAATTGAGATCCTTCCATGGCAGTATTTTCTTGATCTGCTCTGGAATGACCAAATCCTTCTAAAAGAGTGCTAAAATAGTAGAACCTTAGCTATACCCGGTGTTAATTCTTTAGCGGTAATTACCCGGCGTATGTTTCCCCTGTGATATGCTTCTAAAGTGGTTATCAGCATCATGGCTTTAAGCTGATACAGATAATTATCTACTGTAGGCTGGCTAATACCTGTTTCTCTGGCAATTCTGTTTTTATTCAGTAAATTGGATCATCTAAAGAAAGATAAACACCCTCAGATTTATCAATTATTTGTTTTAAAATAAAAGATTTACCTGCCTGCCTTGGACCAAGAAGAGCACAAGCGCGTTCCGTGTTTAAGCGGTCTAATAATAGCTTATTTATAAGGCGTTTCATGTTAATGATTATAACGAAGTATAGTTTAAAAATCAAGCTTGATTATTAAACTTTAACAATAAGTGGAATGAGATGATGTTTTTAGACATGATTTTCCCCCTGATAGCCAACGGCTGATAACTAAAAGTCAGCCTTAAATCGTTTTAAGCTGAGCGAGTTGGATACCACGGAAACCGAGCTGAATGACATGGCAGCCCCGGCAATAATCGGACTCAACAGGCCCAGGGCGGCAAAGGGAATACCTATGATATTGTAGATAAATGCCCAGAAGAGGTTCTGCCTGATCTTTGCCATTGTCTTTTTGGAGAGGGCTATGGCTATGGGAATTGTTCGCAGGTCGCTGTTCATCAGGGTTATGTCGGCTGATTCCATGGCGATATCAGTGCCGTTACCCATGGCCATACCTATATCGGCGGTAGCTAAAGCGGGGGCATCGTTTATACCATCTCCCACCATGGCCACAACCATTCCTTGATCCTGTAAGGCTTTAATCTGCCTGGCTTTATTTTCCGGCAGTACCTCGGCAAGCACCTTTGTTATACCGACCTGGGCGGCAATAGCTGCTGCAGTTCTCCGGTTGTCACCGGTCATCAGGTAAACGGCCAGACCCATTTTCTTCAATCGGGAAACAGCCTCCCCCGAACCCTTTTTAACTATATCTGCAACTGCAACAATCCCTTCAATTTTCCCATCTCTGGCAACCATCATGGCTGTTTTGCCTTCCCCTTCAAGGCGGTTCATAATATCATCCGCCTTGGTACCGGCTATACCCAGTTCCTTCATAAGAGGGCGGGTCCCCACGCAGATCTCACTGCCCCGAATTACAGCCTTCACTCCTTTACCCGGCAGGGCTTCAAAGCCGGTCGGTTCGGTTAAAGAAGTACTCCTGTCCCGGGCCGCTCTATAGATCGCTGCCCCCAGGGGGTGTTCCGAACCCCTCTCTGCTGAGCCGGCCAGGTCAAGAAGTTCCAGTTCTGAACTCCCATTCAAGGGGATAATATCGGTAAGCGCCGGCTTGCCCTGGGTAATTGTTCCTGTTTTATCCAGCACAATGGCGGTAAGCTTATAGGCCCTTTCCAGGCTACGACCGCTGCGGATCAGGATGGAGTTTTCAGCGCCCTTGCCGGTTCCCACCATAATTGCCGTAGGCGTTGCCAGCCCCAGGGCGCAGGGACAGGCAATTACCAGTACGGAAACAGCGCTTACCAGGCCCATGGCGCCGTTGCCAAAGGCTAACAGCCAGACCAGGAAGGTGAGTAGAGCAATACCTATAACCACCGGAGCAAAAATGCCGGCCACACGGTCGGCGAGATTTTGAATAGGCGCTTTTGAGGCCTGAGCATTCTCCACAACCCTTATAATCTGTGACAGAATAGTCTCCCGCCCCACTTTAAGGGCTTTAAAGGTAAAAGTGCCGTATCTGTTTATTGTAGCTCCAATAACCGGGTCCCCCGTTTCTTTTTCTACAGGCAGGCTCTCACCGGTGAGCATGCTTTCATCAATACTTGAGTTTCCTGCGGTTATTTCTCCATCTACAGGCACGCTTTCCCCGGGGCGCACAATTATGAGATCATTCACCTTCACCCTTTCAATTGGAATATCCTCTTCCCTGCCGGCAATAATAACCCGCGCTGTTTTTACCCTTAGACCCATAAGACGCTTTATTGCTGCCGATGTTTTACCCTTGGCTACGGCTTCCAGTAATTTACCGAGCAGCACCAGGGTGATAATTATGGCTGAAGCTTCAAAATACAGGGAGGGACTTTCTCCGGCAGGCAGGGCTTTGAAAAAACCATTGTAGATGCTGAAAAAATAAGCGGCGCTGGTGCCCATAGCCACCAGCAGATCCATACCCGGACTGCCGGCCTTCAGGCTGTGAAAGGCATTCCTGTAAAAGCGGAAACCCATAATAAACTGCACCGGTGTTGCCAGGGCAAGCTGCAGGAGCGGGTTGTGCAGAAACATGAGGCTCGGAAGCTTGAGCATGTTTGCCGCCATGGCCAGCAGCAGGGGCAGGCTGAAGAGGGCGGAAAAAATAACGCTGCTCCTTAATCTGTTGATCTCGCTGCGGCGAAGTTTATTTTCGCGCTCTTCATTAACCCGGTTACTGCTTTCTCCATCAGCTGCGCTCTCTTCAAGAGCGGCGCCGTAGCCCAGTTTTTCGATAACTTCAGTAAATTTATTCTCATCTGTTAATGATGGGTCATACTCAACTGTGGCCTTTTCAGCGGCCAGGTTCACGGTAATTCCGGTTACTCCGGGAAGGGTTTGTATGCCTTTCTCTATGCTTACTGCACAGGAGGCGCAGGACATACCGGATATAATGATTGATGATTTTGTATTCTGCATTGTTTGCAACATAATGTGCCCCTTATACTATAAATAATAATAAAGCTGATAATTATAGTCAACAATAGACCTGAAAACTCTTAGGTGAATAATTTATTGGGATCAGGCAGGGTGGCTTCGATTCTTCCATTTTTCTGCTTGCCATCACTTGCCACAAATATGGCTATTCTTTTAGAATAGGTGTATGAAAACAAGATACCTGTTGCTGCCGGCTCTCTTCATCCTGGCATCGCAGATTGCTCTTTCCCTGGAGGTTGGTGCCCCGGCGCCTCCCTTTGTTAACCCGGGCCTCAACAAACAATTTGTCTGGTCCAGGGACTATCTGGCCAGGGGCTGGGTAGTGGTAGATTTCTTTGCCACCGATTGCGAGGGCTGCAAGAAAGAGCTGCCCATTCTGGAGCAGCTGCTAAGCGATTTTGCCGAAACCGGGCTTACCATATTTGTACTTGCCACCGATGCAGAAGGCGGCAGTGTGGTGGAGCCCTACTTCAGAAAAAACCCAACCAATTTAACAATCCTTGTGGATCGCTACCAGGTGGCGGCAAAGAAGTACCAGGTTAAAGAAATTCCCTCGCTATTTCTAGTTGATCCGCTGGGCAATATCGTTTTCAAAGAGGTGGGTTTTCAGCCGGATCTATACGAAAGGATCAGTGCGCTCCTTAGCCAGGGTCAGTAGAGTGCGTTTATTGATCCTCTTTTTCATGTCTGCCCTGATGCTCCATGGAACAGGGCAACAGGAGCGCCAGTTTACAATTTACTATACCTCCTCGCTAAATGGAAATCTTGACGGCTGCGTATGTAAAGGCGCTCCCAAAGCGGGACTGGTAAAAAGAGCATTCTACCTCAGGAAGGAAAGAGATGTTGATGCTTCGTTGCTGGTAGATGCCGGTGATATTTTTGATGTTTATGAAGATAAACTCCTGGCCCGGGAAATACTGGAGGTATACCGGGAGCTGGATTATGACGCAGTAGCCGTTGGCGACCAGGAATTTTCCAATGGCATTGCCGCGCTGCTCGAGTTGCTCGCTCCGCTCGCTCCGCTCGAAAACGGCGAGGAATATCCTCTTTTCTGTCATAACCTGACCCTCTGTCCTGACCAGAACCGCTGCATCTTTTTCTCAAACGAACCGTTGATCATAGAAAAGAGCGGTCTCCATATTGGCCTCTTTGCCCTGTTGGATCCTGAAGTTTTCACTCTCTATCCGGAAGAGGTAAAAAAGCAGATCAAGATTGCTTCTCCTCAAGCTGTTGCGGAAAATATGCTCCGGAAGCTGGAGAATGTGGATCTGACTGTTCTACTGTTTCACGGTTCCTATGAAAAAGCCGCAGAACTGGCTGAAAAGGTAGAGGGAATTGAGGTAATTGTTGTGGGTCACGAGCAGCGCCTGATTGGGGCGCATAAAGTTAATGATTCCATCCTGGTTTCTCCCGGCGAGGAGGGCAACCGCCTGGGCATACTGACCCTATCTTTGACCCCGAATGGCCCGAGGGGAGTGGCTAAATATGATAATCATTTCAGGCTCTTCAGATATGAAGGTGAAGATGATGCGGCGGTGCGCCGGAGAATAGAGAGGTATAAGCTGGAATTGAGAGAAAAACTGCAGAGCGGCGGTTTGTAAATGAAGTCTTTTTTTATCTCAGTTATGTTTCTAGTAAGCTATGCCGCTGCGGCAATCGTGGTAACCCCGAGTGAATGGGATTTCGGCACATTAGAGAGTGACAGCCCTTTGGTAAGCCAGGTTGTTCAAATATTGAACAATTCTGATAAGGAAATAACTATAACTCTGATCAGCACCTGCGGTTGTCTGGCTGTAGCTCCCGCCATGTTAAAGCTGCCGCCGGGTGAGAGTGGTGGTGTGACTCTGCTTTTTGATCCGGTTGATGAGAAAGGCCGGGTGGAGAAGGATATGATTATTCTCACCAATCAACCGGGTTTTGCTAAAGCTCTTTTCCTGGTGTACGGTGAAGTGGTGGAAGCGCGGGATGATGAAAAGAGTGGCGCAGAAGAGTCCCCGGCTGCTCTTGCCGCCGGCAGGGTTATTCAGCTTCAATATTATTATTCCCCTGGCTGCAAGAGCTGCCTGCGTTTTCTAAAACATTCCATTCCCGAAATGGAGAAAAAACTTAATCTGAAAATAGAGGTTACCCGGTTTGATATTCTAAAAGCGGAGGTCTATGAGGACTTTCACGCAAGATTGGCGGACCTTGGTGTTGAAGAAAAAGCTTTTCCCGCTCTTGTTATCGGTGGGGTTCTACTGCAGGGTGACCGGGAGATTGCAGCAAAGCTGGAGGGTGAACTGCTTGCTTCTGCTCAAGGGAAGGGGCAGGATCAGCCGGGTGTGGCAACCACAGAACCTGGTCATAGAGAGCTGATTGGAGCGGAATTGGCAGTACTGCCCATTCTCCTGGCAGGGCTGCTGGATGGTGTAAACCCCTGCGCTTTTACAACAATGATATTCCTGATTTCCTCACTGGCCCTGGCCGGCTGGAGTAGAAGGGAAACTCTCTATATCGGCATGTTTTTCACCACAGCGGTATTCCTGACTTATTACCTGATTGGTCTGGGCCTATTTCAGGGGTTACGGGCAGCCTCCGTTTTCCCCCTAATAGCGCTGATTATCAAGTGGGTTTTAATAGGCGCGCTGCTCTTTCTGTCAGGTCTTAGCCTCTATGATTATTTTATTGTACGCTCAGGTAGAAGCAGTGAAATGGTGCTGCAGCTGCCCCGGTTTTTTAAGCTGAAGATACATGAGACCATCAGGAAACGGGTGCGTACCACGGCGCTGATCGGCGGTTCTTTAATGCTGGGAGTATTGGTATCACTATTTGAGCTTGCCTGCACCGGACAGGTATACTTTCCGGTAATTGCCTATCTTGTACGTCTGGGAAAGGATCCGCGTGCCTATCTCTATCTGCTTCTCTATAACAGCGGTTTCATTGTACCATTGCTGCTGGTTTTTCTGCTTATCTATTTTGGTATAAGCTCAGGAGTTATAATTGCCTTCTTTCAGAGGAGCATAAAATTAGTGAAGCTGGGATTGGCTTTTCTCTTTTTAACTCTGGCTGTGATTACATTTCTGATATGAACCACCAATCTTGATCAACAGAGATGATAGCAGCAGGTGAAAGCGGTTAGTCTACTGTGACTCCTCAACAGGATAGCGATATACTTTTCCTTCCGGGCTTTTCAGCTTCAGCCAGCCATCCTGAGATCCCTCAACCGCACCACTATCAAGAACCA
This sequence comes from Spirochaetales bacterium, assembly GCA_030604195.1. Lineage (GTDB taxonomy): Bacteria > Spirochaetota > Spirochaetia > SZUA-6 > DRHE01 > DRHE01. Next base: position 59,551 of record JAUVWI010000015.1, read on the forward strand.
CCTTGCCGCCGCCCCCGGGCAGGTCTACCGCATACATGGGGCGCAGCAAGCCGGAAAGATTGCTCAGCTTCCGGTAAAGCCTCAAGCCTTCAAGGATGGAGGTGCGGAAGTGGGACGTGCCTCGGGCCAGGTCTCCCTGGAAGAGGTAATATGGCTTTACTCCCAGCTTGACCAGTGAGCGGAAGAGTTGCTCCAGGATTTCAAAGCTGTCATTTATGCCTTTAAGCAGAACCGTCTGATTTAAGAGTGTTATATCTGAAGCAGCCAGTCTTCGAAGGGCTTCACCGCTCTCCGGGGTGATTTCACGGGGGTGGTTGAACTGGGTTACCAGCCACAAGGGGAGCAGGCCGCTCAGGGAGCTGACCAACCCTGATGTTATACGCTGCGGCAGCACCACCGGAATACGGCTGTGAATGCGTATTAATAGCTCCTCTCTGATGGTACGGAAAGCGCGTATGATATCTGTCAAACGATCATCCTCCAGTATCAGCGGATCGCCCCCGGAAAGGATGATTTCTTTGATTTCATTATGCTCTTTACAGTAAGCCACAGCCATGTTGAGTTCACTGTTGCTGAGCCGTCCCTTTCCGGCGCTGCTGCGGCGAAAACAGTGGCGGCAGTACATGGCGCAATGGTCGGTTGTTAGCAGCAGGGCCCGGTCTCTATAGCGGTGGACCAGGCGGGCGCAAGCCAGATACTTCTTATCGCCAAGGGGGTCTTCAAGCTCATACTCTTTGAATTGACTCTCCATGATGGTGGGAATGCACTGGCGCCGGAGGGGATCTACGGGATCATCTCTGCTGCATAAGGAAAGATAATAGGGTGTTACTGCAAAGGGCAGAGCCCCGGGCGGCGGATTATGCAGAAAGGAACTCTCCTCCTCTGAGAGCTTAAAATCGGGGGGGAGCTGCTTAATGGAGCTGATCCGCTCCTTCATTTCCTGATTACATTCCTGATCCATGGCTTTTAACCTAAAATCCCGCTATATTATAACTATGGCCGAGTTGGTTGAGGTATTTTGAAGCTTTGAAATAATTCACGCTGTTTCTTCGATACCTCTGTAACGATCGTCTTCTTAGCGCCCAGCCTGATAAG
>JAUVWI010000012.1 GCA_030604195.1 Spirochaetales bacterium
AAGAATCTCGGCAGAAAGCTGGGCATTGATTTCAGCAAAAAATACAGAACGGTCCAGGAGATAAAGAAAATTATTGGGGATTCCAAAAAGACAGACAAATAATACAACAACTTTGTGTAATATGTTAGCAGCTGTAATTCATTTCATAATAATGATTTACAGCTGTTTTTTTACTTTTCAACTGCAAAAGTCAGGATATTATACAATGCAAATATTATATCATCAACATACTGCCGTGATTCCACCGGATCTATTCAAGAGAAACTGAATCTAAGCCGTTTATTTAAAATAATGAGAGTTATCAGATTAATAGTGGCTCTTTATGCCGGTTTCCTCTTCAGTGGTAGTATGTTATTTTTCTGGGGTCACAGCGGCATTTACAGCTACAATAAATTAGTGAATTACCGCAATTCCCTGGAAGCAAATATCAGATATCTTGAGCAAATTAATCAGCAGCTGCTAAATGATATTGATGCTCTAGGCTCCAATCCCGAGATTATTACGCTCCAGGCCCGTGAACTTGGTTTTTTCAAGGATGATGAACACGTTATCAGAATTGAAAACTATTCAGCCAGGGGGAATATTCATCAGGTCGGAAGGCTAATCTATAAAGCGGAAGGCAGAGCCACAGGAGATATCCTGATTAAAATATCTGCGCTGTTTCTGCTGTTGTTTTTTTATTTATTCAGCCATATAGTATTAAAAGAAAATGCTGGTAAATACAGGAGATAAAAAGAGCTTTTGCCGCCTGGTTGATACTGTCAGGCGTGGCGGTGTGGCAATTATTCCCTGCGATACAATTTACGGAATTGTTGGCATAGCTCCGGATACGGAGCAGAAAATTCGCCGGATCAAGGGCAGGAGCAAAGACTCCCCCTTTGTCAGGCTGATCCAATCTGCTGACTGGCTGCCGGGGATCACGGATCAAAAGCTGCCGGCAGTTTTGCATGCCTACTGGCCAGGTCCTTTAACTCTTATCTTTACTTCCAGGGAGGGAGGCAGTGTCGCCCTGCGGGTGCCTAAAGATGATCAATTGCAGCGGTTGCTTACGGAGATCGGCCAGCCGCTATTTTCCACCAGTGTAAATCGTAGCCAGGAGAAAGCTCTCTGGAGGATCAAAGATATTATTGAACAATTTGAGCATAAAGTTGATCTGATTGTCAGTGCCGGAGATATCAAAGCAGTAAAGCCTTCAACTATTATAGATATTACCCAGAGCCCCTTCCGCCTGTTGCGCCAGGGTGTTCTGGAATTACCTGACTCGCTTTTTTTGGAAAAATGAGCTTTTCCGCTTCCAGAATTCTAAAAAATATTGTTGCTGATTCAGAAAAAACTCCCTGGTAATCCTGGCGCCATGTCTGCCGATATAGCGATAGTGCCACGGTTCGTAACGGTAGCCGGTTATTTTTTCACTGTCCGGCGGATAGGAAAGCGAGAAGCCGAATTGCCAGCCATGTTCCGCCAGCCAGATCCCTGCAGGATGGGAAGCAAAACTGTCATCTATACTGCCAAAATCAATCGTAGTTCCCAGTTGATGTTGTGAATGACCGGGTTTTGCCGATTCTCTATCCGCAATTTCCCGGCCAAGGCTCTGGACATTATAATTATAGATCAATTCCTGTCGAGAATAAGAGCGGTAGGTGGAGGAAATAACCAGCTCAATCCCCTGTTCACGGCTGCTTTCCACCATGGCCAGCAAGTCAGGAATAATCATTCTGCGTAGTTCTAATTTATTTCCGGCCAAAGAAAGGGAATAACCCTGGAGATTGATCAGGTCAGGGGGAACATATTGCTTTTCCAGGGTGTGTTCTTTATCCACCAGGATTAACAGATCCTCAGGTGATTCCATCAGCTGCAAAATAAGATCAAGAAAGATCTGAGCTTTGGCTGCAATTTTGTCCCTGGTTGCTGCCGGCAGATCAGAGATTGATTCCATTAGCTCTTTCTCACTGATATTAAAAAGAGGATGCAGATTTTGAACCTCCTGTTTAACCTGTGGGCAGGAGGTCATGGAAAGCGCCGTCAGCAACAGCAGTAACAAGCTTCTCAAAATAGTCTGTCAATAACCTCCTCCATTTTAGATAAAGCATGGAAGCGTATGCCTTTTTTAATGTGCTCGGGAATTTCCTCAAGATCCTTTTGGTTTTGCAGAGGAATGATTATTTCCTTTATTCTATTACGGCGTGCAGCAATAACCTTTTCTTTTAAGCCGCCGATAGGCAGTATGTCACCCACTAATGATAGTTCGCCGGTCATGGCCAGGGATCTATTTATTTTTTTATTCAAAGCCAGGGAAAGCAGGCAGGATGCCATGGTTATACCCGCTGATGGTCCATCCTTGGGGGTGGCTCCGGCCGGAATATGCAGGTGGATCTGGTTCCTTTCGAAAAACTTCCGATCAACTCCTAATTTTCCGGCTATATGACGGACATAGGTATAGGCTATACTGGCAGATTCCTGCATTACATCACCCAACTGTCCGGTAAGCTTGAAACCCTCTTTACCGGCATTCTCTACCGCTTCAATAATCAGGGTTGCTCCCCCTAAAGGAGTCCAGGCCAGACCTATGGCCATACCCGGCCTGGTAATCTTTTTTATACCTTCATCATGGAACAGGGGTTTGCCAAGGTATTCCACCAGATTCTGTTTATCAATTTGTACAGGGAAATCTATCTCCTGCAGAACTCTCAATTTGGCTAATTTCCGGTGGATTTTATCGAGAGCCTTCTCATAATTTCTCAAACCTGCTTCGCGGGCGTAATCACGGGCAATCCGCAGCAGAGCAGCTTTATCATATTTTAAAGCCTTTTTCGATAGTCCATTACGTTCCAGGGATTTGGGCAGAAGATACTTTCTGGCAATAGCAAGCTTTTCTTCATCGATATAACCTGATAGGCGGATTATCTCCATGCGATCAAGCAGAGGTGAGGGGATAGTATCCACAGTATTTGCCGTTGTAATGAACAGGATGTTAGATAGGTCAAAGGGAAGATCGAGATAATGATCACGGAAAGCAATATTCTGTTCGGGGTCGAGAACTTCAAGCAGCGCGGAGGAAGGGTCCCCCTGAAAAGAGGCGCCAAGCTTGTCAATTTCGTCGATCATAAAAACCGGGTTCTTGACTTTTACTATTTTGAGTCCCTGCAGGATCTTTCCCGGCATGGCGCCGACATAGGTTCGCCTGTGCCCCTTGATCTCAGCTTCATCACGCATGCCTCCCACTGAAAAACGAAAAAACTTTTTTCCCATGGCTCTGGCTATGGATTTTCCTACTGATGTTTTACCCACACCCGGCGGGCCTACCAGACAGAGAATTGATCCTTTGGTATCTTTTTTCAACTTGCGTACAGCCAGGTACTCAATGATTCTCTCTTTGACATCTTCCAGCCCATAATGGTCGTGGTCGAGTACTCTCTTTGCCCTTACCATATCGATTTTTTCAGACTCGGGCTCTCTCCAGGGTAAATTGATAATAGTATCCAGATAATTCCTGGTAACAATAAACTCAGATGAATTGGTGTCCATGAGTGAGAATTTTTCCAGTTCCTGGTTAACCGTTTCCAGGGTTTCCTCACTAAAGTTGGATTTTTCAATTGCCTCTTTAAAGCGGAGGTATTCACTGCTTTTGGAATCAACAGGCATACCAAGTTCAGCTTTGATGGCTTTGAGCTGTTCTTTGAGAAAATAATCTCTCTGGCTTTTAGATATTTTTTCATTGATTTGCTTCTGGATTTTTTTCTGAATATTGATCAGTTCCTGCTCTTTCTTTATAAAGATCAGAACCTGCATCATACGCTCATGAACATCGAGTGTTTCCAGTATTTTCTGCTGTTCCTGCCGTTTAATGTTTAGAATGGAAGTAATGAAGTCTGCTATTTTTCCCGGGTGATCAATATTGACCATATTAAGGCGCATTTCTTCGGAGAAGAGCGGGTTATTCTCTGATACCTGCTTCATCTCACTTATCAGGGCGCGGGTTAAAGCCTTTACCTCGTCATTTGTATAGTTCGTATCTTCAAGGTATTCTACAGCTGCAGTAATCGGGTTATCGCGTTTAAGGAACCTTTTTATCCTGAAACGGCTGAGTGTCGAAATAAAAATATTCATGCCGCCATCGGGAAGATTAATCTTTTTAATAATCTTGGCGGCTGTACCGGTACGGTAAAGGTCGCCGGCGGCAGGCTCTTCTATCTCTCCGGAAAGGGTAAGCACCAGACCGATAAAACCATCTGCTGCCAAAGATTTTTCGATTACATCAATCTCTCTCTGCGAGGAGATCATCAACGGCGTTAAAAGGCCCGGAAAAAGAGGATTCCCATGAAGAGATATCAGGCACAATTTTGCGGGAAGAACCTTGGAAGTGGGGATTATCTGTTTATCAGCCATAATTATTATTTAAGAAGTTATTATTATGGTTCTCAGATGTCAAGCTGAAATATTTGCCGCTCACCGCTTGCTACTGCTTAATATCTAAATTATTATATACCGGATTTAGAATTATGTTTAGAACTTCTTCCACACAGGCTGTTGTGCTTCACAGGTACAGAGTCGGTGAAATTCACAAGGGATTGTCACTCTTAACTCTGGATATGGGTATGATCAGGGCTCTAGCTCACGGTGCTTATAAAATGAGAAGCAGGTTCAGGACTTTAACCGAACCTTTCAGCAATATAAAAGTCTATCTTTACCATGATCCGGTTAAGGATCAGTATAAAATAACTGATATTGAAAGCCTTTCTCTATTCACCTGTATACAGGGCAATATGGTGAAATTCTTTACCGCTTCTCTATGGGCAGAGGTGATTATGAAATCATACGGCGGCGGTGAAAGTTCAGCGGAGTTATTCAATCTTTTTCGAAATGCTTTGAAATACCTTGATTCAGCAGCGCCGGGCAGTGAACACTTCATTTCCCAGCAATTCCTCTGGCGCTTTATGGCCCTTTCGGGCTTCAGTCCTGAATTGTCTGTCTGCAGCAATTGTCACGCTGAGATCGCAAACACGCTTTTTTTCCCTGACGGGGAGATGGAGCCGTTCTGCAACAAGTGCATAAAAGGAAAATGCTCAAGCCTATCTTCAGGTGCGCGGCGCTACCTGCAGACTACACTACAGCTTCCCCTGTCTGCCGCTTTGAAGGTAAGGTTAATGGCAGAGTCTGCCATTGCGCTTAAGCAAGTTACCTTTCAACTCGTACAAACCATGGTGGAGAGTCCGTTGAATACTATTAAGAGCGGAATGGGTATATTATGAGGGTTTTTGCAGCACTACCGCTTTCTTCAGAAATCCGAAAGCTTCTGTCGGAGGTCATGGATAAATTAGATTTATTTTATAAAAACCTGAAAATGGTACCGGAGGCGAGTCTGCATATTACTCTTCATTTTTTCGGCGAAATAGGCAAGGAGAAAACAGAAAAACTAAAAAGCGCTCTGGATAATCCTCTCTTAGCAGGAAGGATAATTAAGGCCGCGTTAGGAGGGTTAGGTTCTTTCCCGGCGCGCGGTAATCCGCGGGTGATCTTCTGCACCCTCAAAGAGGGAGCGGAAGAGGTGGTCAGTTTCAGAAAAACATTCAATGAGATTATTCATAATTCCGGTTTAGCTGCACAAGAGGAGGAGCGAAGCTTCACCCCCCATATAACACTGGCTCGCAATAAACAGGGAAGAATCGACCCCCATTTCCTCAATTCATTCGATCTTGAGCAGCGGGTATTTTCATTTGATCGCTTGATTCTTTATCAATCTATTTTAAGGTCTACAGGTGCGGAACACTGCCCCTTGAAAACGTTGATCTTTACAGGGGAGGGAAAATGAGAGCAGTCGATCTGATTATGAAGAAAAGGGACGGCCAGGTATTAGATAGGGAGGAGATCAATTTCTTGATCACAGGCTATGTAAACGGAAAGATCCCCGACTATCAAATATCCAGTCTGGCCATGGCTGTTTTCTTCAAGGGAATGACTTTTGAGGAAACCGGTTTTCTGACCAGGGAAATGATCAATTCCGGAGATATCATTGATCTGTCAGATATTGAGGGGATGTTGATAGATAAACATTCCACAGGCGGAGTTGGTGATAAGGTTTCCCTTATTCTTGCGCCCCTGGCTGCTGCCTGTGGCCTTAAAGTGCCTATGATGAGCGGCAGAGCTCTGGGCCATACCGGAGGCACCCTGGATAAGTTGGAATCTATTCCCGGGTATCGCACAAATCTTTCACTGGCTGAATTTAAAGAGGCTTTGGAGAAAATCGGTTTTGCCATGATAGGACAGAGCGAAAGCGTGGTTCCGGCTGACCGCAAGCTTTACGCTTTAAGAGATGTAACAGCCACAGTGGAATCTATTCCCCTGATCACCGCCAGTATAATGTCGAAGAAATTCGCCGAGGACGCCGAATCCTTCGTTTTTGATGTAAAGTGCGGCTCAGGCGCTTTTATGAAAACCCTTGAGCAGGCTGAAGGGCTGGCCATATCACTGGTTGAAACCGGCAGAAGTTTGAATAGAAAGATCAAGGCAGTAATATCAGATATGGATCAGCCGCTGGGGCTGATGATCGGCAACTTCCCTGAAGTTCGGGAGGTTATTTCCTCTCTTCATAACCAGGGGCCAGATGATTTGATGGATCTGACAATACGGCTCACTGCCTGGATGGTTGTGCTGGGGGGTCTGGCCGCAGATATCTCCACTGCTGAAAAGATCTGCCGGGAGAAAATAATCGATGGCTCGGCCTGGAAGAAATTCCTGGAAAATGTTGAATACCAGGGAGGAGACATCGAAGTACTTTTAAACCCGGATAGAGCGCCCAGGGCGCAGCATATAATTCCCTTGAAGGCAGAAAATCAAGGTTTCCTGAAGAGAATCGATGCCTTTAAAATGGGGTTGGCCTCCGGTATGCTGGGAGCCGGCAGATCCAGAAAGGAAGATCCCGTATTCCCGGCTGTCGGCATAGAGCTTCTTAAGGTACAGGGTGATGCAGTGAAACCTGGTGAAGAATTATGTTTGATCCATGGTGAGGATCTCTCGAAAATCGATGAAGTGAAAAAACTGCTTAAGGATTCTTATTCCTTTAATGAAGAGCCGCTTCCTCCGGGAGGGCGGGTCTTGAAAGAGCTTTAGAGAATGAACTGGCAAAAAAAACCCCTTGATTCCCATACGGTACGGGAGCTCTCCAGGAAGTTTGATCTGAATCTGCTTGTTTCCTCAATCCTGGTGCGCAGGGAGTTGGATGCTGCGGAATCACTCTTTTTTTTCCTGGAAAGTGACCCCTGTTATCTTCATAACCCCTTTCTCTTCAGTGATATGGAAGAGGCTGTGGAACGTATCTATGCTGCTCTGGAGAGCGGTGAAAAAATTATGATTTTTGGAGATCGGGATGTCGACGGTATAACCGCCACTGTTCTATTAGTTGAGGCCCTTGGCGAGCGAAATGCACAGGTGGATTGGTTGCTCCCAAAAGGTGATGAGTCTTATGGGCTCACCGCCGAAGTCATTGATGCCATTGCTCTGAAAGGTGTGACCCTGCTGATTACCGTGGACTGCGGTATCTCCAATGTGGAAGAGGTCAGGCTGGCCGGAGAAGCAGGTATCGATACTATTATAATAGACCACCATAATCCGCCCTCAATACTGCCCGATGCTCTGGCTATTATAAATCCTAAATCAACAGATACCCGTTATCCATTCAGGGACATGGCCGGCTGCGGCGTAGTTGCCAAGCTTGATTGGGCACTGCGCTTTTACCAGACCAGCTTTTATGGCCAGACTGTCTGTTTGCTTAATATTAAGCCGGTAAATGAGGGTTTCGAGGTTGGAGCGGTAAAAATTGTTAATCTGGTAGAAGAAGAGAGAGTAGTGGAGAATCTGATCCCGCCAACCGCTCCGGGGAGGGGAAGAGAATATTTCCAGCGAACACGCCTGGCCAGGTTGATTGCCGGATATGATCTGCTTGTTTTTAATTCAGAGCAGCAGAAGCGAATGCTGGAAGAGGCCCTGGGCGGGGAAACTGAGCTATCTTTTACCGATATCCGGCCCCTTTTGCTCGAACATTTCCCGGCATTGCAGGGGAAAAGCCTGCTTAAAATAATCGAAATGAGCAGGCTCTGCCGCTATACCTCCACCAGGTTCAGTGAGCTGGATATGCTGAAAACTCTCTTCATTGCTTTAGCGCACAGGCGTATACAGAATCTTGACCAGGCGCATACCAAGGTAATGGACCTGGTGGCCCTGGGGACTTTAGCGGATCTAATGCCGTTGATCGATGAAAACAGGATAATGGTTAAAGAAGGGCTCGAAGTGCTCAACCGTATGGAGCGTCCCGGGCTCCGGGGTTTGCTAACACGTCAGGATCTGCAGGGAAAGAAAATAACCACGACGGATATTTCCTGGCATGTAAATCCGGTATTAAATTCAACCGGCCGTCTTGGCAAACCGGAGATTGCTGCGGAGCTTCTTCTTTCAGATAATCCGGAAAGGATCAACGAACTGGTCGACCAGATTCGAAGTATGAATAAAGAGAGAAAAAAGCAGGGCGGTAAGGTATGGGAAAAAAATCTCCATAAAGCTCAGGAGAGTTATAAGAGATCAGAAGAGAAGTTCGTATTAATATACAATGATAATATCAACCGGGGAAATACCGGTATTATTGCCGCCAGGTTAGTCAATTTTTTTAAGGCTCCGGCCATTGTTATTGCTCTATCCAAGGAAAGAGCAGTCGGTTCACTTAGAAGTCCCTATAATCTCGGCGGTTTCCTGGATAATTTCGCTGATATATTTGATAATTATGGGGGTCACAACCAGGCTGCCGGTTTCAGCATGGACAGCGGTAACCTTGCTCTCTTTGAAAAAAGATTATACGAGCAGGTGAAAAACCTGACGGCTCCCGATCGAAGTGAAGAAAAACTGGTAATTGATGCTGAAGTACCGCATGAATATCTGAATCCGGATTTAATCAAAGTTGTCGAGTTTTTTGAACCATTTGGAGAGAGAAATCCTACTTTAGTATTTCTTACCAGGAAGGTTCGTATTGAATCACTGGAGTTTATCGGTAAGAAGGGAGCGCCTCATCTGAAGCTGCTTATTTCAGGCGGCAAATACCGTTGGCCGGCTGTTTTCTGGCGGGCTGCAGAAAGAGCAGGAAAGGATTTTGATATTAATGAAGAAGTGGATATTGTTTATCAATTAGCCAGAAATTACTTCCAAAATACAGATACCCTGCAGCTAACCATATTAGATATACATAGATGCTAATGATAGCTCAAAAGTTTGTTATTTTAACAAGAAATATTAAAGTCAGCGACCGGAGGAAATCCTGTGGACGCCTGAATATATTGAGTTCGACTTCTGCCTTGAGAACTTCGGTTGCGGATGTAATTCGTAGACCGCAGGTGCCCGTACAGGGCGGCCCGCATGGGTGCTGCGATGGGAGAATAATTTATTTTATATTTCTGCTGATTTTTCAGCTGGCGGCTGCTTCTATAAATAGTGAGCAGTTATCCCAACCGCTGGCTATCTATGAGCGGGAACTGTATCGGGGAGATGTGTTGAAGGTGTTTATTTTTCCTCAAAAGCCTTTGCAGGAGCTCACTGCCCGGGTGCTGGATGGTTCCGGGGAGCCGGTAGTTAAAGGAAAGGGTTTTGCGCTGGGGGAAATCGAGGGTAATAATACCTGGTGTTTACTGTTAGGGCTGCCGAATTATCTGGAAGCACAGGAGTATGGGCTGGAGATTAGCGGCAGGAGCAGGCAGGCAGCCGCTCTGTCGGGGGAGGGTTTCTCATATCATGGCAGCATAGTGGTGAAGCATAAGGCATTTATTTCAGAAAAAATATTCTTAGATGAAGAGCTGACTGATTTGAGAAGCGTGTTTGATCCACGGAAGCAGGAAGAGTCAGAATATTTGTGGAATATTTTAACTACATTTAATAGCGATGCAATATTTCATGAAGAGAGCTTCAAGCTGCCCTTAGGCGAGACACGCAGAAGCGGGAATTATGGTGACCGCCGCACCTTTCAGTATTCAGACGGAGGCTCTGCTCTGTCCTGCCATCAGGGAATTGATTTCGCTGTGCCTGAAGGGACGCCGGTGGCTGCCTGCGGTTCGGGCAGTGTGGCGCTGGCGTGTTATCGGATTATTACTGGAAATACTATTGTGTTGGAGCATCTGCCTGGTCTTTACTCTATCTATTATCATCTTTCTTCTCTGTCGGTGAATCAGGGCGACTATGTGGAGAACGGCGATATTTTAGGGAAGGTAGGGAACTCGGGTTTGGCAACCGGACCACATTTGCACTGGGAAGTTCGGGTTAGCGGTGTAGCTGTAAATCCGGAGTGCTTTACCTGTGAATCTATTATTGACAAAAGTAATATTATTAGTATTATTAGAGAAACAATTGAAATTGAGGGGAGGTGATTTCCATAGCTCAGGTATTAGTTGGTGAAGATGAAGTTTTGGAAAGGGCAATAAAGCGCTTTAAGCGCATAGTGGAGAAGGAAGGAATTATTAGAGAATGGAAAAGAAGAGAATATTTTGAAAAGCCTTCCACCATACGCAATCGCAAAAAAAAGGCTCTTATTCGCAAAAGAATGAAAAAACAGCGCAAGCTGAATATGATGAAGAATTATTAAAAAGGGGCCCAAGGGGGCCCTTTTTTTGTTATAGAATATGCTTCAGGAATCTCTTGGTTCTCTCTTCCTTAGGATTATCAAAGAGAACATCAGGCGGCGCAATTTCAATTACCTCGCCATTGTCCATGAAAACAACTTTATCCGCAGCGGCTCTGGCAAAACCCATCTCGTGTGATACCACTATCATAGTCATACCGTCGTTTACTACGGCCAGCATAACATCAAGCACTTCTTTTATCATCTCCGGATCTAAAGCTGAGGTTGGTTCGTCAAAGAGCATTACCTTGGGGTTCATGGCCAGGGCGCGGGCAATTGCCACCCGCTGCTGCTGGCCGCCTGATAGTTTGGAGGGATAAGAGTGCAGCTTGTCGGCCAGATCGATACGCTTCATAAGCTTTACACCGATCTCTTCAGCAGCATCACCTGACATTTTTTTTACTATTTTCAGCGCTATTGTAACATTCTCCAGAGCGGTGAGGTGCGGGAAAAGGTTGAAGGACTGGAAAACCATACCCACTTCTTCCCTGATCTTTCGGATATCCCCCCTGGGGTCGGTTACCAGCTCATCATCTATCCATATCTCGCCGGAGGAAAGGTTTTCCAGGCGGTTTATGCTGCGCAGCAGAGTGCTCTTGCCGCTCCCCGAGGGACCGATAACAAGCACCACCTCGCCATGCTTGACAGTCAGGTCAACATTAACCACGGCGTGAACATCTCCGAAATTCTTACAGGCCTTGATAATACGGACGCGGTCACTCATTTCTGTTCAACCTTTCTTCCATCAATGCTACCAGCCGGGAAAAGAATAGGGTCATTATCAGGTATATTATGGCTATAATTGTGTAGGTCTCAAAGTAATAGAAGGTTTTTGATGCAAACTCCCGGCCGCGGCGCAGCAGGTCTGAAACGGCAAGAATGGAAACCAAAGATGAATCCTTTAACAGGGCAATGAATTCATTTCCCACCGGCGGCAGAACCACTTTGATAGTCTGGGGCAGGATGATCCTGGTCATGGCTTGAGCCCGGGACATGCCCAGGGCCAGTGCCGCCTCCATTTGACCCTTGGGTATTGATTGGATACCTGCCCGGAAGATTTCACCCATATAGGCGCCGTAACAAACAGTCATGGCAATTACAGCGGCGGTAATGCGCGGTACCCGAACAATCTTACCCAGCGCATAATAGATATAGAAGAGCTGTACCAGCAAAGGTATTCCCCGGATTATCTCAACATATATGGTGGCTATTCTATTGATAAAGACATTGCGGGATATGCGTCCCAGGCCGGTAAACAATCCCACAAAGAGTGAGAGTATAATGGCCATGGTTGTTACCTGAAAGGTGCGCAGTATGCCGTCAGGCACAAATTTTATGACCCGCCAGTAGGGATCAGGGGAAATAACCGGGAGCAGAATAAGCAGGGCCAGGGCCCCGAAAAAGGAGATACGCCAGGCAGTAAAGACTGGCTTATCCCCCTTTCCCGGGATTAAAGCCCCGTCTGAGATATCAATTTTTGTCTTTTTTATCTCAGCCACTTCTCTTCGATCTTCGTATAAGTTTTGGTATTCAAGACCTTTTCCAGTCCGGCATTTATGGTCTCAAGAACCTTGGTGTTGCCCTTCTTAACGGCAATTCCATAGAACTCATCGGTAAAGGGCTCGCCGACTATTTTAAGCTTGCCCTTGTAATTTTTGTTCTGCAGGGCGAAATCAGCGGCAACCGGTGTATCTGCTACAGCGCCGTCAATTCTGCCATTTACCAAATCTTCAAAGGCCAGGCCGATTTCATCATAGGTCCTTAGGGTCAGGCCGGCGATTTTTTCAATTTCAAAGGAACCGGTAGTGCCGATCTGAGCGCCTACGGATTTGCCCTTTAGGTCTGCCAGCTTTTCTACACCCTTGACATCGGCGCGTACTATAAGGATCTGGCCGGCATTAATGTAGGGAATGGAAAAATCCATCTGTTTTTTTCTTTCCTTTGTAATGGTGACGGAAGACATAACTGCATCATACTCGCCTGCGGGAAGACCGGCAAAGATGCCGTCCCAGGCAGTATTGCGGAATTCAACAGTGAAGCCGCCGGCTTCTGCAGCAGCATTCAGCAGATCAATATCGAAACCTACGATATTTTTGCTTTCATCCACCATCTCCATTGGCGGCCAGGTAGCGTCGGTTGCCACAATGATGTGCAGCGCACCTTCAGACTCTTCCTTAGTTCCGCCGGCTATCAGCAGACCGGTGAGAACAGTCAGACAAATCATTACCAGTAGTAATTTCTTAAACATAGCTTTCTCCTTTATCTTTTTGTGTGTTATAGGATAATAATATAAATAACAGCTATGTCAAGGGGGCGGATATCTGCGGTGGCTTGACAATTTAGGGACAAGTGATTATATTAAGCTCAATCGACGCAGGGTAGAGCAGTTGGCAGCTCGTCGGGCTCATAACCCGGAGGTCGCAGGTTCGAGTCCTGCCCCTGCTATATAAAATTACTTTTCAGTCCCCGGATAGATGAGTCCGGGGATTTTTTTGCATACGAATTAAGGTTGTCACACAGCCTCGTGCAACCGCTGTTTGGGCCGGGCAGTTCTTAATCTTCCCTGCTTTTAATTTTAAGCAGCGGAAAAAAGATTAGCAGCAGAAACCCCATTATCAATAAAGCAGGTCCGATACCCAGAGCATCAGCTATAGAGCCCATAAAAGGAGCAAGCAGGGCTACCAGTAGTGTCTTTAATTGAGATTCCCCTGATAATCCGGTTGCCATTACTCTGTTTGAAATAAGCTCACTGATATAACCAATACTAAGAGGCCGCCGCAGGTTATGGAGCATATAGAAAAGAATAAAAAGTACTACTGCAATGACGGTGAATCCGGAAAAAAGGAACAGTCCGGTGATGATGATAAAAAGAGCGCCCAGAATAAAGGTAAGGTTTATGGCCCGGGGTAAAGAAGGGATTATCCTGCGTACAAGGCCGGCTCTGCTGGAAGCAAAAGAGGTTAACAGATAGAGCAGTGAGTAGACTATACCGGTTATCAGAGCCACCCTCTGGCTGTCGGCAAGCAATAGCAGAACCGGCAGAGATAGAGCCAGGCTCTGCAGGATTGGCTGTATGTAATCTTTTACAGTCTTAAAGACTGAATCAAAGGATGATGAGTTGATCAATATTTTCAAGAAACGGGGATTTTTGAAAATTGCAGCAAAGCTTCTCAGGGTATTGACTATCTGAACCATGCTGTCTTTGAGGGCATTACCGGTTTTTTCACGCTCAATTGAGCCGTCCAGTTCCTTCGGATAGGTTAGTATCAAAAAAAGATTTCCAATATAGGGTATTACCGAGGCAAGGAAGACTATGCGGTAGCTGCCCACGTAAAAAACAATTCCCGCAGCAATCAAAGCGGAGAGCGCTGATCCCAATTGCGAACTGGCCCTGGTGTGGCCATAGTATTCAACTTTACTCTCCTGCATATTATTTACCTGCAGATATTCCAGGATCATGGCCTTATGGGTCCCGGTTCTGAAAGCCTCGCCTAAGGCAAACATGAGCATAGCAAGAGTGTAGTAGAAAAAGCTGGGAAAAAAATAGAATATCAAAAATGAGAGAATATAGGAGAGGAAGGACATCACCATTGATTTCCTTCTTCCGTAGGAATCGGCCACCACCCCGGTGGGGATTTCCAGGATATTGGTGGCGATCTCCCGAATTGCAAAGAGAGTGCCTATCTGCAGAAAAGAGAAGCCCATTTCAAGGAAGAAGAGAATAATAAAGGGATCAAAAAAACGGAGGTTCTTGAGAAAACCGTAAGAGCAGAACTTGTAATACTGTTTATCTTTTACAAATGAAGCCATTATTCCGGGAAAAAAAATTAGCGGCGAAGGGACTTGAACCCCTGACCCAGCGGATATGAGCCGCTTGCTCTACCATCTGAGCTACGCCGCCAACAATTATAGGAATATAGCAGGCTTTTGCTGACAGTGTCAATAATTATAAAGGTGGAAAGCGTCCACTTGACCCACGGCTGGTAACTAATTACAATTCTCTTCAGATTATTAAGTGGCGTGGGCAAGTATCAGTGTAGAAAAAAGTCATAGGTTGTCAATTGTCCGTTGTTGATTGGTCGGCCGACAGCGGCCCGGCAAAAAGGAGAAAGCTAATTTGGAGCATAAGTGTTCTTTGACCGTACGGGCGTATGAATGCGACAGTTACGGTCATGTGAATAATGCTGTCTATCTCAACTATTTGGAATATGCCCGCCATGAGTTTCTCAATTCCGCCGGGATCACTCTGAAAACCTTCAGGGAAATGGGGTTTGGCCTTATCGTAGCCAGATTGTGCATAGATTATAAGCGCCAGGCAGTAGAGGGTGATCTTCTTGATATCATCACCGTGCCGATTAGGAAGAATAAAGCAAGCGGAGTTTTTAGACAAACCGTGCTTAATAATGAAGAAGTAATAGCAGAGGCTGAGGTTACCTGGGTCTGTATTGACAGTAAAATGCGGCCGGTCAGGATACCGGCCGGTCTGGATCTCCCGGAGCTGGAGCCGTGAAAAAAAATCCTTATCTGGTAAGAATGATAATCGATTCCCTGGCCCGTTCCATGCATGTTCATCGAATGGTAAAACTGGCTGCCAGGGTTATACCCAATTATGACCTCTATAAGAGAAGCGGCTTTCCCAAGAGCATCGCCATACCTCAAATCGATGCAGCCCGGCAGATTGTCCACGATATTGAGCAGAGTGGTCTTCTGACTCGCTTTGTAGAAGTATTAATAGATGTGCATGAAAATGGTGAAATGGGCAGAAAAATTTCCATCAGACTTCTGCCGCAGATAATAAAGGAAATAGAATCTGTGGGCTATGCCTATAGGATTGAAGATGGGATTTTTATTGAATCGGGAGACGGTGTAAAAACCAAGGGGTGGGGTGTCCTGCGTGAGGGTTCATTTTACGATTTTTCTTTCTTGCGGGTGGATATTGTAGGTAACACGGAATTGGTCAGGATGTATCCTGAAAAAGAGATTTCCCGGCTCTACTCTGATCTGCAGAAACTCTTCGGCCGGCTGGTGGAAAATAGAGAGGGACGCGTCTGGGGCTGGGAGGGGGATGGCGGGTTGGCTGCCTTTTATTTTTCCAATAAGAATATTGATGCAACAATCTGCGGCATAGAGGTGCTCCTGGAACTTTTTCTGTACAATTTGTTGAAAAGGCCCGGCAAAAAACCCCTTGCCCTGCGCGCTGCCGTACATACCGGCGAGTGCCGGTTCCTGAATAATACTGAGCAGATTGAAAGTGAGACCTTAAAAAGGGTCAATTTGATTGAATCACAGCAGACAGAGGTTGATAGTCTCACAATTTCACCGGGAGTGTATAGCGATCTCGGTGGCAAACTGGCCACTTTTTTTCGGCCATTTGAAATATCATCTCAGAACTTTCTATATAAATATCGATTGAGGTGGGAGTAAATAGTGGACCTTCTGATTTTCTCGGATAACTGCCAGGCTCATGATTATTTCAGCTCATTCCGCAGGAACAAGTTTTTCTCTGGTCCGGCATATTATTCACTTAATGAGCTTAAAAAGAGGGTCAGCCTGGCTGAAATTAAGAATATTCCCACTTTAATATATTTGGATCGAAGCACCCTTTCGGAAGAAGAGACTACCAGTTTATTCAGATTTCTCAGCCGGAAACGTGGCATTTATTGGGGATTGATCGATCCGCAAAATCATACCAGGGATATCGGCGCCTTATTCCATCAGGGCGGTGTTGATTATGCCGGTTCAAGTATACTTCAAGATGTGATCTCGCTTAAGAGACTCAAAGGTGTTCAAAAATATCTGCACGAATACAGAAAGGTAATTGTTGATAATCCTCCGGATAAAGAGCAGGCTGCAATACAAAACGATCTGACACCGGTTAGGCAAGGCTGGCGGGAAATTGTTCCCGGGAAAGAATATACCTTTTTTTTGATGTATATTGAGCTGGATGACAGGTCGGAGATGGAGAAGAAATATGGGTCCAGTAACCTCGCTGTTGCCCTCAACTCTTTCAGAGATTATGTTGAATCCTCTATTCAACCTTACGGTGGCAGGCTCTGGATCTGGTCCCGTTTTGGCGGGATTGCGCTTTTCCCTTTTTCTCCGAATAGTAATGATTTTATTTGCAGTGTTTTTAGAATGAGACTTTTTAAAGAGCTTTACGATGTTGAGGCTTCACTTTTCCCAAATTTTATCTCCTTGCGTATTGTGCTCCATGCCGGCAACCTGGTGTATGTTAAAGAGAATACCGGACAGGTTATCTCGGATACACTGAATTCCCTTTTTCATCTGGGACAGAAATATGCTGAAAAAGGCAATCTTTATGTTACCGAAGAAGTCTTTCCGTATCTGCCAGTACGGTTAAAAGATTATTTTGTGCCAGCGGCTGATTTTGACGGCAGGAGAATATTACGTATGAAAATTCCCGGCTATTAGTTGAAGGAAAGCAGCTGCTGATGAAAGAGCGATCCTTAATGCGTTTTTTAAAATTCAAATGGCGCTTTTTAATTCTATTTTCATTTGCTCTAATTCTCTCTTCTTTTTCAGCCGCTTATTTTATTCGCTACCTCTTTAAACCCAATACCGGGCTGGTAGTTAATTACCCTGAAGTGATTTATGATCAGGGGGAGGTGTTTTTTTCACCTAAAACCCCTTTTTCACCGGCAGTTGCCGCGGGGCTCAATCCGGATAAGGATGTAATATTAGAGATCGATGGCCGGCCCATCAAGGGCAGCCGTGATGTGGTGCTGGCGGATGCAGAAGTATGGGATTTTGATCCTGTAGAAGTTAAGGTTAAAAGCAGGGAATCAGGCGAAAGAACAGTATATATACAGCCGGCAATCAATCCTGCCAGGATTGACTGGCTCTTCACTTTAATATTTGCCATTGCTTTAGCATTTACGGTATTTTATCTTATTTTTAATATGCCGGAGGATAGAGCTTCCAATTTTATTGCCCTTGCCGCTCTTTTTTACCTGGTTTTTACCTGTGTTAAGCCCTTTTATTATGAGAGTTTTTTTTCAAATTTATTAATCCACTTCGGCAAACTGACATCGTGGTTCATGTTTTTTTTTGGATTGTACTTTCCATTCCCACGCTTCAAGCGCTTAATACGTTTGACGCTTATCTGGGGGATTCTGGGGATATATATTTTTTTCATAGCCATAAGGCTGTATTACTACTCCATGTGGAGCTGGAGCGGGCAGGAATCCTGGCTGGTCCAGTATCGTTATTTAGGCAAATTAAATAATATTGCTGATGGTATTGCCTATATTGCCTATACCGCCTTACTGGTAAGCGCCTATATCAAAACCCCTCACTTAAGCGATAAGCGGCAGATCGAGTGGATCCTGGCTGGCTTTTTAATTGCAATTCCTCCCTATTTTTTCCTGGATCAGCTGCCCCTGATCGTTGGCGGTTCTCAAGGGCTGCGCATGAGTATGGGTAATTTTGCCAACCTTTTCCTGGTATTTGTTCCTATGTTTTTTGTTATTGGTTTGATAAAACATCGTGTTTTTAATATTAAATACTTTGTCAATCGCTATATTGTCTATGGTGTTTTATTTTTAATAATATTCGCTTTTTTTACCATCCTATACGAACCGGTTCTGAGGCTTTTTATTATCAACTATGGACTTACTGAAAGGGTGGCGGGATTCCTGGTAACCTCTCTGCTGTTTGTTTTACTGCTGCCGATCAGAGCGCTGATCGGCACCCTGGCCGAGCGGGTTTTTTATAAAGCTTACTATAGCAAATCGCTGAAGTATTCGGCTGCTCTGGAAAAACGCAACATGGAGCTGCTTATTATTGTTGACGAGCTGAACCGTCAGCAGTTAAGGACTTTTCAAACGGATAAAATAAAAGAACTCAGAGGAATTATTACCGGTATCGCTCATCGCATAAATAATCCCGCTAATTTTATTTCCAGCGGACTGGGTTCACTGGAGAACAGGCTCAATACTCTCTTTAAAAGTCTGAAAGACAGCAATGCTCTACCCCGGGAAGAGCTTGTGAAGCACGAAACAGAGATAGGGCGCTTTATGAGTATTGTTGAAGAGGGTAGTCTGCTGATAAAGGATTTTATCCGTAAGCTCGTATCTCTGACCGGAAGCCGGTCAAGTATACCGGTAAGTGTGGAAGTAATGCGTTTGGTTAAAAACAGCGAGATGGAGATGCGGCAAAGATATCCGCAGATGATTTTAGAGCTGCAGATAAACTCTTCAGCAAAGATAAAATGTTATCCGGCGGAACTAATTCAAGCTATAGAGTATATTTTAGAAAATGCAGTAGAGGCCAACCAGGGCTATGAACAGGCAATCTCCGTAAGAGTTATCGAAGACGATGGAGCTGTCAGCATTATTATCGAAGATCAGGGGATTGGTATTGATGATCTAAATATAAAAAGGGTTTTTGACCCCTTTTTTACCACCAAGGTTGATCATGAGGGCCTTGGTCTTTATTTTGCAAAGACCATAGTCGAGCGCAACTCTGGCCAGGTCAATCTACGCAGTAAGAGTGATGGCGGCACTATAGCTCAATTCCTCTTTGCTTCAGAAAAAAATCCGGTATAATGAGAAAAAAACACAACGCAGAGGGTTCATGGCTGATATAAAAGTGTTTACTGACGGCGGCTGCTCCGGTAATCCGGGGCCCGGGGCCTGGTCTTTCATAATTCTTAAAGGATCATTTCAGTTACAGAACTCAGGCTCCGTAGAGGCTACAACCAATAACCGGATGGAATTAACCGCTGTTATCTCTGCATTAATAGAAATAGATGCCAGACCGGAATTGCAGCAGAACACAATAGATCTTTTCACCGATTCCCGTTATGTGCAGAGGGGAATCAGCGAGTGGATAGATAAATGGGAGAGGAATGGCTGGCTTACAGTCTCCAAAAAACCGGTTAAAAACCAGGATCTGTGGAAAAAGCTTAAAAATCTGTCCGGCACAATGAAAATAAACTGGCACTGGCTTGAAGGCCACAGCGGTCATGAGTTTAATGAGCGGTGTGACCGTATGGTTCAGGAAGAAATAAAAAAAATAAAAAATAAAAGCAGCGCCTCTTAAAACCCCTTTTAATAATACAGAGGGGTAAATGTTATCTGTTATTATTAGCCATGCACCTTTGGGTATAAATGGCCGGCTGATCTATGTTGAAGTGGATATTCGCCGGGGCATGCCCGGTATAGATATTGTTGGTCTTCCCGATAATGCTGTGCGGGAGGCTAAGGAAAGGGTCAGGGTAGCTATCCGCAACAGCGGTTTTTCTTTTCCGGCAGATAGGATCCTGGTTAATCTGGCACCTGCCGGCATTCGCAAAGAGGGAGCCGCCTATGATCTTTCTTTGGCGCTTGGAATATTAGCGGCATCAAAACAAATTCCCTTTGATATTACCCGGAAAATTATGGTGCTCGGAGAGCTTAACCTGCGTGGAGCTGTGCGTTCTACTACCGGTGTGCTTTCAGCTGTGGGTTGTGGATTAGAGAACGGAACAGATTATTTTATTGTGCCTAAAGAAAACTTAAGGGAAGCTCAAGGGTTAAAGGGTGGAGAAATTTTCGGTATCTCCTCTCTATCAGAAGCTGCTAAGATATTTTCCGGCATTACTAAGAAGAACCAGCTCAAACCTGATAAATGTGACCCTGTTCCCATATCCTCTGATTTGTATTCAAACAGCAGCTATGGGGATTTTTCTGATATCAGGGGGCAGGAATTTATGAAGCGGGCACTGGAGGTGGCAGCGGCGGGCAGGCATCATCTGCTGATCTTCGGACCTCCCGGGAGCGGAAAGACTATGTCGGTTAACAGATTTCCAACCATACTGCCGCAACTTACTAAGGAAGAGTCCCTTACAGTGACCCGCATTCATTCTCTGGCTGGAATTCTCCCGGATAGTGCAGGGCTGATCCGCTATCCTCCCTTTCGTAAACCTCATCATACCGCCTCGAATGAGGGAATTATTGGCGGCGGCGCTCTTCCACGTCCCGGTGAGGTTTCTCTGGCTCATGAGGGAGTCCTCTTTCTCGATGAAGCGCCTGAATTTAAAGTATCTCTCCTGCAAAGTCTTAGGGAGCCGGTTGAAGAGGGCAAAGTCACTATTGTGCGCGCAAGTTCAAAACTCTGGTTTCCATCTTCATTTCAACTAATACTGGCAATCAATCCCTGCCCATGTGGAAATCTGGGTCAGAAAGGGCTGGCATGTATCTGTACCACCAGTGAGATTCATCGCTACTGGAAAAAGATCGGGGGAGCCCTTCTGGATAGGATTGATATCAGGATTCCATTACAGGCTGTGCCGGCAGAGGAGCTGGTTGGTGAAAAAGGTGAATCCAGTGTAAAAGTAAGGGCGCGTGTTTTACGGGCCGTCAATATTCAGAGAGAGAGATACCAGGGCATGGACTTTTCCTGGAACTCCCGTGTTCCACCGGGCCAGTTATCCAGGTTCTGTGCCCTGGATAAGCAGGGAATGTTGCTCATGGCTCAAACGGCCAGAAAGCTGGGGCTCTCCTCCAGAGCCTGCCACTCAATTATAAAGGTTGCCAGAACAATTGCTGATCTGGCGGCTTCTGCCGTAATAAAGAGTGATCACCTTTTAGAGGCGGCACAGCACCGGCGGTTTGGCGATAATGATATTTTCTGGAACTTTTCTTAAGTATTGTGCTGAATGACAGCTATGAGCTATAATGTATAATCAGGAGTCATTGATGAGTTTTGATTTACTTATAAAAAATGCCGGAACCCGGTTTTCTAAAGAAAAACTTGTTGATATCGGCATCAAAGATGGTAGAATTGCCCGAATCGCAACAGGCCTGAATGAAAGGGCTGACAGTACCATAGATGCTGCAGGTAAACTGGTAACTGAATCCTATGTAAACGGACATTTGCATCTCTGCAAAGTATATACCCTGACTATGGTAGGACAGGAAGCGCTTACCACCTACCAGGGAGGATCTATGGGCGGGGCTATGACGGCAATTGAGCTGGCCGCAAAAGTTAAGGAAAAGTATGACGAAAGCTGGATTATTGAGAATGTTCGCCGGGCGGTAAAACTTGCTGTTAAATATGGCAATACTCATATACGGGCATTTGCCGATACGGATACGAAAGCCAAACTCGAAGGGGTAAAAGCCCTGATCAAGGCCAGGGAGGAGTTTAAAGATTCTGTTGAGCTCCAGGTTGTTGCTTTTCCCCAGGATGGTGTAGTAAGAGACCCCGGAGCTGAGGATTATGTAAGAGAGGCTATGGAACTCGGCGCCGATGTTGTGGGGGGTATTCCCTGGATCGAATATACCGATGAAGATTCTCAAACTCACATTGACCTGATGTTCGAACTGGCCAAAAAATATGACCGTGATGTCTCTATGCTTATCGATGATGCCGGTGATCCCGGTTTAAGAACACTGGAAATGCTTGTTGTTAAAACTATAAAGGAAGGCTGGCAGGGAAGGGTCATGGTACACCATGCCAGGGCAATGCAGCTCTATCCCGAACCTTACTTCAGAAAGATCGCGGCCCTGTTGAAGCAGGCTGAAATCGGCATAGTGAGTGATCCGCACACCGGTCCATTGCATGCGCGAGTGCGGGATCTCTATGACGGCGGTGTGGCCGTGGCTCTGGGGCAGGATGATATTGCGGATGCTTATTATCCCTTCGGGCGCAACAATATGCCCGAAGTGGCTTTCCTGGCCGCACACCTGCTGTGGATGACCACCTTTGAAGAAATGGAAATACTCTATGACCTGATCACTGTTAATGGGGCCCGGGCTATGGGAATTAAATATTTCACACTTGAAGAGGGAAATAAAGCCAACCTGGTGGTTGCCAATGCCGGGAGTGTCTGGGAAACTCTTACCAATCATGAAGCGCCACTGCATGTAATCAAGGATGGTAAAGAGGTAACCGGCCGATAAAAATAGAGGAGGTGCCTGTGCCTATGAAGCGATTTCTGTTATTGCTCTTATTCTTAGCGCTTGTCTCTACTGCAATTTTTCCAGACCAATTTTACCTGAGTGCGACTCTGGACTGGGCATTCGCCCTGCAGGCGGGTTTTGAATGTCGGGGATCTGATTTTACCGGTGTAAAGGCGGACCTGGGCCTTTCCCTGTTCGGCCTCCTGGTCTGTGATATTTTTACTGTTTTCTACTTATTGCCGCAGGATAATCCATTCAGATTGAATCTGCTGGTGGGCATACCCACGGCCGCTGTTCCCTTGAGCTTTAATGCGGCCATGATATCTTTCGGCGGTTCAGTTGTCCTTGGTTACAATTTAAGTGACTCCGTCAGCCTTGATCTACGACTGGGCGCCGGCTTTCCCCTATTTTTTGAAAAGGATAAGGAGATGATCCGCGATATCCATTTCCCCCTGGATCTTTGGCCGGATGCTGCGATCAGTTTGAATTTTAAGAAATAATCTTAAGCAGGCTGCCTGTGAGGCGCCCGCTATCCCCCCTTTTCCTCCCTTCTATAGGGTTTGAGCAGCCCGGCCGGCACAGTTGCCTTCCTGGATACAATAATCAGGGCTACAATAGTCAATATGTAAGGGATCATCAGGAAGATGTCAAAGGGAACCCTGAAACCCAGGCCTTGAAGCCGGAGCTGCAGGCCATCGAGGAAGCCGAACATAATTGCACCCAGGGCTCCTTTTAAAGGATCCCAGTTGCCGAAAATGACCATGGCAATGGCGATCCAGCCCCTGCCCCCGATTACATCGATGAGGAACATATTCTGATGTGCCAGGGTCAGGAAGGCGCCGCCTATACCCATAAGAGCGCCGCCTGCTACCAGACAGAGGGTACGGGTCAGATTTACATTAACCCCTACTGTGTCAGCGGCAAAAGGATTCTCACCCACGGTTCTGATCTTTAAGCCCACCTGGGTTTTGTAGAGGATAAGGGAAATAACCGGGATTAAAAGCAGGGCCAGGTAGGTCAATAGATACTGGTTGAAGAGGCCCTCTCCAATAATCGGGATCCTGGAAAGCAGGGGTATGGCCACCTGGGTAAAGGGCTGTACAGTGGGCGGAATAATGGGAGAGCCTATATAAAGGCGGTAGATAAACATGGCTAAACCGGTGGAAAATAGGGTGATGCTAAGTCCGGAAACATGCTGGCTTAAACCCAGGTATACGGCGAGCAGGGCCATAAGCAGGGCGAGCGCCATACCAACTAAAGCGGCAGCTATTACACCCACCCAGAGTGAGCCGGTGATATAGGTAACCAAAAAACCAGTCATGGCTCCCATGAGCATGATGCCTTCAATCCCTAAGTTAAGAACACCGGATCGTTCAGATAAGATCTCTCCCAGGGTGGCAAAGATAATTGGCGTGGCCATACGCATTGCGGCGGCGATCAGTCCGGTAATAAAGGCTATATTAAATATTTCATTGATCATTTTCGCACCGCCTTTATCTTATATTCAGTTAAGAGAAGGAAAACGAGCATGATCATCAAGGCCATACCCTGGATTACCTCCGCAATGTAGGAGGGCACTCCGGTCATGCGGCTCATGGTCTGGGCGCCCACAATAATTACACTGAAGAAAAAAGAAGATAAAAGCACGCCAACGGGATGAAGGTTGCCCAACATGGCGATTACGATACCGGAGTAACCGTATCCCGGGGAAATATCCAGGATCAGCCGCTGTTGAATGGCGCAGAGTTCTCCCACTCCGGCCATCCCGGCAAGGCCGCCGGAAATAATCGCGGTTTTAAGGATTACAGAGGTGGTATTAATGCCGCCGAAATGGGCCGCTTTAATATTTACTCCAACTGCCCGTGACTGGTAGCCGAACACGGTCTTTTTGTTGATAAACCAGATAATAGCCACTGCAATTACAGCAAGGGGTATACCCAGGTGAAATCGGGAGCGAAAGATCAGCATTGGGTATTTGGCTGCCTCCATGATCTCTGATGATCTTGGCCAGCTGGAACCCGGCTGCTGCAGCGGGCCGAACAGAAGTGCGCCCATGATGTGCAGCATAACGTAGTTTAAGAGCAGGGTAGATACAACATCATCTACCTTAAGCCTGGTCTTAAGAATAGCCGGTACAGCCGCCCAGGCCCCGCCGGCCAGGAAGCCGGCAACCATAACCAGGGGCAGCATTAAGAGGGGAGGGACCCGGGTAAAGTATATACCTACCCAGGTGGCCATTAAAGCTCCGGCTAAAAGCTGGCCTTCTGCACCGATGTTCCAGAACCTGGCACGGAAGGCAAAAGCCACGGCTAAGCCGGTAAAGATGAGAGGGCTGGCTTTGACACAGGTTTCGAGAAAATTAAACCTGGTTCCCAGGGCGCCCTTAAAGAGATAATAATAAGATTTCCAGAGGTTGCCCCCGGCTACCATAATGGGGATTGCCGAGAGGATCATTGTTACAAAAATTGCGGCAAGGGGGATTAATAATTTAGCCCAGCCCGGAAGAGGTTCGCGTTTTACAATTCTGAAACTGATCATTTTTCTACTCCGCTCATCCAGAGGCCCACCTGCTCTCTGGAAGCTTCATCTATGGTGATATCTCCCATTATTTCACCTTCATACATAACGATTATCCTGTCGCTTAAAGAAAAGATCTCATCGAGATCATCAGAGATAACCAGGATGCCGGCGCCCCGTTCCTTTTCCTCAAGCAGCCGCTGGTGGATATATTCCATGGCGCCTACATCGAGACCCCTGGTAGGCAGTGAAGCGATTATTAAGCTGGGAAATCCTGATAGTTCCCGGGCAAGGATTACTTTCTGCAGGTTGCCGCCGGACAGGCTCTTTGCTGCAGCATCCCTGCCCGCAGTTTTTATGCTGAAGCTTTTAATCAACTCATCACTATAGTCATTAATTGCCTGGAAATTGATCAGGCCCTTTTTACTGAAATCACTTGAAATATGGTTTTCCAGGACCATATTCTCCGCCACTGTCAGGTCCATCAGCAGCCCGGTTTCAATACGGTCTTCAGGGATCCTGGCCATTCCGGCGCGTATGGCACTTTGGGGGTTGCCGGCAGGCAGCGGCTTTCCCTCTATTTTAATAGTTCCGGCCAGAGGTACTCTCAAGCCGAAGAGGGCCTGACAGAGCTCGCTCTGTCCATTTCCGGAAACCCCTGCTAAACCGACTATTTCCTTCTTTCGCACCAGTAGATCGATTTTTTTAACTGCTTCCAACCCCTTGTCATTCGCTACAGTAAGCTCCTTAATTTCCAGTACCGCTTCACCGGCAGAGGTCTTTTTCTTTTCCAGCCGTTCCAGCATTTCCCTGCCAACCATTAGATTTACCAATTCTCTGGTACTGGTTTCTTTTTTATTTTTTTCAGCAACGACCTCCCCGCCTCTCAAAACCAGAATACGGTCGCAGATCTCCATTACTTCATTCAATTTGTGGGAAATAAAGATTACGGATTTATTTTCTTTTACTAATGACTTGAGGGTTTTAAATAATTCCCTTATTTCAATTGGAGCAAGCACAGCAGTAGGCTCATCCATTATAAGTATATCTACATCCCGGTACAGGGCTTTAAGTATTTCCACCTTCTGCTGCTCACCTACAGAAAGGCTCCACACCCTGGCCTGGTGGTCAACCTGAAGACCGAACCTTTCCTGAAGATGCAGTAGTTTTTCCGTTGCTGCTTTAATATCCAGAAAGAGACCCTTGCTCGATTTAGTGCCGATTATGATATTTTCCAGTACAGTCTGCGAGGGCGCTAAAGTAAAATGCTGGTGGATCATGCCGATGCCCCGGGATATGGCATCTCGGGGAGAGGTCAGCTCGGCTTTTTCCCCTTTAATGAATATCTCGCCATCATCACAGGTGTAGTAGCCGAAGAGGATATTCATCAATGTAGTTTTTCCGGCGCCATTCTCGCCCAGAAGAGCGCAGATTTCACCGGCATTTAAATAATATAACTTATTAATCGGAAATGGGTGGTTCCTCAACAACCGGAACGCGGAAAGTACCATTGAGAATTTTTTGTTCCAGATCTCTTACCTCTTTGATAACGGCTGCCGGTAATTTCTGCTCAAAAGCGTGAAGGGGAGCCAGGCTGGCTCCGCCCTTAGCCATCATGGACCATTCGCCGAGATCCATGGAAACCCAGGCATCTTTCTTTACCATATCGATGGCATATTCGATTGTGGCGATACATATTCCAGACCGGACCGGAAATAACTACATCAGGAGCCATTTGATTCTGGTCTGACATGTTGCCGAAGGCCAGAACACCCCTCTCTTTAGCGGCCTCAAATACACCGAAGCGTTCAGCATAGATCAGGTCGACCCCTGCCTCGATCTGGGCTAAAGCGGCTTCCTTGGCCTTGGGAGGATCAAACCAACCGCCGATATAAGCGATCTTGACTTTGGTAGCGGGATTCACCGACAGGGCGCCGGCTTTGAAGGCATTCACCAGCCTGTTTACTTCGCCTATTGGAATGGCTGCCACCACGCCCAGGGTATTGGATTTGGTCATTCTTCCCGCTATTACACCGCAGAGGAAAGCGGGCTCATGGATCCAGTTGTCTAAAACACTGAAATTGGGAGCCACCGGACCGAATTCGGAACCGAAGGCAAAGGCAATTTCCGGGTAATCTTTAGCGACTCTTCTGGCCGGGTCTTCACCAGCCAGGAAGGCGTCGCCCACGATCAAATCAAAGCCGCGTTCAGCATACTCTCTTAAGACCTTTTCAAAGTCAGCAGCAGCGATCTTTTCTGTGAACTCATATTCGACGCCCAGTTCCTTCTGCGCCTGTAAACAGGCCTGGTGGATCACTCCATCCCAGGGCTCTTCAATAGCCGTCTGAAAGAGGGCGGCAATACGGAAGGGCTGTTCCTGCTTCTCTTCTACAACCTCTTTTTTTTCACAGCCTATAAAACCGAGCGAAGCGACAAGCAGAATGACTAAAAGAAACAGCACTCTTTTTCTCCCATAGCAGTCTTCGACTGCAATGGACTTAATCTTTCTTACTGTAGTAACAAAATATTGAGCTATCATAACATAAAATCCTCCTCTAAAAGATTATTTAATAAACTCTTGAGCAAAATTATTCTATTTCAATAAAAATTATCTGTTAAATAAAAGTTGAACAATAACTGTCATGATTTGTCAGTTCCTGCCGGAAGGGGGAATTGCTTATACCTGATGCGGATAACTATGAATGCGCCAGAGACCAGCAGCAGGCCGCCGAAGAGCCGCAGCAGGGAAAAATGTTCATTAAAGACAAAATATGAGATAGTACCGGCCACCAGCGGCACGAGCAGAGCCAGGTTGGAAGTGAGAGCCAGCCCTAAATGGGGTAGACATTTATAATGCAGGTACTGCCCCAGATAAACAGCGATTATGCCGGAGAGGAACATAAGTATCCAGGCAAAGAGGGGCGCATCAGGTATAAGGGGCCCGTCAGTTGAAAAGAGATAGGTGAACAAAAAGAGAGGGGTAACAATAGTATAGACAATACTTAATGAAAAAGTAGGGGGAATTGCGCGAAGCCACTTTTTTATCAGCGCGCTGAGCAGGGCCCAGCACGCGGCGCAGCTTATTACCACCAGGGCGCCGAGGTTTAATTGAGGCTGACTTAAATTTCGGCCGGCGCTGATTGTAATAACCACTCCGGCAATAGAGATGAGTATGCCGCCGAGAAATCGAAAGTTCCGCAGAGATTCACGTTCATCGGGAAAAAGAACCATAGCCAGAAAAACTGAAAAAATAATGGCTGATTGAAAGAGCAGGGTAAATAAACCCGGATAAACCAGGAAGAGACCCAGGGTAAAGGTGATCTGGAAAATAAATTGAACAGCTGTTATCGCAATTATTTTTAACACAAAACCACGGACCTTTTTTATTTTCTCTCTTCCCTTCCTCATTCCCCCGGACATAATGAGGAAAGGCCAGATCAGTGATAGAGAGATTAAGTAGCGGCAGAAATTCTGGAAATTCACTGAAAAATAATCTTTGCAGTAATGAACCATAGCCGGCGCCAGCGCCCAGAAAAGGATTGCCAGCAGATATAATAGGATGTATTTTGTCTTATTGTTCACCAGGCGGCCAGTGTAACCGGCCTACGAAATACTGACAAGGGCAGGCAGGAATGGAGCGGCAGGGAAGGAAAAAAAGTTTCAAGGCTCAGGCTGTTGGTGATTTTGTTGAACAGATTATCACCAGGGGTGAGGTGGTTTCCATACACCAGGGTGCTGTTAATATTTTCGGTAGCAGGGACTTGCTTTTTTCACTGGTGGCAGATTTATCCGCCATGACCGCTCTAAGCATTTATCTGCCCGCCATGTTTCAGGATAAATTCCGGGGGAACCGGCAAGGAGCGGCGAAAATCAGGGCGGGTCTCGAGGTCAGAGGGCAGGGAAACAAACTTTATCTGGCCGATATGGTTATCTCTCTGGATTTCAGTAATACGTGGAAAGGGACTCTCTCTCTTACCGATGTGGCCGGTTTTACAAAGCAGAATATTGATAATTTAGAGGAAACGCTTCTGGCATCAAAGATTGAGGAAGGTTTCATAGCTCTACACAAAAGCGCGCCGGCAGGTGATCTTTTTGTGCGCCAGGCACAAAAAATATTAGCTGGATTGTTGATTACGGGAAAACCGGCGCTGCTTAGAGGGTTATCCCGTATGGTAGGGCTGGGCATAGGCCTGACCCCTTCCGGCGATGATTTCATTGCCGGCGCCCTGCTTGGTGAAGGTATTCGGCAGCTGCTTGACAACACTGATCAGCAAAACTCCAACTTCCCGGCAATAGATAGAGCGGAGATTAATGGTGTATTATCAAAAACCAGTTACGGTGGCAGAGCCCTGCTCTGGCTGGCGCTTCAGGGATCATTCCCCAATTACCTGATTCATACAGCCAGGGGGTTGGCCGGAGCCGTCTGCCTGGATGATATGGAGCTGGTAGTCAAAACGGCGATGCTCCACGGAGCGACTTCAGGAAGCGATGCTCTTTCGGGTCTTTTATGGTACTTGAGGCAAGCTTTTTAGTGGAAATGCTTGAGAGTACGGAGCTTTAAAAGTGCAATCCTGGGTTGCTAAGCCAAACAAAACAGATTTTAGATTATACTTTCAAATATTATTTGACAGGTATTGATATATTTTTTATTATAATTTTTTATTTTTATCTAAATAAGGGTGCTAATGCTTCAAAGGAGGATGTTTTTGAAAAGGATTATTGTTGAGAAAGACTCCTATTACGATTCGGTATTCCTCATGTTGATCAACAGAGATGTTAAGAAAATTGAGGGGGTTAAAGATGCCGTAGTTTCTATGGGTACGGAGATGAACATAGACCTATTAAAAGAAATCGGGCTTTCTTCACCTGAGGTGGAAAGAGCTACGGCAAATGATCTTATTATTGCTGTGGAAGCTGAAAGTGAAGAAACTTTAGCCAGGGCCTGTGACGCAGCTAATGACCTTTTAAAGAAAAAAAAGAGCACTGTGGAGGATAGCGGCGAATATAGACCGGCAAGCCTGGAGACTGCCCTTAACATGGTACCTGATGCCAACCTGGCAATTATTTCGCTGCCTGGACAGTATGCAGCGCGCGAGGTAAGAAAAGCCCTTTCCAGGGATCTACATGTAATGCTTTTTTCGGATAATGTTCCGCTGGAAGATGAGATTGAGCTTAAGAAACTGGCCGTGGAAAAGGGGCTTTTAATGATGGGTCCCGACTGTGGTACCGCTATCATCAATGGCAAGCCGCTCTGCTTTGCCAATGTGGTTAGAGATGGTGATA
Source organism: Spirochaetales bacterium (assembly GCA_030604195.1). Lineage (GTDB taxonomy): Bacteria > Spirochaetota > Spirochaetia > SZUA-6 > DRHE01 > DRHE01. Next base: position 30,355 of record JAUVWI010000012.1, read on the forward strand.
TCGGTATTGTGGCAGCTTCGGGAACCGGACTGCAGGAGGTTTTCTGCTGCATAGATAACCTGGGCAGCGGTGTAACCCAGGCAATCGGCACCGGCGGCAGAGACCTGAAAAATGCCAGGGTCGGCGGTATGATGATGATGCTCGGCATAGAAGCCCTGGAAAAAGATCCACGCACAAAGGTGATCGTGGTAATTTCCAAACCCCCTGCACCTGATGTAGCTGATAAAGTAGTTGCCAGGTTGAAAGAAACCGGTAAGCCGGCGGTTATTCACTTCATTGGTCTTGAAGCTAAAGAGCAGAGGCATAACCTCTACTTTGCCGGTAATCTGGAAGAGGCTGCCGGCATGGCAGTTTCCCTGTCAAGGTGCGAAGTCTACAAGCCCAGGGTCTTTACTTTACCGGAAGAAAAAGTAGGGGAAATTGTAGCAAGAGAGAGCGCCATGATCTCTTCCGGGCAAAAATACCTGCGCGGTTTGTATACGGGGGGTACCCTGGCGGATGAAGCGATGATTCTCTTTGATCGCGAGATAGGTGGGATTTATTCCAATAACCAGGTAAAGCCGGAGCTGGTGCCTGCTGATCCCCATGTTTCTCAAGAACATACAATAGTGGATCTTGGGGATGATGTATTTACCGTTGGCCGTCCCCACCCGATGATCGACCCCTCCACCCGTGAGCAAAGGATTGTCAGGGAAATGGAGGATCCCGAGGTAGCCCTCCTGCTGCTGGACATTGTTCTCGGTTACGGTTCTCATAATGATCCTGCCGGGGCTATTCTGGACAGCCTCAAAGAGGCCAGGGAAAAGGCCAAACAGAGAGGCGGCTATCTGGCCGTTATCGCTTCCATTACCGGCACTGAGGGTGATTTTCAAAATATGGCGGAGCAGCAGAAAAAACTGGAATCAATTGGCTGTATTGTTATGTCTTCCAACTATCAGGCATCAATGCTGTCCCTTGAGATTATCAGAAAGGTGGTTTAAAAATGAATGTTGAGAAGATAAATAAGCTCTTTAATCAGGACCTGGTTGCAGTTAATATGGGGCTCGAATCTTTTGCGGATAACCTGAAAAAAGAGGGTGCCAGGGCTATACAGGTAAATTGGAAGCCGCCTGCAGGAGGCAATGCCAGGATGGCTGTGCTGCTCGCTAAATTAGGGCGCTATCTCAAGGGAGATAGGGCGAACCAGGAAGCTGTTTCCCGTATTCTCAAGAGCAAGCCAACCCTGGTGGATATTTCCACAGCCGGTGAAGCTGTGCCCGGTATGCAGAAGAAGATGATTCTCCATGCGGGACCCCCGGTAACCTGGGAACGAATGTGCGGTCCCATGCGCGGAGCGGTAATCGGCGGCTTGCTGCTTGAAGGTCTGGCCGCTGATCAAGAAGAGGCGGAAAAGCTGGCTGCTTCCGGTGATATCATTTTTGAACCCTGTCACCATCACGATAGTGTCGGCCCCATGGCCGGTATTATGACCTACTCCATGCCGGTGTGGGTTCTGGAAAACAAGACCTACGGCAACCGGGCCTACTGCACCTTGAATGAAGGCCTTGGCAAAGTGCTACGGTACGGAGCCTACTCTGCGGAGGTAATTGATAAGCTTAAGTGGATGGCTTCGGAGCTGGCGCCGATTCTGAAAAAGGCTCTGCAGGCTCATGGCGAAATCGATATGAAGAATCTGATCTCTCAAGCTCTGCAGATGGGTGATGAGGGACACAACCGTAACCGGGCAGCCACTTCTCTGGTAATCAGGGAGTTGGCTCCATACCTGGTAATGCTCGATGAGGAGAGGGAAAAGATCGCCGGAGTGCTGAATTTCATGCACACAAACGATCATTTCTTTCTTAATCTCTCCATGCCTGCGAGCAAATGCACTGTAGATGCGGCTGCCGGTATTGAGGGCAGTTCTGTGATCACCACCATGGCAAGAAACGGCACCGACTTTGGTATCCGTATTTCCGGGCTTGGGGTTCAATGGTTTACCGCGCCGGCCACCATGGTGGATGGCCTCTATCTGCCCGGTTACCAGGCTGAAGATGCGGCTCCCGACATCGGTGATTCGGTAATAACCGAAACAGTGGGTATAGGTGGTTTTGCCATGGCTGCGGCGCCGGCAATTGTCAAATTCGTGGGCGGCAGCCCCAAAGACGCTATCAACTTCACCCTGTCCATGTATGAAATCACCCTGGCCGAGAATGATACCTTCCAGATCCCCGCTTTAGATTTCCGGGGCACACCCACAGGGATTGACCTGGTAAGGATTATTGAAACCGGAATACTCCCGGCCATTAACACCGGTATTGCCCATAAGGATCCGGGTATAGGTATGGTCGGCGCCGGGCTGGTTAAGCCCCCTGAGGAGTGTTTCCAGGATGCACTGGAAGCCTTTGTAGAGAGGTATGGTGATTAAAAGTATAAAAATAATTTAGGAGGAAAAGATGAAAATGATCGATCTGACGATTCCTTTTGGAATCGCCACCCCGCCCTGGCCCAGCTACGAGCCGCTGCAGGTAAAATACTTCAAAAGGCTGGCCCCCAATGGCGCCAATGGACAGCTGGTAACCCATTCCAACCATGTGGGGACCCATCTTGACGGCGAGATTCACTTCTACACCCCGGGTAAAGATATTGCCTCACTGGATATGGACTTCCTGGTAAATGAAGGTGTTGTAGTAGATCTTTCCGACTGCACTACCGACTACGATGTCTATACATCAAAGCAGGTAGAGGAAAGGGTAGAGGTAAAAGAAGGGGATATCCTGATTATCCATACCGGTTATCACCACTACGGCTGGGATCAGCCTACTGCGGATGAGATCCGTTACATGGTTAAACACCCGGGCCCGGACCGCGAGTTTGCCGAATGGGCCAAAAAGAAAAAACTGCGCTGGATCGGTGTAGACTGCGGCAGCGCCGACCATCCAATGAATACCATTATCCGGGATTGGATGCCGCGGCAGAAAAAGGAGGCTGAAGCCTTCTTTCAGAAGAAATTCGGCAAGAGCCTGGAAGAATATTTTACCGATGACAAGTACCAGTTAATGCACATCGAGATGTTTAACCACGGTATTATCCACCTGGAATGTGCAGGCGGTGACCTGGACCTGCTCCTTAATCAGCGGGTCACTATAGGCTGTTTTCCCTGGAGATTTGTAGATGGAGAATCGAGCATTGCCAGGCTGGTTGCCATGGTTGATGACGATCGTTATGAGAAATTGATGGAGAAGAAGAAGAAGGCCAGGCTTACCAGGTTCGGCGATGTAGCCGGCGCCCTCAATGACTGGCTCCATGAGGAAGCCAGGAAGTAATCAAGAATAATCCGGCAGTGTAAGAGGGTGATTATTTGGGGCTCCTTATAAAGAGGAGCCCTTTTTATTTGGCCTCCATACCTATGGCACCCTTTGGACAGAGATCCACACAGGTGGAACAGGCCAGGCATTTGTCATGATCTATGGTTGTGACATCTTCAGGGTGGCTGATGGCCGGACAATGGCCGATTTTCCAGCAGATACCGCAGGAATTGCATTTTTCCGGATCAACCCGGGCATAGCCGTCGTATATGGTGAGTTCATCAGCCGCCTTGATATTCTTATGCAGCAGGTCCCGGAAATCTCTTATCCGCCGGTAGCCCATTTCCCGCATGTAACTTTTTAGCTGTTCGAGCATTTTTGGCAGCCAGTCAAAGCCCCTGAGCATAGTCTCCGTACAGATCTGTACGGCATCACTGCCTACCATGATTTGCTGCACACCGCTCTGCAGGTCGGAGACGCCGCCCGACCCCATTATAAAGGGCTCCGGCCCCAGGTAGTAGCGCATCTCGTAAGTATCCCTTAAAGCCAGGGGTCTGATCCAGGGGCCTGACAAACACCCCAGCGTAATATTATCCTGCAGGCGGTAGATGGTTCCCATGGGATTGCGGATATCTATGTCCGGTATTCCCAGCCTGTTGGCTACACTGACCACTGCGGCGGCTCCGGCATGGATCGATTGGTATGCCGCCTGGGCTATCTTGCCCCCCTCTGGAGTGAGCTTGACAAATACCGGTATTTTAACCGCATCTACGATAATCTTTACCACCCTGGGCAGCTCCACAAGGTCTGATCCCAGGCTGGCGCCGGTGGCCTGTTCGGGATTCTCTCCTGTGGCAGTCAAATTAAAGGACATGTTGGGGCAGCACATGTTGAGCTCAATGGCTTGAGCCCCGGCATCTTCATATCTTTTAGCCAATAGGGGCCAGCCCTCGCGGTCTTTGCCGTCATAAGTAATATTGGGGAAGACGAGTATATCTTTGGTAAACCTTCTGGCCTCTTCAATCAGTTTCAGGGATACATCAGGAGTAAGACGGCTTTCAGCTGTGAAGATGTGGAGCTTCTGTTTCTTGAGCCAGCGGTAGCGCGGCGGCCTGTTAATATAGGGCGCCGGATCAATGGCCAGCTTAATGGAAACACCGGCCCAGCCATTGTCTTCCGCTTCCCTTATCTGATCGACCGTTTTAACGGTAGGACCCGAGCCCACAATAAAGGGATTGCGCAGGGTTAGATTACCCAGTTTGACAGATATATCTACAGCTTCCGCCATTTTTTTTCCCTTTTACAGATTTTATAATATTGACCTGATAATAGGCTGGAGCATATCTGCCTGTCAATTGCTACCGAAAATATCTGATTATAGTTGACTTTATTACAATTAGCACTATTATTATAGTTGACTTTATACAAAAGAATGGTATTTAATAATTGATCGAGAGAACTTTATTCAAGGAACTTTTTAAATGGAAAGAACGGAAAACACGCAAACCAATAATTATAAGAGGGGCGCGGCAGGTTGGAAAGACAACCGCAATTAATCTTTTCTCTAAAAACTTTAAACAGTATATATATTTAAACCTTGAGCAAGATGAAGATCGAAAGTTTTTTGAATCTGGAATATCTTTTGAGGATGTAGTAGCTGCCATCTTTCTTTCAAGGAACAAAGCTCGAAACATAGAAACTCTTTTATTTATAGATGAAATTCAGAATAGTCCTGATGCTGTTAAAGGGCTGAGATACTTTTACGAAAAAAATCCTGAAATATTTGTTATTGCAGCAGGTTCCCTTTTGGAGACTCTAATTGATAAGAATACCAGTTTTCCTGTTGGGAGGGTTGAGTATCTAATTCTTCGTCCTTTTTCCTTTATTGAATTTTTACAGCTTTTGGAAGAAAAAAGCGCCTTAGATGCAATTACTACTTTTCCTGTCCCGAATTTTGCACATGATAAGCTGCTAAGCCTTTTTCACAAGTATGTTCTCATAGGAGGAATGCCGGATGCTGTTTCTGTCTATAGTCGCAATCGGGATTTTACTGAGACAAATAGAGTTTATGAAAGTTTGATTGTATCCTATATAGATGATGTTGAAAAATATTCAAAGAATTTTATGCAGACAAATGTCATAAGACATATAATAAATCATATTTTTATTGAAGCAGGAACTAGAATTAAGTTTGAGGGTTTTGGAAGAGGTCCATATAAATCCAGGGAAGTAGGGGAAGGGATTAGAATATTAGAAAAAGCTATGCTTCTGAATCTTGTCTATCCTTTTACAGGATACTCTTTACCCATTATACCGGATAGGAAAAAATCTCCTCGACTTCATTTTCTTGATACCGGGCTAATTAACTATTTTTCAGGTATTCAGGATACATTATTGCTTTCAAAAGACATTTCATCTCTCTATAAAGGTCGAATTATAGAACATATAGTTGGACAGGAAATACTTGCTTCAACTCACTCACCATTGACAAATTTACATTTCTGGGTAAAGGAAAAGAAACAGTCGAACGCGGAAATTGATTACCTTATACAATTTGAAAATATATTAATTCCAATTGAAGTAAAATCAGGTGCAACAGGCCGGTTACGTTCTTTACATCAATTTATGGATAATAGCTCAGAATCTTTCGCTATTCGACTTTATTCAGGAAGAATAAAAATCGAACAAGTCCGGACAATAGCAGGGAAAAAATTTCAACTTCTGAATTTACCCTATTACCTCGCAGGAAATCTGCATAGCTATATAGAATAAAAAAGCGTTTGGATTTTCGCTTTCCACTGGTTATATTGTTTATGGAGGATAATCTAGTGAAATTATACAGCAGATTTCAGGTGATAATCTACGCAGTATTGAGCGGCTGCCTGGTTCTGGCCGCAGCCGCTCTTTTAGGATTCCTGAGTTTTCCGCAACAATCTTCTCTTACCGGTATTGCGGCGGCTGAAGCAAGGCAGCCTGTTGAATTAACCGGACAATCCGTCCAGTATAACACCCTTTATACTGTTTCTGACGATGAAGAGAATAACATTCAGATATATGAGCATCTCAATAATGCAGTCGTGAATATCACCACGGTTACCTTTGAGTATAACTGGTTTTTAGAGCCAATTCCCAATGAGGGCACCGGTTCGGGTTCCATTATCGATCAGCAGGGGCATATCTTGACCAATTACCATGTTGTGAAGGATGCCCAGAAGTTAAGCATAACCCTTGCAGATGGTGAGGAGTATGAGGGAAAGGTTATCGGGGTGGATCCGGAGAATGACCTGGCTGTTATTAAGTTCAACCCCGGTGGTAAGAGCCTGGTTGCCATTCCCTTCGGCGTCTCGAAAAACATAAAGGTAGGGCAGAAGGTACTGGCCATAGGCAATCCCTTTGCCCTGGATAGAACCCTGACTACCGGGATTGTCTCCGGTTTGGGACGTCCGGTTAAAACTAATTCAGGATTGGTAATCCGGGAGATGATCCAGACTGATGCCTCTATTAATCCCGGCAACTCGGGCGGGCCGCTGCTCAACTCCCGTGGCCGGATGATCGGCATCAATACCATGATATTTTCGCCGTCAGGCGGTTCGGTGGGTATCGGTTTTGCCGTGCCCATAGATACGGCAAAAAGGATAGTGCCTGATCTTATCAAATACGGAAAGGTACAGCGAGGCTGGATCGATTTTACCCCGGTCCAGCTTTTTCCGGCATTGGTTCGCTATGCCAAACTGCCCGTTACCGAGGGAATATTAGTATCAGAGGTGAAGAAGGGCAGTAATGCCGCCAATGCCGGTCTTGCGGGGGGCAATCCAGGACAGGGAGTACGCTACGGACGTTCAATAATATACCTTGGCGGGGATATTATTATCGAGGTCGATAAGCTGCCGGTTACCTCGCTCTATGACCTGCTCGGCGCCCTGGAGGATAACAAGCCGGGAGAAACTGTCGAGGTTAAGGTATTGCGCGGACGCAAGGAGAAAACCCTCTATATTAAGCTCTCCGAGCGCCCGAAAAATTTCCGCTGGTAGTAATGAAGGAATTCAAAGTTGTTGCTGATTTCTCTCCTGCCGGAGATCAGGCCGGGGCTATTGAGAGTTTAAGCCGCGGCATACTCGATAATTTTAGCTATCAGACCCTTAAAGGGGTTACCGGTTCGGGCAAGACCTTTACCATGGCAAAGATCATTGAAAAGGTTCAACTGCCCAGCCTGGTAATATCGCACAATAAGACCCTGGCAGCCCAGCTTTACCGGGAGTTTAAAGATTTCTTTCCAGAAAATGCTGTTGAATATTTCGTCTCTTACTATGACTACTATCAGCCCGAAGCCTATGTACCGGGCAAGGATCTCTATATAGAGAAGGATGCCTCAATTAACCAGGAAATAGACAGGATGCGCCTTTCTACTACCGCCTCACTAATGGAGCGGCGTGATGTTATTGTGGTGGCTACGGTTTCCTGCATCTACGGTATCGGCAACCCCAGGGATTACCGGGATATGCGCCTGGAGCTTAATGTAGGTGAGAGTAAGGAGCGCAGCGGGATTATAAGGAGACTCGTATCTCTGCAATATGAAAGGAACGATGCAGTGCTGGAACGCTCCCATTTCCGGGTAAAGGGTGATGTGCTGGAGATATGTCCCTCTTATACTACGGATGCTGTGCGCATAGAATTTTTTGGTGATCAGGTGGAGCGTATCAGAAAAATCAATCCCTTAACCGGTGAATCCCTGGAGGAACTTGATTTCTGCCAGATATATCCCGCCAAACACTTTGTTATGCCGGAACAATCAGTACACCAGGCTCTGGACAGCATCAGGGAAGAATTGGAAAAGAGCTACAATGATTTCCTTGCAGCCGGTAAACTTGTAGAAGCACAGCGGCTTAAGTCCAGGACTGAGTATGATCTGGAGATGCTGGAGGAAATGGGTTACTGCGCAGGTATAGAGAATTATTCCCGCCCCTTAAGTGGACGTCAGGAAGGGGAAAGGCCGGCTGTGTTAATAGATTTTTTTCCCGATAAATTCCTGACCTTTATCGATGAATCCCATATTACCATTCCCCAGATCAGGGGTATGTATGCAGGCGACCGCTCACGCAAGCTCTCTTTGGTTCAATACGGCTTTCGCCTGCCTTCGGCCCTGGATAACCGGCCCCTTTATTTTGCCGAGTTCGAGTCTCTTCTGGACCGTACCCTATGTGCTTCTGCTACGCCCAAGCAGGAAGAACTGGATAAGTCATCACAGCTGGTAGAGCAGATAATCAGGCCCACTGGTTTGCTTGACCCCGAGATTGAGGTACGCCCCAGTGATGGGCAGGTTGATGATCTCTACAGTGAAATAAAAGAGCGGATCGGCAGAAAGGAAAGAACCCTGGTTACCACCCTTACCAAGAGAATGGCCGAGGATCTCTCCGATTATTTAAGCGACCTGGGGTTGAAGGTCAGCTATCTTCATTCCGAAATCGAGACAATTGAACGGGTGGAGATCCTGAAGAGCCTGCGCACCGGGGATTATGATGTGCTGGTGGGCATCAACCTGCTGCGAGAAGGACTCGACCTTCCGGAGGTTTCTCTGATCGCCATTCTGGATGCGGACAAGCTGGGATTCTTACGCTCCGCCACATCACTGATCCAGACTATCGGCCGGGCAGCCAGAAATGTGAACGGTAAAGTGATCATGTATGCTGACCGCCGCTCTGCAGCCATGGAAGAAGCCATTACCGAAACCTACAGGCGCCGCAAGATCCAGGCGGAACATAACCGCAAACATGGAATAACCCCCCGAACTATTACTAAATCCATCCAGGACCTGCTGGTGCGCAAAAAAGAGGAAAAGCGGGAACTGGAGCATCTCGATCTGCAGATAATGGAAGAGCAGTATAACCTGCTCATACCCAAAGAGCGTAAGGCTCTGATCCGCGCACTGGAAAAGGAGATGTTTGAGCTGGCCAAAGACCTGGAGTTTGAGAAGGCGGCAGTGGTCAGGGATGAGATAGAACGGCTTAAACAAGGCTGAAAGAACTCAACCCTTGGAACTACTACTTTACGGTGTGCTTGCCCCGGAGGAGCATTATTTCAGAAAGGCCTGTTCCCTGCTCCGATAGATGCTTGCCTTCAATATCGAGCTTCAGTGCAACCCGGCTTCTAAATCGGAAATAGTAGGGCTTTGAAAATAGTCTTGCCATAAACCGGGTTAAGCAGGGCAGGTTCTCAATTAAGCTTGCGGCTTCGATAAGAACCGGTTGGGATAGATAAAGCTGAGCTCTTTTAGTTCCTTCCCGGACTTTAATAACAAGTTCTTCCGGATATTCCCTGCCGCTTTCATGGATAACCCAATCTGAGGTGTCAACCGTCATTTCAATATTTTCCACGAATAGAATATCTTCTCCTTTTGCCAGGAAAAAGACAGGAAGTATTTTCTCTCCATAGGCAGGGGAGGTAAGCATCTGCGAAAAAATTACCGTATATTCGCCAATACGGGCCCTTCCCCAGTACCATTGAGTCATTACCCGGTTGAGCTTTACATTTCCCCAGTTGTGATCATGGTATCCTGAGCCTTTGACCTGGTAGCTTTTCTGATCATAGCTCAGGACACCATCTACATATCCCCATCGCAGATTACATCCGCAACCGAAGTTCTTAACGCAGAAGTACAACCCAATATATTCGGGCGCTGGACTTAATACTTCTTGCTAACACTGGTAATCCTTGAGATCTCCCTTTACCCGGCAGTTCCCTATTCGCACATCACACTGCTCTTTCGAAGCATAAAATACATCACTGCTAATCTCAGCTGTTCTTCTTCCTCCGTCAGGGAGTGTAATGGTAATACTTACCATCGGTCGGGCCGGTCCCGAAGGTTCCAACGGTCCCTTTGTAAAAAATACAATAACAGCTGTGGAGCCGTCGTTGAAAGAAGCGTCAAAATACCACCATTCAAAGGAATCTCCCTCCGGGTTTGTGCGCAGACCGTCCTCCCGGATATTGACAGCATCAGTAAGCCCATCCCTTTCAAGAAATTCCGGGCCGGTCGCTGGTATTGCTTTTCCCGTAGTACAGCCCGCGAGGATAATGAGAATGGAAAGTATAATAGGAATTGAATAGTGTCTTGAAAATATATTCACACTTCAATACCGGTCTTAATGATCTCACAAGCAAATGGATTAGAGTCGTTAAAATCCTCAACTTCAATTGGATGGGGTTCAATTCGTGTGTCAAAATTTCTTCGCAATTTCATTAAATCAATCTGTGTATCAAAATGGTCATCAATATTTTCCATGATTATAGCTATATCGATATCACTGTCCTCAGTGTATGTGTTTTTAGAGTATGAGCCAAAAATATAAGCCTTTTTTATTTTATATCTTCGCTTTTTCAGGAAATCGAGATATTTATTTACAGTTTGGATAGCTGTTTTTTGATCCATATTCTTAATGCCCTGATATTCTGTATCCATTTTTTGGCGAATTCCATAGTACATTTTCTATAGAAGCTTTGCTTATAATCGTTATATCGAGTATTTATATTAAAGCCTGAGATTGTGTCTAACATATCTTTTCGCTTTTCACTGATTTCTAATCCCCCTTTTTCAGCCAATCGTAATAAATCGTGAATAAAGGGTGGATTTTTATCAATTTGCTTTACATAATATGCCTTAAGCAATTTTTCAAGGACTAAATGCCCTATAAACAGGGACCATTGATAGTCGCCCTTCTCAAACATATGCTCCATAGCTTTATAGTCATGTTCCGAGCTTTCGCTCCAATATGAAACCAATTTATCTTTTTCCATAATTCTACTGACTAATAGTATAGCTATAAATATTGATCTTTCAATAGAGCCTTGAAGCCTATAGGTAGGAGATGTTAGCGTTTTTTTCAGATTTTACTGGGCTTCAAAGAGCACGAAGTCGACCGGGCCTCCGGACACGTGGGGAGCGTAAACCTGGGAAGAACCGCTGAACAGGGACAACAGGTTTGCCCTGGCATAGTAGTAGGCCTCGGTTACCGTTACATAGCCGTCGCCATTGTTGTCGCCATATTGCGGGGTTTCCAGCAGGAAATAGGTGAAGAAGCCATTCTCGATCGGCGGTGGGGGAGAAGAAGGTGCCGGTTCCATAGAAAACTCGCCTTCCCCTGCAGCGCTTATTACCAGGGCATCGTAGGGGGAGATATCGTATGCCGCTCCTGAAAAATTGGCCCAGAGGGAGATGGCCTCACCCAGGGAGCTGTCAGTTGTGCCGGTGTAATCGGGCGGGGTGGCGTCTACCTCCCGGCTGTTGCCTATCAGCCCCCCGGAGTGACAGGCGTCGATAATCACTATCTTTTTAAGGGCGGGTATGGAGGCGATCAGATCACCCAGCTCGTTGTCATAGATAAGATAGTTAGCTCCAAAATCTCCATCTGAAAGTACGATAAATTCGTCGGCATCATCACCCGGCGGCGGTTCGCTGAATTGACCTGAGGAATCCTGTCCTCCGTGGCCCGAGAAAAAGAATAGAAAGAGATCATCCTTGCCGGCCTGGGCTTTGGCAGCTTTGAAGTCAGTTATCATATTGTTTTTGGTAACTGCATGCATTTCGCTGTTAACGATTGAATATCCTTGAGCAATCAGCAAGGCTTTCATATCAACTGCATCATCATCAGTGTAGTTCAGATCGCTGCCACTATAATTAGCTATTCCATACACAATGGCATAGCGGTTGTAATCCAGGTCAAAGCTGCAGCCGCCAAAGAGCAGGGCCGCCACCATCAGCACCATAAAAATAAAACCTCTAAAATGCTTCATAATTTTTCCTTAAATACCAGCGCAGGGACATCCCCAGGCTCGCTGACAGTGACAGCTTCAGATCCCGCCTGAAATAGTAATCCAGGGGCAGGGAGACTACCAGGCTTAAGCGCCCCGCCTTGCCCACCTCGACAAAGGGCTGCAGGAAGATGCCGGGATAAAAGAAATAGAGGGTGGTAAGCTCATACTTGTCATAGCGGGCCAGAAAGCCGGCTGATAAGCCGGGATAAATACGGAAATCTCTGAGCCGAAAGGGAAGCAGAATGCGCTCCGCTGTCAGATAAAGTCGGCTGTCCATTCCCGAATGGCCCCGGTAGAGAAAGCCCCCGTCCAGGGAAGAGGCAGCCGTATTGTGAAAAGCCAGTCCCAGCCCCAGAGAAAGCGTTTGGCCGATGGGAAGATCGGCGGCAGCTCCCAGATTGATATCCCACTGAGGTTTCATGGGAAAGCGCTCATCCCTGGTAAAGGCTCCACCGCCTGCAGCCCCAAAGCTTAAAGAAAGGGGCCTCTTTTCCGCAAAGATCGGCGCTGCACCTGTGACAAAGATTAATAAAAGGGTTATAATCCTTCGATACATTATGTAATAAAGATGTAATTGATCCGGAAAAAAATCAAGGGTATAAATGGATAAAGTTAAATATCTGCAATTTTCAGCAGCAATCTCTATTGCGCTACTGGCCATAATGGTTTCATGCCAGCGGCAAGTCGAACCGGAAAAAATTACCCTGCCGCCTACGCCGGTGCTCTCCATACGTTCCAGTTGGGCAGTGGTAAACTCCCCATTCTTAAGAGTGCGTGAAGAGCCTTTTGCAGACGCAAAAATTCTCACCCATGTACGTCGGGGTGGTGTACTGGAGATTATCTCGCGCACGGAAAGAAAAGAAACGGTGGAGAATGAAAGTTCCTATTGGTACAATGTAAACTATGAAGGGCTGAGGGGGTGGGTTTTCGGTTCCTATATCGAGGTATTGGATTCACAGAGCAAAGCCCGGGAATATTCGGCAGGCCTTGAATAAACGGGTTACCTGAAATGACAACAGAAGCCATTGTCAATCTTCTCCCCTGGGTGCTGCCTCCCTTTATCGGCGCGGTTATTGGTTATGTAACCAATGCTCTGGCTATTCGTATGCTTTTCCGGCCGCTGACCCAAAAGAGGTTCCTGGGTTTGCGTATACCGCTTACACCGGGGATTATTCCCAAACAGAGGTTTGAGCTGGCGGAAAGCATCGGACGTATGGTGTCCCGGGAGCTGATTACCGAAGATGCTCTGAAACGGCAGCTCACTTCAGAGAAATTTCAGAATCGTCTTAATGTGAATATTGCTTCATTAGTTGAACATCTCTCTGAAATAAATCTGGCAGCTCTTCGTCAGAAAAAATACTCCTTTTTTTATACTTTTTTAGAGGAGTTCCTCGATGAATCTCTGTACCGGGCTTTTACTTCTTTAAGCTTCATCCGGAGCTCAAGGACATTTATCTTTGACCTGGTTCATTCATTTTACCAGCGTGAGCTTGATGATCTGGCCGGAGCCGGTACTATAGAGACTTTTCTCAAAGGGAATCTGGTTCCAAAGCTGACTTCAAGAGAAACCCGAAAGACTATATCGCATACCGTACAGAAGTGGCTCAAGCAAGCCGGTGAAGAGGGGAGAGCCTTAAGCGCCTTTATTCCCGAGGAGCTCCCGGCGGTTCTGGCTGGATTTCTCTCCACCATGCTATCCCCTTTGTTTGATGCTCTTTTTCGCTGGCTGCGTACGCAAGGTATGCGCCGGGAGCTGGAGACCAGGGGTAAGTTCCTGCTGCGGGATATCTTTGCAAAGCTCAACCTCCTGCAGAAGTTCATTATCTCTGCCGGTCAGTTTGACCGGACCCTGGAAGAAAAGATGCCCGCAATAGTGGAAGAGGCCATCAACTACCTGGAGCAGACTTCAGCAGCTGAGGAAAACCGGGCCAGGATTATTCAGGCGGTAGAGAGCGGCATCAGTAAATGGCGTTCCCTGACTCTTAATGAGGTAACGGCAAAGGTGGAGAAAAAGGTTGACCTGGGTTCACTGCTGGAGAATATTCTGCTTTCCATTGATGAAGAAAAATTAAAATCAGGGATCTCCGCCGCCCTGGAAGGGATTTTTACCAATTACCGGAAACGTCCCATCGGCCAGATGTTGGCCCAATATCTGGGGCTTCAGGAGCAGAATATTGGTGATTTCCTGGCCAATCAGTTCCTATCTTATATTTCAAAAAGAGAATCTTCAAAGAACCTGGCCGGAGAGATGATTTCCTTTGTGCACCGCTTTTTAGAGGAACAGGAAGAAACAACCATCGGAAATCTTTTTGATATAGACAATGAAAAGAAGGAAAAGATCACTCTTTTTCTTACTGATGAGCTGATCAAGATACTTAACAATCAGCTTCCCTCATTGATCAGAAGTTTTGATATCCAGGAGCTGGTGGTAGATAAGGTAAATACTCTGGAGGTGATCGAAGTGGAGCGGCTGCTCCTGCTGGTTATTGCCAGGCATTTGAAGTGGATCAATCTCTTTGGCGCATTCCTGGGAGCGCTTATCGGTTTGTCACAGATTGCCCTGCGCTTGCTTGACTAGGCAGAGTTGCCAGCAGCCAGCTGGAAATTGCTTTAATACGGTTGTAAAATGAGGCTTCCTTGCGTTTTTCCAGGCCGAAAAAGCTTAAACTGTGCACGCTGGAGAGGCCATAGATAAGCAGATTCTTTTTTTGTGGTATAAAAATAAAATAATTGATTATATCCCCGGCCTTGACCATGGGAATAAAAAAGTAGTGCATGGGGGTGAGATTCCGGATTTTCATAATCAGGTGATCATCGTGAGCAAAGTACTCCACTGAATTGATATTTTTGCCAAAGGTCAAATCATGCTGGTATATATAAATCTTGCTGTAAGCGGGGATATGGTCAGTCAGGGGGTCAGGTAGTTTCTGCTTGTTCTCAGGAGAATCAATTACGTAGGATTCACGGAATAGAGTGCGCATACGGTTTCTGGAAGCGGAGAAATATTCAATTCCCTCCATAGTGCTGATGGATCTTAATGTGTTGTAGAGGGATAGAAGACCACTTTCAGATTGGAGGTTCCCCAGACCGGTTTCATGACGGGTTATAACCTCAACACTCATTGTAGGTTCCAGGCCGGCAAGCTCCTGCAGAATGGTATTCTTATAGGGAATATCAGGGATCAGGGTGGATGATCCATCTTTCCAGAAGGTTTGCCTGACTTCACCGGTTGAATAGAGCTCTTTTTTTATTTTCTCATCGAGTAATTGGTCTGCGGAAATAAGCGGGTTGATAATGATTAGAACAGGCAGCAGGAAAAACAATATTGATATAGGGTGTTTGGTCATGGTATTATGAGTTTAAACAATACCAGGTTAACGATCAAGGAATATTTTGATGTCGGAAAGCATTGTTTTTACCGGCGGCGGTACCGGGGGTCATGTTTTTCCCGCTTTAGCTGTGGCTGAGGAGCTGAAATCCCTCTGGCAGGGAAGGATTATCTGGATTGGCTCTAATAAGGGAATTGAACGGCAGCTTTTAAAGGCCACCGGGATTCCCTTCTTTGGCATCCCGGCAGGAAAACTGAGACGTTATTTCTCAATCAAGAATATTATTGATATTTTCCGCGTGATGGGCGGGCTGGCAGCTTCTCTCCATATTTTAGCCAGAGAAAAGCCGCTGCTGCTCTTCTCCAAGGGCGGTTATGTCAGTGTGCCGCCGGTAATTGCGGCCAGATTGCTGGGAATCAGGGTGATCACCCATGAATCGGATGCGCAACCCGGATTGGCTACCCGAATTAATTCCCGTTTTGCCGAGAAAATACTGATATCTTTCAGTGAATCGGCCGGTTATTTTAGTGATAAAATACGTAAACGGGTGGTGCATGTGGGGAATCCGGTACGCAGAGATATCTTTGAGGGTAAAAAGAAATATGGCCGGCATTTAGTAGGCTGCCCGGAGAATGAGAAATTACTGCTGGTGCTGGGCGGCAGCCAGGGCTCGGCGCAGATAAATTATTTAATTCGCAATAATCTTGACCGGCTGACCAAAGCCTGTTTTGTGGTTCACCAGGCTGGCAGAGCCGATTTCAGGGAGGGCAAGCAGCAGAATTATTTTACCGCTCCTTTTTTTGATGATGAACTGAAGCATTTGCTGGCTGCCGCCGATCTGGTTGTCTGCCGGGCAGGGGCCAATACACTCTGGGAACTCGCTTCTCTTGGCAAGCCGGCTGTGCTGATTCCTCTTCCCAGGAACGCCAGCAGGGGTGACCAGCTGCTTAACGCCGAGATCTTTGCCCGTAATGGGGCTGCCGTGGTGCTGCCTGAAAATGATACCAGCGGCGCCAGGCTTCTTGAAATTATTCTTGATCTTCTTGATAATAAGAAGAAACTTAAACAGATGAAAAGCCGGGCTCGAACCTTGGACTTTCCCGGTTCAGCGGCAAAAATCGCGGAGTTGATATTAACATATGGCCATTAATTTTTCACTGATAGACATAATAATTACGCTGGTAATTATTGCAGCAGCTATTCGCGCTACAATAAAAGGCTTTGTTGCCGAAGCGGCCTCCATGGCAGCATTAATCCTCGGTATAGGAGGAGCCATTCTGTTTTCCAGGAAATTATCTTTAGTCCTGGAAAAATATCTGGGCCGTACAGCCTGGAACCAGATAATCACTTTTCTGCTTATCTTTTTGGTAATTTATATTGCAATAAAACTGCTTGAAGGCATAATGCACGCAATATTCGAGAAATTGAATCTGAATAAACTCGATAGCGCGCTCGGCTTTTTTCTGGGTATTGCCGAAGGTCTGCTTGTAGGCGGACTGGCGCTTTTTGTATTAAATTGGCAGCCTGTTTTTGAGACCCATGAACTCCTGAGACACAGCCTCTTTTATCGCCTGCTTTTGCCTTTTCTGCCCAGGACAGATATTTTATTTACTCCCGGAGTTCTGCTTAATAATGTTTGAAAATATCATCGGTCAGGGAACGACAATTGAAATACTTAAAAAAGAGCTGCTGGCCAAAAACCTTCCCCGCGCCCTTCTCTTTTCCGGTCCTCAATACACCGGCAAACTTTCCACTGCACTGGAAACGGCAAGAGTTCTGACCTGCCAGGCTGAGAAAGGGGAATGGAATTGTTCCTGTAAAGCCTGCCGGGATCAGAGAGTGCTCAGCCATAATGACACACTGCTGCTTGGTCCGCATGATTTTAATGTTGAAATTGCAGCCGCAGCCGACGTTTTACGCAGAACTAAAAAACTTTCAGCGCAGTATCTTTTTACCCGGGCAGTAAGAAAGCTGACCAGAAGATTCGATCAGATACTCTGGGAGGGTGAGGATACTAAGATTCGCAAAGTTCAGCCCCTGATTGCTGAACTTGAAGAGAGACTTGATGAATTTTCTCCGGATTCTGATCTACCGGCAAAAGAAGAGCTGGAAAAGGGTATTGAACGTATTATGGAGATATCTTTAAAACTCATAACGGTTTTAAGTGCCGATAATATCCCTATTAATCAAGTTCGCCGGGCAAGTTACTGGTCACACCTTTCAACAACGGGATCAAGTAAGGTTTTGATACTGGAGAATGCCGATCGTATGCATGAATCATCGCGCAACTCTCTATTGAAGATACTGGAAGAGCCTCCTGAAGATGTATTCCTTATCCTGCTAACTTCTAATAAAGGAGCCATGATATCTACAATACTTTCGCGAGTTCGTTCTTACTCTTTTATTGAGCGATCTGTTCGGGAAACAAGAGATGTTTTGAGGAGAATATTCCAGGAAGAGGATGAAAAGTATTCAACCATCAGGAAATATTTTTCATACTGGCAGGAGCTGAACCCCGAAGTCCTTACTAAGTTGGCGCGGAAATATGTCGATTTTCTTTTAGATGATAAAAAGGAAGAGCTGGATATTCTCACCGAAATGAAAATGCTGCTTTCCACAAAGGAAAAACGAAGTTCCGTTTCTTTCTTCCTGGAGGAGCTGGTCAATATTTTTTATGATCGTTATAGAGGCGGACAGCTATCACCATCCGGATTAAAAACAAGGCTTTCCCTGACACAGAATAAGCATATGGTTTTAAACCGGCTCAATCTCAATCCGGAGCTGGTTGTTGAATCTTTATTCTATTCCTTGAGTGAGCTTTCCCAATGAAAAGATTCGTTAATAAAGCTATTGAAAAAATTGCCAGGCTGGATAAAGAGCAGATCCATTCTTTCCTCACTGCTTTAGCTGCGGATAATGAGCTTTTAAAAATGGTATTTGACTCAATGCTCGACGGGGTTATTGTGACCGACTCCCAGCATAAAATACTTTTATATAATAAATCGGCTAAAAGAATGATCCCCTTTGTAAATGGTGACGCTTCCGGAAAGCTGATCTGGAAGATGATCAGTGATCGGGAAATAGCCGAATATTTTAAAGAAAAGCTGGTAAATCAGGAAAAAGTAAAAGACTATGAATTTACCCTGGCTAATGGCCTGGCGCTCACTCTTTCCTGTACTTTGATGCCACTGGTGCTGGAAGGAACAATAAGGGGCAATGTTCTGCATATTGAGGATGTAACTGATAAAAGAGCCAGAGAAGCCCGTCTTCGGCGGGCGGAGAATTTGGCGGCGCTCACCACGCTGGCAGCCGGAGTGGCTCATGAAATAAAGAATCCTCTTGCCTCCATCGGCATTCACCTGCAGTTGATAAAAAGAGAAATAGAAGGAAAGAAAAAAGTAAATGTCAAACCGATTAAAGAATGCCACGCCATCCTGAACGAAGAGGTTGACCGCTTAAACCGCATTGTAGTTGATTTCCTTTTTGCAGTACGTCCAATGGACACCAGGTTAAAGATAAATGACCTTAACAGAGTTATTCGTGATCTTCTTGATTTTCTCAAGTTCGAACTTGATCAGGGGGGAATTGGCGTTGAGCTTAATCTCTCCAGGTATATTCCGGAAATTGGGCTCGATGAAAAATATATGAAGCAGGCGCTGCTGAATATTATAAAAAACGCGATTTCCGCTATGCCCAATGGCGGTAAGTTGATTATCGAAACTCTGCAGCAGGGTGATGAGATCCAGTTGAAAGTTACTGATACGGGAACCGGGATACCGGATGAAATAATAGGTAAAATATTTGAACCCTATTTTACCACTAAAGATTTTGGTTCAGGTTTGGGATTGACCCTGGTTTATAAAATTGTAAAGGAACATAAGGGAGACATAGCGATAAAATCAAAAGAGGGAGAGGGAACTACTTTTACGCTCAGCTTTCCAATACCACGGGGAGAAAAGAGACTCATCGGCTTTAAAGGAGAAACGGCATGAAATACAACATTCTTGTTGTAGATGATGAGAAGAATATCCGGGAGGGTTTGGGGCGTGTTCTGGAATTAGACGGCTACCGCGTTTTTCTGGCTGCAGACGGCAGAAAAGGGTTGGAGCTGGTTGAGAGTGGAGATATTGATTTAGTGATCAGCGATTTGAAAATGCCCGGGGTCAGCGGCGAAGAGCTGTTAAGGAAAACCAGGGATAAATATACGAATCTGCCGGTTATTATTCTCACCGGTCACGGCACAGTTGAAAATGCGGTACAAGCTATGAAGGATGGGGCCTTTGATTTTCTTACCAAGCCGATCAATCTTGAACATTTTGCTATCCTGGTTAAGAGAGCCCTCTCCAATAGAGAGTTGATACTGCAGCATCGTCATATGCAGAAGGAGCTGGAAAAGAGGAGCCAGTTCGCCAATATCATCGGAAAAAGCGCAGCTATGCATAGTATCTTTGAAAAGATTCGACAGGTGGCTCCCACCAGGGCTTCGATATTGATCACCGGAGAAAGCGGTGTGGGTAAGGAAGTAATAGCAGAGGCAATTCATTATACCTCTCCACGCAAGGATAAACCTCTTATTAAGGTGCACTGCGCGGCTCTTACAGAAACGCTGCTGGAAAGCGAGCTCTTCGGTCATGAGAGAGGAGCTTTTACCGGTGCAGTGGCACGAAAAAGGGGACGCTTTGAACTTGCTCATCTGGGAAGCCTGTTCTTAGACGAAATAGGTGAAATAAGCCAGAGTGTTCAGATAAAATTACTGAGGGTGCTTCAGGATAAACAATTTGAAAGGGTGGGTGGTGAAGAGACTATTGAAACAGATGTGCGTATTATTGCCGCAACCAACCGCGATTTAATGGCTGATATCAGTACAGGAAAATTCCGTGAAGATCTGTATTACAGGTTGAATGTTATAAATATCCATATCCCGCCGTTAAAGGAAAGAAACGAAGATATTCCTCTTTTGGTAGCTGCTTTTTTAAAAGAGTTTTCCCGGGAAAATAGCAAAAATATCGAGGGCATTGAGACAAAAGCGCGTCTGGCGCTGTATAATTATTCCTGGCCGGGGAATGTGCGTGAACTCAGGAATTGTATTGAGAGCGCGGTGGTTATGTCCAAAGATACAATTCTCTCATTGGAAGACCTGCCCCCGCATATCGGACAAACCTCCGGTGGGCAGAGCTTAAGGTTATCACCGGGAATATCTCTTGCAGAGGGAGAGAAAGAAATCATACGTTCCGCTTTAAATATGAATAAGGGGAATAAAAGCAAGACAGCTGAAATTTTGGGTATTGGGAGAAAGACACTGCATCGCAAGATACAGGAATATAGTCTGGAGGGTTAGAGGGTACAGGTTATGCTATTACCTTTAAAATCTTGCGTGTTAAGCGCAAAAAATAATCAAGTCCAGCGCCCGAATATATATTGTGTTGGACTTTTGCTTTAAGGAGTTCGGTTGTGGATGTAATCTGCGCTGGGAAAGAGAAAATAATCAGCAGGTTCTATCTTGGATATTCTATTATTGCTATAGCTCTGCTGCTTACAATTTTATCTGCGCTTGCGGCTGTCACCATTGTCAAACTGGGTAATACTGACAGAACTATCATGAATGAACTTAAAGGTAAACTCAGCCGCATAAGCGCTGCAGCAGTTGTTTTACCCTTTGAAGAGAGATCTGAGAATTTGCTGCTCCTCGGCCTTTTGCATGAGGAATTAACCGGTCAATTAGAGCAGTTTGAGACTCTGCCGGATAAATATTTTCTATCGAAAAAAATCAATCAACAATTTGCTGCTTTACGCTCTTCCATACTCCTTGAGTTTCAACAGGCTTTTAAGAAACTGGAGCTTGTTTTTACTGAGCAGCAATATTATTCAACCTCTGCTCTCGTGGCTGATCTTACGACAATTGAAACCCTTAAATTATACCTGCTCAAATCTTCCGGTTATATAGAAGATATAATCAACCTTGAAGAAGCTGTTCAGATTTACAGGGGAAATATTTTAAACCTGGTAATTATAATTTTTGTTTTCATTGTGGCTCTTGGCACTGCCGGGGCTATGGTTTTTTTCATATTTTATATTACCGATCTGGTTCGGGATTTTCGTAAGCTGGTTTCTTTCAGCAGGCGGATTGCAGGCGGAGATCTGCAAAAAGAAGAGGAACTGGTGCGCGAAGATGAGCTGGCAGAGATTTATGCATTAATAGAAGAGACGGCAGCTTTGAAAGAAAGGTTCCTTCAGGTGAAGGATGCTTCAGACGGGACCATGAAGAATTACACAAAAATTGAGGAAATTGTCAAGCAGATATATACATCGGTAACCAGGCAGGCTGATCTGCTGGAGCAAACCATGACAGCTTTCAGTAGAATTGTTACTGCAGTGAGGGAGAGCAGCAACAATTCTCATGCTAACCTTGATAATGCAAATGAAAAGGGAAAAGAGATAATGGAGATAATTCAGAAGGTTGGCAGAGGGGTGGATGATGTGAATCTTTTAGAGGAACAAACTGGTCGTATTGAAGAGATTGTCACCCTTATCGGTGATATTGCTGATCAGACAGATCTGCTCTCGCTTAACGCGGCAATTGAGGCCGCGCGTGCCGGAGAGTTTGGTAAAGGATTCAGCGTAGTAGCCCTTGAAGTGCGTAAGCTTGCCGATAAAAGCTCCAGAGCAGCCTATGAAATAGCAGAGTTGATTCAACTGGTGGTTGACGGCGTGAAAGCGGTGGGCAAAAGTGCTGCTGGTTCTTCTGCCGCAATGGTTTCTATTCAGAAAGGAGTCAGTGAGCTCACAGCTGGAATAGGCAAAGTCGTTGAGATTTCCAAATCAACCACCAGAGATGCTGAAAGTGTAACCACCTCTATTGATTCGATTATGAACCTTACAATGGAAAATTTAAATAATACCGATGAAATTGTCTCAGTAAATAAATTGCTGAAAGAAGTGGTAGAGCAGCTTAAGGGAATTGTTTCCGGAAGAGTTGACAGCAGGGCAGAGTTAACGGATGGATTAATACCGGATACGCCTGTTATGGCGATAGAAGAAGAAGTTGAAGAGCTTGAGGTTGTGGAGGATTAATTATGATGACTTTTCTTCTGCTTCAGCCTCTTCTTCTACCCCGGACAAGTGTCTTCTAGCATCAATGTAGCTTAAAAACCAGTAGCCAAGCATACTGCCAATCCAGACAACCATTATCAGATAAACATTTATCTCTTTAGGCAGGACAACTGAAGTGATGGATACCACGCCAAGGTAGAAAGAAATACCGTAGATAACGCTCAGGATCTGCTTTTCACTCAAACCCATGTCCAGCAGTTTGTGATGAATGTGTTCTTTATCAGCGGAATGGATCGGCCTTTTTTGTCTGATACGGCGCAATATTGCTCCTGCAGTATCCATAATTGGAATTAACAGCAGGGTAATCGGCACAATTAGAGTGCCGAAAGCTGAGGCTTTAGATATACCCATAAGGGGAAATACGGAAAGGGAAAAACCCAGAAGCAGGCTGCCGGAATCACCCATAAAAATCTTTGCCGGAGGATAGTTGTAGAATAAGAATCCGGCAATTGAACCAAAAAAGGCAAAGCATAAGACTGCAATAAGGATCTGTCCCTGAATTAAGGCGATTATACCCATTGACAGGGCGGCAAATGCGCATATGCCGCCGGCCAGGCCATCCATACCATCAATTAAATTAACTGCGTTACTTATACCCACTATCCAGATAATGGTAACCGGATAGGCAAAATACCCCAAATTGAATGTTCCTAAATAGGGAATGGTCAGGGAGTGGATCAGGTATCCTCCGCCGGCTACAATGGTGGCTGCCAGGATCTGAAAAAAAAGCTTTAACGGTGCTTTTACATTTCTCAAGTCATCGTATAATCCAAATATATGGATTAGAAATATGCCGGCAAAAAGAATATGAAGATTTGATTGCGATTGAAGAAGAAGGTCTGTGGAATTAAAAATATGTAAAATTAAATATGTTAGAATGATCGTGGTTATAAAAGAAAGGAAAATACCGGATCCTCCCAGGCGTGGTATCAGCCCGGTATGTATTTTCCTTCTATCCGGAATATCATAGAGTTGGAAATGGTGAGCAAATTTAATGATCAGCGGGATCAGGCCCAGGTTGATAAACAGGGCGATAAATCCGGCTAATACTACAACGCTTAATTGAATCATAACTTATTATTATATTATATCACCTTTTTTCAGTAAAAGCTGTATTAAATAACTTAATATAATCATAGTTAATTTAAATATCCATGTCAATTATAAGGGTTGCGGAATTGGTTATTCTTTAGTCGAACAATGCGTTGATAGGATACATTTAATTTTTGAGTAATTTTGGTTGCCATTTGTTGTTTTTGCGGATTATCCGCATGGCGGTCCGGGTGATATTTACGCAGTAATTTTTTATAGGATCGCCTCACTTCTTCTAAAGAAGCTGCGGGAGGAACTTCCAGATTAATGAAATCCTGCTTATAACTCTCCGGTACAGGGATATCTTTAACCGGCCTGCTCTGAGCGCTGCTTCGCGGCCTGTTATAACCGGTTTTTAAGAATTCATCAATTTCTTCCCACGCCGCTCTAAGGTCCGGGTCTCTTTGATTAATATTATCCTCCGGCTCTTCCCGGATTATTGAACGCAGTAAATTTCCCAGTTTATCAAAGAAGCGGTCCATGGCAGTAAGGATAGCTGATGAAGAAGAAAAAGACAACTCCCGGCATGGTTTGGGTATGATCCCGGTTTTGTTTGACCTGGCCGGGATCATTTATGCTATTACCTTTAAAATTTTGCGTGTTCAGCGCAAAAAATAATCAAGTCCAGCGCCCGAATATATTGAGTTGGACTTCTGCCTTAAGAACTTCGGTTGTGGATGTAATCTGCGCTGGGAATCAATATTTGAGTTTTTTGATCCTATGGGCAGCTTGTCTGGTATCTTCGATCGAAGGCACTAAAGCAAAACGGATATATCCCTCGCCCGGGTTGAGTCCGCTTTGAGTTTCTTGAGATATCCAGGCCCCCGGGGTAGTTACAATCGCTGTTTCTTCCTGGAGCAGCAGGGCGGCAAACTCTAAAGATGTATAACCCGCAGGCACTTGCTGCCAGATATATAGTGTAGATTCAGGTGTACAATCCTCCAGGCCGCCGGCAGAGAGGGCATTGCAGAGAATATCTCTTTTTTCCCTGTATTGCAGGCGGAAATTCTGTACATGTCCCTCGTCGGAGAGAGCGGCAATTGCCCCTTCCTGAATAAAGTTAGGTGTCCCTGAATCGATATTGGTTTTTACTTTTTTAAAAATAGAAATCAGCTCAGGGTCGCCCATAGCCCAGCCAATGCGGTGACCGGTCATGGCGGAACGTTTGGAGAGTGAATTGAATACAATCACTCCTTCTTCAGCAATATTCAGAAAGGAGAGAGGAGCCTTATCTGTAAAATAGATTTCTGAATAGGCTTCATCCGAGGCGATGATGATGTCATGCTTGCGGGCAAAATTGTAGGCCTCTCGATAAAACTTCTCATCTGCCAGAGCGCCCGAAGGTGAGTTGGGATAATTAAGCCACATCAATTTCGTTTTACCGGCTATTTCTTCCGGAATTTGGGAGAAATCAATGAGAAAACCCTTCTCTTTTAGCAGCGGAACCTGATAGGGAATACCCTCGGCAAAGAGAGTGCCGCGTGAATAAGGGGGGTAACCGGGAGAGGGGCAGAGCACATAATCACCGGGATCAATCACCCCTTCGTGAAAATTAAATACCCCTTCCTTTGAACCGATGGTCGATGTAATTTGATTTTCCGGATTCAGATCTAACCCGAAACGGAGCTTGACCCATTGAGCTACAGCTTCACGGAAATGGGCGCTGCCTATATAGCTTGGATAACCGCTGGCTTTATTGGTATCTATTCCCTGCTTTGCTGCACGGCGAATATGCTCAGGCGTGGGCACAGTGGGATCACCAACACCAAAATCTATTGGCTTAATCCCTCTTTCTTTCAGTTCTTGAACTTTTTTATCAACCTCGGCAAAAGCATAGCTGCCGATTGATTGAATTCGTTTAGATGTCCAGTTTTTCAATTATAAGCTCCTTGGTTTTCCGTACAACAACAGGTGTCTATCAGGACAGAGTCATGACAGGTACCCTTTTTTTAGCAGAGTTTCCGCATTAAGAATTGCAGCTCCGGCAGCTCCCCGTACAGTGTTATGACCCATAATAACCATCTTAATATCAAATACGGGGCAGGTACGAATTCGGCCTATACAGGTGGACATACCACGGTTCAACCAGATATCTCTGGCCGGCTGGGGGCGGTCCCCTTCTTCAAAGAGGAGTAAAGGCTGTGCCGGAGCAAAGGGCAGTCCCATTTCCTGGGGAAGACCTCGAAATTCCCTTAAGACCTTTTTTACCTCTTCCACCTCAGCCTTATCTTTCAGCTTAATGGAAAGGGTTTCCGTATGACCGTCAAAAACCGGGACCCGGTTGCATTGGGCGCTGATTTGAAAATTAGCGGGAATGATGCGGTTATTATCGAGTTTTCCCAGTATTTTTAAGGGTTCTATCTCCATCTTCTCTTCTTCACCGCCGATGTGGGGGATAACATTGCCCAGAATATCCATGGAAGCAACACCGGGATAACCGGCGCCGGAGATTGCCTGTAGAGTGGTAACCTGAACGGCTTCAATGCCGAACTCAGTATAGAGGGGGGCCAGGGCCATGGTCAGGAACATGGTTGAACAATTTGAATTGGTAATAATCGCCCCTTTATACCTCTGGGTTTTAATAATTTCAAAATGATCATGATTGATTTCAGGTATAATCAGAGGGACATCCTCATCCATGCGGTGGTTCTTTGAATTGCTGATCACGAAATGGCCCTGGTCAGCATAAGCTTCCTCCACCGAACCGGCTATAGATGAATCCAGCCCGGAAAAAAGCAGGGGGCTCCGCAGCTTTTGATCAGTGCTTTTAACCTTTAACCGGCCAATATGTTCCGGCACCGGTATATCCTGCTTCCAGCGGCAGGCTTCGCGGTACAACTTTCCTGCTGATCGTGATGATGCCACCAATTCCGTAATCTCGAAGAAGGGATGATCCTCAAGTAAAACAATAAACTTCTGTCCCACAGTACCGGTTGCGCCAAGAATGGCAACGGGAATTCTTTCCATGTTTTCCTCCAAAAAAAGTATGTGTGGATCTTTAAGCTATAGAGGAGTTATGATAAATAGCTCTCCACCATAAATGGTGACAGTCCCAGGGATTTAGCCCTGGCAACCAGGTAATGGACGGAATAGGGCGCCCATTCCTTCGGCGGCAAAACCCTTTTTCATACCCTTATGGAAGCCCTTTCCTTACCGGTTGGTATGATACTTATGATTGCCGCGCCTCTATTGATCCTTTTAAGAGGCTTAAATAACACATCGCGGGAGAATTGTCAACTATTGAAATTTAAGTTTTCCGGACTTGCTGGAAATGCATGTTGAAATTTACGGCGTAAAAGGCATAATTAAGTAATGGCAAAAAAATTAAGGATCCAGGTTATAGGCTCCGGCGCAATCGGCTCACTGATAGGCGGTCTTTTGGCAGAGAAAAATCATCAGGTATCTTTTGTCACTAATAAGAAGGATCTTAAAACTCCGGAGCAACTGGATCTCCGTATTATACTTCCCGATAACTTTATAAATACTAAAATATTTGTGAGCAGACCGGGGGAAGAGGCTGATCTATTGATTGTTGCCCTGAAGAGGTTCCATCTTAAGAATCTGACTAAAGAGTTTTTCGCTGATTTCAAGCTCGCTCCAGGGGGAAAAATACTATTTATAAACTGTGACCCCTCTATCATGAGGAGCCTCGTTCCTGATGGGGTGAAGTGGAGAGTTGCTCTGACCCTGCTGAATGCGGTACAGTTTGAAGCCGGGGAAGTTGAGCTCTGTTCAAAGCGCTCACTCTTGCTTGTCGAGAGGGATAAGGAGCTTAAGAATGTTATGAATGAGCTGCGCGGCTATGGGTTGGAAATAAAGGAAAGTGATAATATGGAGTCCTCTGCCAATTCATTTTTTATCCTGCAGCTGCTCAACCTGCCCGTAGCCATGTGCAATACAACACTTAACTATTTTCTCTCTTACAAAGAAGGGCGTAAGATGGCGGTAAAGGTCATGGAGGAGGGAGTGGCCGCCATGATGCGCAGCGGCAGGAAATTAAAGGAGCTGCCCTTCATGGATCCTCAGGAGTTATTGAAAAGCCTGCAGAAACATGGTAATGATTTTGATGTTTATCGTTTTCCTCCTGATCGCTGCTACAACTCCATACTCCAGTCAATCATCAGAAATAAGATGACCGAGACCATGGAAATAAACGGGCAGCTGGTTAAAATGGCCGGCCCGGCAGGAGTAAATCCTCTATGGAATTGGCGCCTCACCCAGAAACTATCCCGGGTAATTAGGGTGGGGTTTTATAGCACGCCAATTGATCTATTTAGAGCCTTAAAATAGCTTAATCACCAGAATAAAGGAGAAGGATATGTTTTCCGGATTTGAAGAACGTGTTAAGAGGGCAGTCGACTCTGTAAAAGAGGTTGAAAGTGTATCGCCGCAAGTGGGGATTATTCTTGGTTCCGGTCTGGGAGATTTTATCGACCGCTTTTCAGGCAGGGAAATTCCCTATAAAAAGATCCACGGGTTTCCCTTGCCTACGGTGGAGGGCCATCGAGGAACTCTAAAAATCGGCTCTTCTGCTGCAGTTTTAGCCGGAAGGTTCCATTATTATGAAGGTTATGATCCTGATAATATTGTACTGCCGATATTTCTTTTACATGGACTGGGTGTGCGAACCCTTATTATCACCAATGCCGCCGGAGCCGTTAATCCCGCTTATAAACCCGGTGAGCTGGTGTTAATCCGTGATCATGTTAACCTGATGGGCGTAAACCCCCTGCGGGGACCGAATATAGCTGATCTGGGCCCCCGTTTTCCCGATATGAGCGAAGTTTATAGCTCGCAGCTGCGGCAACTGGTGAACAGTATTTCCAGGCAGGAATATAAAGAGGGAGTGTATGCGGCTTTTCAAGGCCCCTGTTATGAAACCCCGGCGGAGATCAGGATGGCTGCGGCTTTTGGCGCCGATCTGGTGGGAATGTCTACCGTACCGGAAGTAATTGCCGCTGCTTATCTGGGAATCAGGGTGATAGGAATTTCCTGTGTTACCAATATGGCTGCCGGTATTCTGAAGCAGCCCCTGAGTCACGAAGAGGTTGTGGCGACCGGTAAGAAAGTAGCGCCCCAGTTCGCTGAATTGATCACCGCCATTCTGAATAACCTTTCAGGCTGATATTGATGAGAGCGGCGAGCAGATTTACTCAAGAGTCGATCCTGCATGTACGGCAGGCAATCAATGAGGCGCAGGGAAATGAAGTACTGGTTGTCGGCTCTCTGGATGATAATAAAAAGATATGCTCAATCACTGTTGCCGCCCGCGGCAATGAAGAGGCCGTGCCGGCGCTGAAACCATATCTGGAAAAAGGCGATGTAATTGTTCACAATCACCCCTCTGCTTTATTGAAGCCCAGCTATGCAGATCTCCGGATTGCCGCCCAGTTGGGAAATCAGGGAATCGGATTCTATATTGTAGACAACAATGTGGAAAACACCTATGTGGTAGCCGAACCGGTAACGGGCAGGGAAATAAAGGCTCTGGATAGTGAAGAGTTATCGGCAATTTTAGAGCCCGGGGGAAAGTTAAACAGTTGCTTCCCCGCTTATGAGGAAAGGTTATCGCAGATTGAGATGCTCAAGTTTTGTACCATGGGTTTCAATAAAGATCTGATCTGTCTTTCTGAAGCAGGCACCGGTATAGGCAAATCCCTGGCCTATTTAATACCTGCATTTTCCTGGGTGTTGCGCAATGATGAAAGGGTGGTTGTATCCACCGCAACCATCAATCTTCAGCAGCAGCTTATCGAAAAGGACATCCCCCTGGTAAAGCGTCTCTTGGGCAGTGATCCCGGTGTTGTACTGGTAAAGGGAAGAAGCAATTATCTCTGCCTTACACGTTTACGCGAGAGCAGCAGTGAGCTGTCCCTCTTTGATGAGGTTAATGAGAATTTGAACGCCATTGTTGAGTGGTCTTTGACTACAGCTACTGGAAGCAGGAGCGATCTCTCTTTTTTCCCTGATGATGACCTGTGGTACAGGCTATGTTCAGAGGCCGATGCCTGCAGGGGGTTGCGCTGCCCGGAGCGGGAGAGATGTTTCGTGCTTCGAGCCCGCAGGGAAGCGGCTGCAGCCCGTATTCTGGTGGTCAATCATCACCTGCTTTTCGCAGATCTCTCCATGCGTATTGCCGGCGCAGGATTTGAGAGTTCCGCCGTGCTGCCGCCCTTCCATAGAATTATCTTTGATGAAGCACATAACATAGAGAAAAGCGCTACTTCCTTTTTTTCCCGGAGTTTCAGCTGCTTGAGTATAGCCAGGTATTCAGGCAGGCTTCTGCGGCAGAAAAAGGGGCGAAACTACGGTTTGCTGCCGGGCCTGGAGAAGCTATTACATCATCATAATCTTATAAATCAGATACAGAATTTTCTTAGTGAGGTAGCGGGGAAATCCCGTTCTCTGGATGCAATGTCTGCACAGCTTCTCGACGGGAACCTTCCCGGCAGGAAGCTGAATTTTCGTCTTACCAATGAAACGCCTGAAATACAAACCCTGCTTCTGGAACCTTTGAATGATCTGCGAAAGAGTATAATGGTTCTACTCTCCTGTTTTGAAGAGCTCTTTAAGGGTCTCAGTGAGGAACAGGAAGAGGAGAGTATAGTATATGAGTGCCGGATTGAGCTGCGCAGGTTGAACACAGTTGCCGAGATCTGCAGCCATTTTTTAAGATTTCAGGATAATGATCAAGATGTTTTCTGGCTGGAAAACCGCAAGAATTACCGGGGTGAGAATTATACCAGATTTGTAATTACCCCC
Organism: Spirochaetales bacterium; assembly: GCA_030604195.1. Taxonomy (GTDB): domain Bacteria; phylum Spirochaetota; class Spirochaetia; order SZUA-6; family DRHE01; genus DRHE01. The sequence continues at coordinate 60,740 of JAUVWI010000012.1, forward strand.
CTGGATATCTCGCTGTTGATGAATGAAGCGGTATATAAACCATATAAAACAGTCATTTTCACCTCCGCTACTTTAGCTGTGAACCATAATTTTGATTTCTGGAAATCAAGGGTCGGTTTTAACAGCGCTGTTGAAAGGGAAATCAAGGAAGGATTTTTTGTTTCTCCTTTTAACTACAAAAGAGATGTGCTTCTGGGTATACCAAAAGAGGCGCCTCCGCCCTCGGAAGAGGGCTATACGGCTTTCATCTCTGCATTTGTGCAGGAGGTCTTGAAGATATCAGAGGGCAGAGCCTTACTCTTATTTACTTCTTACTCAATGTTGAAAGAGGTATACGACGAAGTGGCAGCGGGATTAAGGGAATGGGGAATCAATGTGCTGAGGCAGGGCGAGGATGACCGTAGCCGCCTGCTGCAGCGTTTCCAGGAGGACACGGCCAGCGTACTTCTGGCTACCGATTCATTCTGGGAGGGTGTAGATACGCCTGGAGAAGCCTTAGAGGTAGTAATTATGTGCCGGCTTCCATTTCGAGTGCCTACCGATCCGGTTATTGAAGCTCGTTTAGAGGCTATAGAGAAAAGGGGCGGCAACTCTTTCTGGGAGCTCTTGCTGCCCGATGCAGTATTACGGTTGAAGCAGGGTTTTGGCCGGTTAATACGCCGGAAGAGCGACCGGGGCATAGTATTAATCCTGGATTCCAGGATAATTACAAAATCCTATGGCCGGATTTTTCTCTCTTCTCTTCCTGAAACTCCGCAAATTGTTTCAGAGAGCAGGTTCCTGTTGGAGAAAGTGGAGAATTTTATTGTTAATATGCGAAGCAATCGGTAAGGTTGATATTTAATAGAAGATAAAAAAAGGAGCGCATTGCTGTAATACGCTCCTTTTCGATTTTTATTCGATAACAGCTAGAAGGTCATCCATCTTAAGGATAAGCTGTTCTTCGCCCTCTACCTTAATGGTGGAACCGGCGTATTTATCATAAATTACGCGGTCCTTGACTTTTACTTTAATTTCCTCATCAGTGCCGACCGCAAGGACAATACCTTCCTGGGTTTTCTCCTGAGCGGTCTGGGGAATTAGGATTCCTCCGGCGGTTTTTGCTTCTGCTTCCACCATTTTTACCAGCACACGTTCTCCTAGAGGCTTGATTTTCACTGCTTTCCTCCTGAATTTGATTAAAAAGTTCTACAAAGGTTAATGATTTGTATTTTAAAGTGAATATACGCATTAAGATCATCAGGGTCAAGCAAATTGTTTCACAAAATCATTTTACCGGAGCAGTAGATTAACTGCAATCTTGCTCTTTGAATCATTTTGTCCCAGTTTTATGGTTGTAAGGAGGAATTGGGACATTTTGTCCCATTTCAGTGAAATATTATAGTATGGCCAATACATGACATTTAATTTCTTGTTTAATAAAGAGATGTAAAGCATTATAATTGAGTGTTTGGCACGATAGTTGCATATACTTCATTGGAGGAAATTAAAAAATGATTACAGCAACCAAAGAAACAAAAATTAAGAATACAAGAAAGGGAAAAATTATAAATACTAACAACAATGATGACAATATTCTCTCCTTATATCTGAAGGAAATCAATACTATTTCCCTGCTGACCAGAGAGGAAGAGGTAAAATATGCAACAGAAGCGGCTTCAGGAAATGAGTTTGCCAAAAACAAACTCATTAAAGCCAACCTTCGTTTTGTAGTAAATGTAGCTAAAAAATACCAGAATCAGGGTTTGCCTTTAGCTGATCTGATAAGTGAGGGCAATATCGGTCTGATGAATGCGATCGAACGTTTTGATGTTGAAAAGGGCTATCATTTTATTTCTTATGCGGTCTGGTGGATTCGACAGGCTATACTCAAAGCAATCTGTGAAAAATCAAGAATGATCAGGCTACCTTTAAATAGGGCGAATGAACTGGTGCAGATTGAGAAGGTGCGTAAGGACATGCAGAGCGATAACGGCCTTGAACCGGAAATGGAGGAAATCGCCAAAAAACTTTCCATGGATAAAGAACATGTAGAGGATTTATTGAATATTTCCCGTGACCTCGTTTCCCTGGATACACCGGTCTATGATGAAAAGGATTCTTCACTCTTAAGCGATTTTGTTGAAGATAAAGGATATCAGGCGCCTGATGAAATGGCCATCGATAATTCTTTACGGGCTGATATTAATGATCTACTGGACACCTTGAGCCACAAGGAATCTGATATTATCCAGTATCGTTACGGGCTTAACGGCAGAAGGCCCATGTCACTTAAAGAGATAGGAACCCGTTATAATCTCACTAAAGAACGTATACGACAAATAGAGAAAAAGGCTATCAAACGCCTGCAGCACCCTTCGCGCAGCCAGTATTTAGCCTCATATATAGCCTGATTTTAACCAGTAATCAAGTTGTATTAGCTGATCAACCTTCCTGGTCGGTCCTCCTACAGGACTTCCGCCGGGTGTCAAGCCTTCCTGGTCGGTCGCCCAAAGGATTCCCTTCGGTCATCCCACAGGGATTTCCTACGGTCAGCTGTCAACCCTCCCTAGTTGGTCAGCTTGACAGCAATTTTTTTTTGTTTTAGATTGACCACAACTAAATAAAAATAACAGTACAGATGGAGGTGTCTTTGGTGGCTAAAGATAAAAAAGATAAATTTGTATATTTCTTCGGCGGCGGTAAGGCTGAAGGTAAAACAGAGATGAAGGATTTGCTTGGCGGCAAGGGCGCCAATCTTGCAGAGATGACCAATATAGGAATTCCCGTGCCCCCGGGTTTTACAATTACAACCGAGGTTTGTGATATTTATAATAAAAATAACAATAAATATCCCGCATCCCTGAGCGGTGAAGTAAAAGAGAATCTGAAAAAACTGGAATCTCTGATGGGCAAGAAGCTAGGTGATCCTAAAGATCCGCTTCTGGTTTCAGTTCGTTCAGGTGCGGCAGTCTCCATGCCTGGCATGATGGATACCGTACTGAACCTGGGATTAACAGACAGTGCGGTTGCCGCTCTGGCAGAGATGTCCGGCAATGAGCGTTTTGCCTGGGACGCGTACAGGCGTTTTATCCAGATGTATGGAAACGTGGTAATGGGTGTTCCTCACCATGACTTTGAGCAGGAGCTTGCCAGTGTAAAAAAGGAAAAGGGTATCGAAGAGGACACTCATCTGGACGTAGATGATCTGAAGAAAGTGGTTGCCGGGTATAAAAAGATATATAGGAAGCATACAAAAGAAGATTTCCCCCAGGAACCGGAAAAACAGCTATGGGGAGCTGTCGATGCGGTATTTGGTTCCTGGGACAATCCCAGGGCCGTTAAGTATCGTGCCATTCATAGTATCAAGGGATTAATAGGTACTGCCGTAAATGTGCAGTCCATGGTTTTCGGTAATTACGGTGAAGATTCCGGAACCGGAGTATGTTTTACCCGCGACCCCTCAACCGGTAAAAATGTTTTCTACGGGGAATACCTGATGAATGCCCAGGGTGAGGATGTTGTTGCCGGTATACGAACACCCCAGACCCTGGCCACTCTGAAGCGTAAGCACCCGGAGATCTATAATGAGCTTGATGGCATGCGCCTCCGTTTAGAAAAACATTACAGGGATATGCAGGACATGGAGTTTACCATTCAGGAAGGAAAGCTCTATGTGCTGCAGACCCGTAACGGCAAGCGTACCGGAATGGCTGCAGTTAAAACAGCTGTGGATATGGTTGGTGAAAAGCTGATCAGTAAAGAAGAAGCTGTCTCCCGGGTTACACCTGACCAGCTCGATCAGCTCTTACACCCGATGATAGATCCAAAGTTGAAGAGAGAGTATAAAGCCTTGACCAGGGGTCTGAATGCTTCTCCGGGCGCGGCCAGCGGCCAGATTGTCTTTACCGCAGACCATGCAGAAGAGTGGGTGGCAGCAGGGAAACAGGTGCTGCTGGTACGTAAGGAGACTTCGCCTGACGATATCGGGGGCATGCATGTTGCTCAGGGTATTTTAACCTCCACCGGCGGTATGACCTCTCATGCTGCAGTGGTAGCCAGGGGAATGGGCACACCATGTGTTGCCGGGTGCAAAGATGCGGTAATTTCCGGCAAGAGCCTGACAGTTAAGGAAAGTACCTTTAAAGAGGGTGACTGGGTCAGTATCGATGGTTCGACCGGTGAAGTATTTGCCGGTAAGCTCAAGCTTATCAAGCCAAAAATCAGCGGGGACTTTGCCAAATTTCTTTCCTGGGCCGATGAGATCCGCATGTCCGCCGTAAGAAAAAACATTAAAGAAAAGGGATTCCGGGTTAGAACAAATGCTGATCTTCCCGGAGATGCGAAATTAGCGCGGGATTTCGGTGCTCAGGGCATAGGTCTGACCCGTACGGAACATATGTTTTTTGATGAAGGAAAACTGGAGATTTTCCAGGAAATGATTATAGCTGAAGACCTGGAAAGCCGCAAAAAGGTAGTAAAGAGACTTCTGCCCCTGCAGAGAAAGGACTTTGCCGGAATATTTAAAGCCATGGATGGCCTTCCGGTTACAATCAGGCTTCTCGATCCGCCGCTCCATGAGTTTGTGCCAAAAACGGATGCGGAGATAAAAGCCTTTTCTGTGAAGTCCGGGGTCCCGGTGAAAAAGCTCAAAGCTAAGATAGACTCTCTGCATGAGCTAAATCCCATGCTGGGACACCGTGGCTGCCGGTTGGGTATAACCTATCCGGAAATATATGATATGCAGGTGCAGGCCATTATGGAGGCAGCCTGTGACGTGGCTAAGAAAAATGTGAAGGTTTATCCGGAAATCATGATACCGCTTATCGGTACTGCGGAAGAGCTCAGGCGCCTCAGAGAAAATGCTGAAGTTGTAGTAAAAGAAGTATTGGCTAAAAAGAAAATTAAGGTTAAGTATTGGATCGGCACTATGATTGAAATACCGCGTGCCGCGCTTACTGCTGACAAAGTAGCAGAAGTTGCCGATTTTTTCTCCTATGGAACCAATGATTTGACACAAATGACCTTTGGCTATTCCAGGGATGACGCCGGTGTATTCCTGCCGGAATATATTGAAAAAGGCGTATTAGAGAAGGATCCCTTCCAGGCGCTTGATCAGGAAGGAGTCGGCCAACTGGTTGAAATGGGTATTGCCAAGGGCAGATCAGTCAGCCCCGATTTAAAGGTGGGAATCTGCGGAGAACATGGTGGAGAACCTTCATCAATAGATTTTTGCTATCGTGTGGGAATGAACTATGTATCCTGTTCTCCCTACCGTGTGCCAATTGCGCGTCTCGCTGCCGCACAGGCGGTGCTGCGAAACAGCAAATAAAGAGTGTAAAAGCTCAAGGTTGAATACCAGGAGCCGGTGTCCGTGATTATTAAAATGGGCACCGGCTTTTATTTTACCTTGGGTTTGACACCTGCAAAAGTCAATTACTTACACTGTAAGGAAATAGAAATGGCATTCTTCCCGCGTTGTATCTACAACGCTACTTTGTGAAAGAATATCGTATATTTAGCTTCGACAGTTGGG
>JAUVWI010000139.1 GCA_030604195.1 Spirochaetales bacterium
ATTCCCAGGTTAAGGATTCCGGCCCGTTCATTAATAATCTCTCCCAGAGTGGCAAATATTATCGGTGTTGCCATCCTCATGGCCGCGCCGATCAATCCTGTAATAAACGCTGTATTAAGAATTTCACCGATCATTTTCGAATCACCATTATTTTATACTCAGTCAAAAGCAGAAAGACAAGCATCACCATCAAGGCCATCCCCTGGATCACCTCGGCAATATAATACGGCACACCTGTCATCCGGCTCATAGTCTGAGCGCCTACAATGATCACACTGAAGAAAAGAGAAGAAAAAAGCACACCCAGAGGCTGGAGATTGCCCAGCATAGCGATGACAATTCCGGAATAGCCGTATCCGGGAGAAATATCCATAATCAGGCGATACTGTATAGCGCAGAGCTCTCCCACTCCAGCCACTCCAGCCAGTCCGCCTGAGATAATTGCTGTCCTCAGAATGACAGAGGTGGTATTAATGCCGCCGAAGTGAGCTGCCTTGATATTTACACCTACTGCCCTGGACTGATACCCAAAAACAACCTTATCATTGATGAACCAGATGATGGCAACTGCAAAAAAAGCAAGGGGGATTCCCAGATGGAACCGTGAGCGAACCAGAAGCATAGGGTATTTAGCGGCTTCCACTATTTCCGAAGATCTGGGCCAGCTTGATCCAGGCTGCTGCAGTGGGCCAAAAAGAAGAGCCCCCATTATGTGAATCATGACATAGTTCAAAAGGAGGGTGGATACAACATCATCCACCTTAAGTTTGGTCTTTAGAGTTGCCGGAATTGCTGCCCAGATTCCTCCGGCGATAAATCCGCAGGCAATAATTACAGGCAGCAGCAGGATTTTAGGGGCGCCTGCAGCGTTGATGCCGACCCAGGTAGCTGTCAGGGCTCCGGCAAGAAGCTGCCCCTCAGCGCCAATATTCCAGAATTTGGCTCTGAATGCAAAAGCAACTCCCAAACCGGTAAATATCAGAGGGCTTGCTTTAACAAAGGTTTCCAGAAGATTATACCTTGTTCCCAGGGCGCCGTAGAACAGGAAATAGTAGGACTTCCACAGGTTCCCGCCGGCAATTAGAATGGGAATAGCAGAGAGCACAAGAGTAACAATGATGGCAGCAACAGGGATAACCAGCCTTGCCCAGCCCGGCAGGGGTTTGCGTTTAACAATTTTAAATCCGATCATTTCTTCACCCCGCTTATCCACAAACCGATCTGTTCTCGGGAAGCCTCTTCCAACTGAACATCTCCCATTATTTGCCCTTCATACATCACAACAATCCGGTCACTCAAAATGAATATCTCATCCAGATCTTCCGAGATCAGGATGATTGCTGCACCTCTTTCTTTTTCCTGCAGTATTCTCTGATGAATATACTCCATGGCCCCTACATCCAATCCACGGGTGGGCTGCGAGGCTACTATAAGAGTAGGTTTTCCGGAAAGCTCCCTGGCGAGTATAACCTTTTGAAGGTTTCCACCGGATAGGCTCCTGGTCACTGCATCTCTTCCTGAGGTCATGATGCCGTATCCTTCTATAAGCTCATTGCTGAATTGATGGATTTTATTGAAGTTCAAAAGGCCCCGTTTATGAAAATCAGGAGAAACGTGGGTTTCAAGAATCAGGTTTTCCTCCACGGAGAGGTCCATCATTAGCCCGGTTTCAATTCTGTCCTCCGGAATCCTCGCCATTCCCAGCTTGATGGCCGATACGGGGCTTCCAGAATGAAGGGTGATTCCGTTTATTTTGATTGTTCCTTTCTGTGGTTCCCTGATGCCGAAGAGCGTCTCAGCAAGTTCTCTCTGCCCATTTCCTGAAACTCCGGCAATGCCTAAAATCTCATTTTTTCGTACCACCAGCTTAATGTCCTTGACTGCTTCAAGCCCTTTATCATTGCTGACCGCGAGGTTATGTATCTCAAGAACAGGTTCCCCCGGGGGTATCTTCTTTCTGGAGATTCTCTCAAGAACATCCCTGCCTACCATAAGATTCGCCAGTTCCCTGAGATTTGTGTCACCTGTCCTTCTTTCAGCAACAACCTCTCCTCTTCTTAACACTACAATGCGGTCTGCAATCGCTATGACTTCTTTCAGCTTATGGGTTATGAAGACTATAGATTTTCCTTCTTGAACCAGGGATTTTAGGGTTCTGAAAAGATCTGAAATTTCAGAGGGAGCGAGTACTGCAGTGGGCTCATCCATAATCAGGATTTCTACATCCCTGTAAAGGGCTTTCAGGATTTCTACCCTCTGCTGTTCGCCAATGGCCAGAGTCCATATCTTGGCTTCGGGATCAATATGAAGTCCAAAACGCTCCTGCAGGTGAAGCAGTTTATCTTTCGCTGCCTTCAGATCAAGAAAACCACTTTTCCGCATTTCTGTACCAATAATGATATTTTCAAGCACCGATTGAGAGGGAACAAGGGTAAAGTGCTGGTGAATCATTCCCACCCCTCTGCAAATTGCATCCCTGGGAGAGGATAGTTCAGCCTTTTTCCCTTTGATGAAAATCTCGCCCTTATCGCATGTATAGTAACCAAAAAGAATATTCATCAGAGTGGTTTTTCCCGCTCCGTTCTCGCCGAGCAGAGCGCAGATCTCTTTAGGGAACAGATTGAAGTTAATATTCCTGTTAGCCACTACATCGAGAAATTGCTTGGTTATGGATTGCATTTCCACAACCGGCTGGTTAGCTGTTACTGTCACCATTTTACCTTATAGAATGTAAAGTATGGTCGATTGTAATAATGTAGGGGCAATTCATGAATTGCCCCTACTTGCCGGTGAACTGTGATCAAAGGCTATAAAAATATATTTTCGTGTTAGTCGGTCTTATCAGTGCCTGATAATCAAAGGCCATGAAAATATAGGGCTGATTTTGCCGCAGGTGTTTTCGTACTGGTGCCATGCTTCTCATTAGGGCAGGCACCCGGGCCTGCCAGTCAGGCACCCGGGCCTGCCCTAAATATTACGGCTAATCTTCATACCAGACTTCAGTCTGAAATAGGCGGTTCTTCATCAATCGGAACACGGAAGGTTCCGTTAAGAATCTTCTCTTCAAGATCCCTCACTTCCTGAATAACCTCAGCAGGCAGTTTTTGCTCAAAACCATGGAAAGGAGCCAGCCTTGATCCACCCTTGGCCATCATAGACCACTCTCCCAGGTCCATATCCACCCAGGCGTCTTTGTTTAACATCTCTATGCAGTATTTGATAGTAGGATACATATCCCATACTGGCCCGGTGATAACAGTATCAGGTGCCAGTTGATTTTGATCGGACATGTTGCCGAAAGCCAGTACTCCCTTCTCTTTACAGGCTTCAAATACTCCAAACCGTTCGGCAAAGATCAGATCAGCGCCCGCTTCTATCTGAGCCAACGCAGCTTCCTTAGCCTTTGGCGGATCAAACCAGCTGCCGATGTAAGCAATCTTCACCCTGACGTCAGGATTCACACTCAATGCTCCTGCTTTAAAGGCATTGGTCAGTCTGTTTACCTCGCCTATAGGTATGGCGGCAACAATACCCAGAATGTTGGTCCTGGTCAATCTGCCGGCAATCACACCGCAGAGATAGGCGGGTTCGTGAATCCAGTTATCGAATACAGAGAAATTGGGGCCTACCGGTCCAAACTCGGAACCGAATGCAAAGGCGATCTCGTGATAGTCCCTGGCTACCCGTCTGGACGGTTCTTCACCTGCCAGAAAGGCGTCACCGACAATCAGGGTAAATCCTCTTTCGGCATATTCCCTCAATACCTTCTCAAAATCCGCCGCAGCAATATTTTCCGTGAACTCATATTCAATACCAAACTCATCTTGTGCTCTTAAACAGGCTTGATGAATAACACCGTCCCAGGGTTCCTCAATAGCTGTTTGAAAGATTGCAGCGACTCGGAAAGCCTCTTCTTCCACTGTTACCCCTGCTCCCCCGCCGGCAAACAAAAGCGGGGCTGAGAGAAGAACAGCCATTAAAATAAATGCTTGTTTTTTCATACAATCCCCCTTTGTAATATCGCTTTACTTTTGTGCTTTAGTGATTACTATTATATATTACCATATCTTTTCTGTCAAATAGAATATTATACTTGACCCAGATAATTAATCATCATAAAATTTCTTATACAGAAATTGTGTATATGGAGGGCATGATGGGTTTAAGATACGTCGGTAAAACTGTCAGGCGCATTGATGCATTGCAAAAGGTAACCGGCGCTGCCACATATG
>JAUVWI010000006.1 GCA_030604195.1 Spirochaetales bacterium
CTGAACACGCCTGATTTTAAAGGTAATAGCACACCGGGTTCAAACCCATTTTTTCTTTTACTTCAACCATTGTATCTGCCGCAACTTTCCGGCATTTCGCGCCATTCTCATCGAGCACCTGGCGCACGTAATCTCTCTTTCCGGACAATTCCTGATAGCGCTCCTGAATTGGATCCATTACCTTCATCAGGTTTACAAGCAGTTTCTTCTTACAATCGAGACAGCCCATACCTGCAGTTCGGCAGCCCTCGGCCACCTCCTGTTGCTCTCCTTCCGGAGTTACAACCTTGTGATAGCTGAAGATATTGCAGATCTCCGGATTTCCGGGATCTGTGCGCCTTGCCCGCGCCGGATCGGTTTTTGCCGGAGCCAACTTTTTCCATACATTCTCCCGGGAATCAAGCAGGGCAATATAATTGTCCTGGCTCTTGCTCATCTTGCTCTCGCCATCAAGTCCCAGGATGCGCGGTGTTTTGGTTAATTTGGCCCGGCACTCGGGAAATGTGCGGCCATAGCGGCTGTTGAATTTTCTGGCAATTTCCCGGGCAAACTCAATGTGCTGAACCTGGTCCTGGCCAACCGGAACCACCTGTCCCTTATAGAGCAGAATATCTGCCGCCTGGAGAACCGGATAATCCAAAAGCCCTACATTGATATTCTGACGGTTCTGCCTGGCTTTATCTTTAAACTGGGTCATTCTCTCAAGCTCCCCTAAAGGGGTTACAGTATTGAATATCCAGGTCAGATCTGCATGTCCGGGAACCTCGGATTGAACAAATAGTTTTGTTTTTTCCGGATCGAGTCCGCAGCTATAGAGCCCCAGGGCCAGCTCAAAGACCTGGCCGGCAAAGACCTTCGGATCATACTGGATAGTGACAGCATGAAGATCAACAATAGAGAAATAGCAGGAATAATCATACTGTATATCAACCCAATTTCGCACTGCCCCGAAATAATTACCCAGATGGAGCAATCCGGTTGGTTGTATGCCGCTGAAAAGTATCTTCACTCTGTAACTCCTATACTACGATAGCTTTGAAAATCCGGTAATCTTAACAAAACTTTTATAATATGACAATCAGCACTGGGCTAAAATAAAAGATCCAGTAGCCCATGGCCTTCCCTGATGAATAAGCCTGATTTTTCCGCTTCAGCTTCCGAATATCTATTTGCCTTATCTGCCTGCACATCTTTTCCATAGAGCAGGAAAGGAACCGGATCCGAAGTGTGGGTCTTAATCCTGACAGGTGTGGGATGGTCGGGCATAACCAGAATTCTGAAGTCGCCATCAATGTTATTAAGCAACCTTCCCAGGAATCTTTTATCCAGGTCTTCGATGGCTTTTATTTTTAGACTTACATCTCCGGTATGAGAGGTCTCATCGGTTGAAACAATATGAACAACAACAAAATCCTTTTTCTGCAGACATTCCAGGGCTGCATCCGCCTTTCCTTCGTAGTTGGTATCAATCCAACCCGTGGCGCCCTTTACATTAACCACCTCAAGCCCGGCGAGCCTGCCGATGCCCTTGATAAGATCCACTGCCGAAATAACGGCGCCTTTTACCCCGTATTTCTTATAAAATTCTGGAATTTCAACTCCATATCCCTGACCCCATAGCCAGATCTGGGTTGCAGCTTCTTTACCCCGGGATCTCCTTCTTGCATTAACTTTGCTTTTAAGCAGGATCTCCTTTGATCTGTTCATCAGCCTGTTTACCAGGGCCTCACCTGAGCCAACCGGAAGATAGCCAGTGATGATCTTTCCTGTAATATCGTGGGGAGCAGTACATTTAAGGTTTTCAAACCTACCCTTAATCACACATAGATGGCGATAAAATACGCCGGGGTAAAAATGGATATTAATATTTGAGAGCTCCGTGTTTAAAAGAGCAATAAGCTCAACAGCATCTTTGGTCTCTATATATCCGGAAGTAAAATCTTCCATTCTGTCATCTTTAATGGTTACCAGATTGCACCTGAACGCACAATCAGCGCCGGCAAGCTCAACACCCATGCTTGCAGCTTCTATAGGACCCCTGCCGCCCGGGTAATAGAGACAAGGATCGTACCCCAGTAAGCTTAGATTAGCCACATCACTGCCGGGCTTAAATCCATCCGGAATTGTCTTCACCATACCAACCAGACCTTCCCTGGCTAATCGATCCATGTTTTCAGTTGTAGCGGCCTCTAAAGGTGTTCTGTTGCCGATTCCGGCAACAGGCTCATCAGCCATGCCATCGCCTACAACAAGTATGTATTTCATTTAGATCTCCTTTTAGCCAACCCCCAAAGAGATCACCGGCGGCACTGAACAGAGCTCCTTCAATGGAATATGGCAGCAGATTAGATGGCCCGGGGATACTTCGATTTCAGGCGGCGGAGTGGTAACACAGATCTTTCCCGCTTTTTTGGGGCAACGTGTATGGAAGCGACAACCGGATCCGGGATTTATCGGGCTGGGAACAGCTCCTTCAAGACGGATTTTTCTAACGGCAACATTGTTTTCAAGTATGGGAATGGCTGATAACAACGCCTCGGTATAAGGATGGTAAGGGGGTTGGAATAGCTCATAAGAAGTGCCTGCCTCACATATCTTTCCCATGTACATTACTACTATTCTATTGCTGATGTGGCGAATCACATTAAGATCATGGCCTATAAACAGGTAACTGATATCATGTTCTTTTTGGAGATCAATGAGTAGATTAATGATTCCCGCCTGGATGGATACATCCAGACTCGATATGGGCTCATCACAGATAATCAATTCCGGTTCCGCGGCAAAGGCCCGGGCTATACCAACCCGCTGTTTCTCACCACCGGAAAGCTCATGAGGATATCGGTGAAGATAACGTTCGCCTAATTTAACCGATTCAAGGAGCCTTGTAACCTGTTTTTGCCTCTCTTTTATAGAGCATATCTTGAAAAGTGTCAGTGGTCTGCTTAGTATCTGCTCAACGGTTTTTTGGGGATTAAGTGTGGAATCAGGATTTTGAAAAATCATCTGTATCTTTTGATTCAGTTCCCTGCTTCGCCTCTTTGCAGTTATCGATACCTTCCCGCCGTTAAAAAGAATCCGGCCATCATCTGCCTCTAATAGCCCGACAATACAACGGGCCAGGGTAGTTTTACCGCAGCCGCTCTCTCCCACAATGCCCAGGATCTCTCCCTTCCTGCACTCAAGACTCACCCCGTCAATAGCCAGGAGTTTACCACTGCTCACATGAAAGACCTTCTTAAGTTTATCTATTTTCAGCAGGATCTCATGGCTCTCCATTTCCGGTGGTTGTTCTGCAGTTTCTTTATGACCCTGCCGTTTACCCGAGACAGTATCGCTTAAATCAAGAACCCTTTCATAGAATATACATTTTGTCAGATGACCCGAACCGATATCGGTAAGAGGAATAACTTTTGCCAGGCAGACATCCTCCACCCGGCCACAGCGAGCAGCAAAGATACAACCGGGCTTTAAATCGGTAATATCGGGTAGAAACCCCTCGATGTCCTGGAGTCTTTCCTGCACAGCCGCCGTGCTGATCTTGGGGATGCAGCCGAGCAGCCCAAGGGTGTAGCCATGCGCCGGTCTGTTAAATACTGTGTTAACATCGCCAACCTCTATTATCTCACCGGCATAGATAATTGCCACACGCTCACACACCCTTCTTACAACCCCCAGATCATGGGTAATGTAGAGAATGGCTGAATTGTATATGTTCTTCATCTCCAAAATCAAGTCAAGAATCCGGGCTTCTGTGGTAACATCCAACCCGGTGGTCGGCTCATCCATGATCAGCAGATCGGGCTGTGTGCTGAAGGCCATGGCAATCAACACCCGCTGCTGCTGGCCGCCGCTCATTTCGTGGGGATATTTTCTAGCCATACCCTCCGGATCAGGCATATTGACCTGCTTAAGCATCTCGATGGTACGCTCATAGGCCTCTTCTTTTGACAGATTGAGATGAATACGGAAGACCTCTGCAATCTGACTGCCCACCCGGTGGGAGGGATTCAGACTGGTCAGCGGTTCCTGGGGAACCAGGGACATCCGTGCGCCGCGAAGGCTTAAAAGCTCAGTGGCAGTAAGGCGGAAGATGTTGGCGCTGCGAAAAGTGATCTTTCCGTTGGCTATTCTGCCGTTACCGGGTAGATAACGCATAATAGCATAAGCTATCGTACTCTTGCCGCTCCCGGATTCTCCAACCAGGGCGAATGCTTCACCTGCCCCTATTTCAAGGCTTACCCCGCGCACGGCCTGAATATTCTTTCCCAAAGATGAATAGATTATATCCAGATTCTCTATTACCAGTGTAGGCTCACTGTGAGTTGCAGCAAGCTCTCGCTCTGCCCTTGCTTTGTACGTCACAGGGGAACCACCTCCTTCTTTCTGGAGCCTTTGGCAAGGAGCAGGTCCTTCAGGCCTTCCCCCATAATATTGACACCGATCACCGATATCACTATGGCAATGCAGGGGGCGAATACCGGCCAGGGAGTGAGAAACATATAGCCTCTTTCACTTGAAGCCATGAGCCCCCAGTCCGGTGTTGGAGGTGGCTGGCCCAGACCTATGTAACTCAGGCTGGCGCTCAGCAGGATTGCATAGCCAAGGCGGATCGATCCCTCTACAATAATAGTGGGCCAGAGATTGGGAAGTATTTCTCTGAAAATGATGTAAAAAGCATTCTCACCCCGGACCCTGGCCGCATCTATATATTCCAGGGGAACGATATTCAAAGCGGCGCTCCTGATTACCCGTCCCACCCGCGGTGCATAGATTATGCCAATGGCAATAGCACCGTTAACCACACCTGGTCCTAGAACACCAACCACAAGCATAGCAAATATGAGTGTGGGAAAGGAAATGAAGATATCGTTCACCCTCATGATCAAATTATCGATCCAGCCTCCGAAATAGGCGCTTGTGGCGCCAACCAGGATGCCGATAATGAGGGCCAGCGAAGTGCTGAAGGCAGCTATTGTCAAAGTAGTCCTGGTTCCCACAATGACCCGGCTTAAAACATCCCTGCCGAAACGGTCGGTGCCCAGCGGGAATGACCCGGAGGGTTGCTCTTTGAGATGCTCATAGTGCATCTCTTGCGGATCGTAGGGGGCAATGCTGGTGCCGAATATGCCTATAAGAATAAAGAGCAGCAGGATAATCGAGCCGATTACCAGGCTCGGTGTAATATGGCGCCTGGTAAATATTTTTAATATTTTCATCATCCGTACCTTATCCTTGGATTAACAACACTGTAAAGAATGTCCGCTACAAAGTTGGCCAGAACATAGGCCCCGGAAATAATGAGCATCGTACCCAGGATGAGAGGGATATCACGATTATTGATGGCAATGATCATCAAATTCCCGATACCAGGGTACGAAAAAACCGCTTCCACAATTACGACGCCGGCCAGAATATAGCCGATATTAAAGGCTATTACGGTAATGGCCGGCAAAAGCGCATTGCGCAGGGCGTGGAAAATGATCACCCTTTGGGGAGGAACACCCTTCAGCACGGCCGTGCGCACGTAATTTGTCTTCAGTTCTTCGATCATCGAGGCTCTCGTCTGCCTGACCACGTAGGCGACACTCTCGAATGACAGGGTCAGGCTGGGGAAGATAAGCACGGTGAAGAAAAAGCTTATCTTTTTTAAGAATGAATAATCCTCATAAGGCAAGGCATTAAAAGCCGCGGGAATCCAATTCAGTTTGACGGAAAAAATGTAGATAAAAATCGATCCAACAAGAAATGCCGGAATGGAGATCATCGAGAGGGTGGAAAAAGAAATAAAGTGATCGATAAGTGAGTTTTCCTTTACTGCCGATAAGACTCCAAGGGTCAGCCCGAAAAAAACCATCATCAAGCTGGCCGGGATTGCCAGCAACAAGGAAGCCCTGAGGCGGGCGAGAATAATCGGACCAACCGGGGCCTTCATGATCAGGGATGTGCCCATGTCTCCACGGAGAACACCTGTGATCCAGTTGAAGTACTGCCGGTAGACGGGCAGATCTAGACCGAGCTCTCTTCGGAGCGTTTCAATTGTCTCTTCTCCCAGAGAGTCCTGGGCAACGCCTCCCAGCATCATATCCACGGCATCACCCGGCATGAACTGGATAATCCCAAAGATAAGGATAGAAATAACCACCAGGAGTATTACAGTTGTTCCCATCCTTTTTATGATGAATAACCCCAACTTGTTCATATGACCACCAAATGAATTATTAAGAGTGCCGTACATTCATCTAAGTGCACGGCACTCCTTTTTAATGTATACTAAAGGTATACTATTGGATCAACCAGCCCCTATCTACCCACAGGTAGGTGAGCGGATGCACATCCACACCTCTAACATCCTGGCTCAAGGACATGTAGTGGTTCTTGAAGTAGGGAATAATCGTGACCGAGGCTTCACTGACCATTTCCATGGCTTTCCAGTAAAGTTCTTTCCTCTTATTAAAATCTGCTTCGCCTTCCGCTTGCTCCAGCACCTTGTCCAGTGCAGGATCGCTGTAATGAGACTCATTCTTACCGCCCTCTGAGTGGTAGTAAGGCATTATGCAGGCACTGACTGTCTGCCTGCCCCCCCAGTTGCTGGTCATTAGCGGTTCCTTAAATTCAATATCGGCCCAGTAGCGGCTGATATCGATTACCTCAAGGTCGATCACAATTCCGGCCTCTTTAGCCATCTGCTTGAAGGCTACCGCCAGCTCCATCATCCCCGGTCTGCCGGGGCTGGTGTACATTTTGAAATGGGTTCCCGGGGCAACACCGGCCTCGGCGAGAAGTTTTTTAGCCAGCTCAATATCCTGGCTCTTTTGTTTTTCATTGGGATTACCGTACACGTGGAAAGGCGGAATGGTCTGGTCGTTACCGATGATCCCGTAACCGCTAAGGGCTATCTGCAGCGCCGCCTTGCGGTTAATGATATAGGAAAAGGCCTGGCGAAGCTTATCATTGCGAAAGACCCTCCTCTCCGCTGCATTCTGGCCATCGTAAATTTCCGGATCCAGGTTCAAAACGATGGGCTGGTACCCCAGGGTGGGTGTGCCCTGGATCACAATTTTCTTATCCAGTAATGCCTGGCTGAGCAAATCGTAGCTTACCCTGTAGACCAGATCTATATCTCCACTCTTGAGAGCCGCCAGTTGTGACAGGTTCTCCTTGATGGGAATGATTCTGTACTCGTCAATATAGGGAAGGGGCTGACCGTCTTCTCCATCCATAAAGTATTTGTCATTTCTTTCCAGCACCGTAACCCCGCTGGGATCCCATTTCTTAAGCTTGAAGGGACCGGATCCGATGGGATTGGTGTCTATCTGGTCGATATTTTCCCTGGCAACGATCCGCGGATAAACACCGCCCAGGTCAACCGGCAGGTCCAGATACGTCGTGGTAAGCTCGATTACCACCGTGAAATTGTCTTTCACCTCTATCTTATCTATCGGGCCGATGGCATTCCAGCCCCTGGGGCTTACCTCTTTATCAAGGACCCGTTCCAGGCTGAACTTGACATCTTCCGCCGTTACCTGGCGGCCATTGTGAAAATAGGCATTCTGGTTGATGTAGAAGGTCCATGTCCTGGCATCAGCTGAATGTTCCCACCTCTCGGCAAGCTCGGGTACAGCACTGAAGTCACTGGAAATGCGGGTTAGAGTGCTAAAAATGTGGAAGGTTGCATTGTAGGCCTCTTCACCCTTGACCTTATGAGGATCAAGCTGCATGACAGGGCTTGCCACTGCCACGGAAATTGTTCCCCCTCTTCTAACCCCACCGGCAACAGCGGCTGCTCCTGCCGGCACAGCTTCTTTCTGCCCTCCTGCAAACATTACCGACCCAACGGCCAGCAACATCACTCCCATAAGCAGGATAGTTACGAATCTTTTTCTTGATTCTTTCATAACACAACTCCTCTTCTGTTTTTTTTAGTTACCGGAAGATCCGGCAGATGGATTAAATCCTTAACCTCCTTCAATATTAATCTTCTTCCATTCCTGCAACGCAGGATAAATACTATAAAAAGCTACTCAACATCAGGCCGATGCCGGGCAACAATCCTGTCAATTGCCTTTATTGTTTCATCGGGCAAACTAACCGGCCGATGATTTTTGAATATCTCCTTTGCCTCTTCATTCAGTTTTATTGCCAGGTCCTTTTTTCCCTCCTCTTCCCAGGTATGGTAACGCTCTCTGTTAATGAAGCGCGGGAACCACAATGACTTTCTGAATTTCTCCGCTGTATGCTCTTCCATGAGAAAATTGCTCCCCGCCATTACCCTCTCCACCACATCTAAAGCAACTGTCCGGTCGTTGAATTCCAGGGGCCGGAGCATGTACGCGACAAGATCGATGATTTCATCTGCTAATAGTATCGATTCAAAAGAAGAGGTTAAACCAGACTCAAGATAACCACAGTCATGGATGATATTGCAGCCGTTCAATGTTGCCATGTAGATGGAGAGCGCGGATTCGAGCCCCGCCTGTGCATCCAATACTTTTGAATCCGACGCCCCTGCAATGCAGAATAAGGGAAGATGATAAAAATGGGCCATATCCGCCAGCGCCTGGTTAAGGACATTCAATTCAGGAGCTCCGTACCGAAAAATATTGGTATTCATATCCATAACGGTGGCATCACCGCCAAAAATGAACTTTGCGCCCGCTTTCTTGTTCTGAAAGATAACCAGTCCTGCCAGAGACTCGGCCAAAGTTTGTACGAGTGTTCCCTCCAGAGTAACAGGCCCTGAGGCACCCAGCATCGGACTGCCGATATAGATAAAGGGAATCTCATAATCGCAGCAGACCAACGCCTTATCCACGCCCATCTCCGTATGCACCATGGGCGATAAAGGTTCGGTATATAGAATAAGAGGCGGCTTCCTTTTCAACTCCTCCACACCTCCCACCGCTGCTGCAGCCATCTCGATCATGGCATTCATGTCGTTTCTGCCGTGGCCGGTTACAATAGCCGGCTTTTTCGTATTTTTTAACATGGCCTCGTACTGATGTACAAAATTGCCACCCTTTGGTGTATCATAGGCAATGCCGAAAGACATGACAAAATCAATATTGGGCAAGGCATCACAAAACCTTGCCAGCCTGCCCACATCCTCTTTCAGACAGGCTCTCCTTTCACCCGTATCAAGGTCAATGGTAGTAGGGCAATCCGACCCGGTGCCGTAATTGCAGGAGCTCTCTTTTAATTCCATGGCGCGCTCACCATCCCGGTTAAATATCTCTATTTTACCCGGAGCGGCTTCCAGGGCTTGCAGCACGGCCCGCCTGGGTATCTTTACCCGGTCAGGGTTCGTAACATCACACCCGGCCCTGCCCAATAGGTCCAAGGCCTCTTCACTCTGCACTTTGCAGCCGATTTCTGCCATCAACCTGAGAGCGTATTCATTGACCTGGTTTATCTGCTCAGTCGATAGGATGCGGTTGTGAGATGGTTTTTCCAGCGCTATTGACATCTATCTTCTCCTGAATCTTCCTTTTGTTCGAATTATAAGACATTTTGCCTGGAGCAACTGCCTTCTTTTAATTGCGCTTATACACTAGAATTACGCTAAAGTCAATAGATAAACTAATTTTATTTAGTATATGCAATTTTTTTTTACATTAATCTGTTAAATACAATTTACAAGAGAGCCTTATCTCCTTGACAGGAAAGAATCAACATAGTATAAGCTGGTATTGCTGGAGTGAATTAAGCGAATGAACGATGAAAAACAGGAAATAGACAAACTCGACAGAGAGATCATACTTGAGCTGCAGGAGGATGCCAGAAGACAATTTAAAACTATTGCCGGAAAACTCAAAGTTTCTGAAGGCACAATAAAAAATCGGGTTGATCGATTGATCAATCGAGGTATTCTAAAATTGGAGGCCAGAGTTAATCCATTTGCCCTGCCAAGAAGGATCTCAGCAATTGTGGGAGTAAATCTAAAAGAACGGGATCACGAAGAAAAGATAAAGGAAATTGAAAAGATTCCGGGTGTCACCAGCGTGTGGAATGCCACCGGCCGTTTTGACCTTTTCTTTGAAGTAATGGTCGATTCCCTGAATTCACTAAATGATGTTCTTTTCAGGAGAGATTTAAAAAAGATCGGCGGTATCTCTTACACTGAAACATTTGTCATTTTGTCTTCAAATACCAAGTATTTTAAGCTATTGTAAACGCCGGGCAGAAGCTCCTCAGCAGGCTATTGCCTACCCCCACTTAAGCAAACCGGGGGGAAATGGCTCTATTAAAAAGGGATGGCGCGGCAGTACCCTGACAGCATATCCCTGCCGGCCCACATAATCGCAGGGAATCTCCGTCTCATAGTTTAAAGCGCCCCCCTTGCCCAAGTTGTCTGCCTTTAAAGGCCTCATTTCCATTCTTCGCGCTCCGCCTATCTCCCCCCCCGGTGAAAGGGGGCCGAAATAAAGCTCCACAAGCACATCATCCGCAGCAAGACTTCCCAGATCAACCCTGGCCGTTACCTTCAGCTTTTCCCCTACTCGCCGTCTCCTGTCACCGGTAACCATAGAGTGCTCCACTTGAATATTTCCCCATTGATCCTGCACTCTGGCGATATATTCAGCCACCTCTTTTGCCCTGGTGAAACCTTTGCCGGAAAAAGCTTCATAATTTGCCAATGCCGGCAGGTAGAATTTGTCTGAGTATTCCATGAGCATTCGATGGCTGCTGAAGCCGCGGCCCGC
Source organism: Spirochaetales bacterium (assembly GCA_030604195.1). Taxonomy (GTDB): domain Bacteria; phylum Spirochaetota; class Spirochaetia; order SZUA-6; family DRHE01; genus DRHE01. The sequence continues at coordinate 10,704 of JAUVWI010000006.1, forward strand.
CATACTCATTGAATTCTTCATACGCTTTATCCATTCCCGCGGCAAACCATCCCTGCCCCGGCTGTAAAACATGGGGATTATCTCTCTTTCCAGCAGGTTGTAAAGCGCTTTTCCTTCAATTTCATCCTGGAGAGCTTTTTCTTTATACTCCTCGCCCTGACCTATTGCCCAGCCGCAGTCGGGGCTGAAGGCTTCAGCCCACCAGCCGTCGAGAATTGAGAGATTGAGCACACCATTAAAGGCCGCTTTCATGCCGCTGGTGCCGCTGGCCTCCATTGGCCTTAAGGGTGTATTCAGCCACAGATCGCTTCCGGAAACCAGGTAGCGGGCAATGGTCATATCGTAGTCCTCCAGAAAGACTATCCTGCTCCGCACCTCCGGGTTGCCGGCAAAGTGAATTATCTCTTTGATCAGCTCTTTACCATCCAGGTCATGGGGATGGGCTTTGCCGGCGAATATCAACTGTACCGGATGTTCATTATCGGTGAGCAGCTTTATCAACCGTTCCGGATCCTTTAAGAGCAGGTTCGCCCGCTTATAGGTGGCAAATCTCCTGGCAAAACTTATGGTAAGGGCATAGGGAGAAAGAGCGCCTTCAACCGCTTCTATTTCGGCAGCGCTCTTGCCGCGGCTCTCTAATTGCGCCTTAAGCCGGTGGCGGGTAAAGGCCACCAGTCTTTCCCGCCGGCGTTCATGGGTTCTGAAGAGTTCCTCGTCTGAGATGCGCTCCAGCCTTTCCCATATATCAAATTCCATGGGACGGTCATTGAAGGAGGGCCCCAAATAGCGGTCCAGGAGATCGAGCAGATCATGGGAAATCCAGGTCCGGGGATGAATGCCATTGGTAATAGCAGAGATCGGCACCTCCGCTACCGGCAAACCGGGCCACAGCTTTCGCCACATTTTTTTCGATACCTGGCCGTGCAGCGAGCTTACCCCGTTTGCGTACGCGGATAATTTCAGCGCCAGCACGGTCATGCAGAATGGCTCTCCCGAATCAGCCGGATTCTCTCTGCCCAAAGCTAAAAAATCCTGCCAATCGAGCTTCAGCTCTGCTGCGATTTTCTTAAAATACTTTGCCATCAGGTCAACGGCAAAACGTTCATTACCTGCTGAGACCGGTGTATGAGTAGTAAAAATATTGGTCGGTTTTACCGCCTGCAGCGCCTGCTTGAAGGTAAGCCCCTGCTCAGCCACCAACCGGCGGATACGTTCCAGCCCCAGAAAAGCGGAGTGGCCTTCATTCATATGAGCCGCAGCCGGAGTTATACCCAGGGCAAAGATAGCCCTTATGCCGCCGATGCCAAGGAGCAGCTCCTGGCGTAGCCGCATTTCGCGGTCACCCCCATAGAGGGTAGCTGTTATCAGGCGATTATCCGGGCTGTTCTCGTCAATATTGGCATCAAGCAGATAGAGAGAGCTGCGCCCGATCTTTACTTCCCATACCTGGGCAATAACAAGCTCACCGCCAATATCAACACTGATTCTTACCGCTTCCCCATCTTTGTCAGCGCAGATGCTTATCGGCATATTATACCAGTCATTTTCCGGGTAGGTTTCCAGCTGAAAACCGTCGGGGTTAAGATACTGCCGGAAATACCCCTGCCGGTAGAGCAGTCCCACACCGACAAGCGGCAGACCCAGATCTGAAGCTGTCTTCAAATGATCTCCCGAGAGCACGCCCAGACCCCCGGAGTAAATGGGAAGCTGGGTATCCAGACCATACTCCATAGAAAAATAGGCGATTGTCCTGGTCATATTGCCGCTGTACCAGCGCTCTCCGTCCAGGTAGCTGCGGAAACGCGAGCATACCCGCTCTAAAGCAGCCAGATAGGAATCATCTGCAGCTGCCTCTTCAAGCCTCTCCTGGGTTACCAACCCCAAAGTTTTAGCAGGGTTCTGACGAGAAGCCAGGCAGGCATCATAATCGAGGCGTATGAAGAGCCTGATCGCTTCGAAGTTCCAGCTTATCCAGAGGTTGTACGCCAGTTCCTTTAAGGGCATCAGCTTTTCAGGAAGATTGGCTTTAACAGTAAAGGGAATAATTTTCATCCGGTTAATATACCTTAATTAGCTGCTGGAAACCAGAGGGAAAGATGTTATAATAGCGGCCGCAGGAGGAAATATGAGCATTTTTAAATCTTACGACATCAGAGGGATCTATAACCAGGAATGGAATAAGGAGCTGGCCTACCGCATAGGCTTCTTTCTGCCTTCACTACTCAAGGCTGATGAAATACTTATCGGCAGAGATGCGCGGGAGAGCTCGGATGAAATATTCTCATATTTGAGCCGGGGCATTATGGCCGCGGGAGGTAACGTCTGCGACATCGGACTCTGCTGTACCCCTGCCGTATACTTTGCCACCTCCTTCTATAATCTCGGCGGCAGTGTAATGATTACCGCCTCCCATAACCCTTCCCAATATAACGGTTTAAAAATATCTGCAAGAGACTCTATTCCGGTGGGATACGGCAGCGGTCTGGAAAAACTGGAGGAATTAGCTTTAAGTTCCACGCCGGTAATACCGGTTGCCGAAAGAGGTTCCCTCCGTAGCCTGGATATCCGCAAGAGTTATATTGCCCACCTGGCGCCCTACAAAGAGGGTATCGGTGCCATCAAAGCGGTTATCGACTGCTCAGACGGCACGGCCGGTGTCTTTATTCACGATGTAATCAAGAATCTGCCGGGAGAAATTATTACCATGTATGATACACCTGACGGCACTTTTCCCCATCATGAGCCGAATCCCCTGGATGAAAAGAACCTGGCTTCCTTGAAAACAAGAACCCTGGCTGAAAAGGCTGATCTGGGTATCTGCTTTGATGGTGATGCGGACAGGGTTATGTTTATTGATGAAAAGGGTAATTTTATCTCTCCGGATTTGATTACCGCCCTGCTTGGAATCTACTTCTTCAAATACAAAAAAAACCTGGGAAGCGCGGTTACCTATGATGTTCGTTCCTCAAGAAGCGTAGTTGAGTTTATCGACTCACTGGGCGGCAAACCCGTTATCTGCCGAGTGGGTCACTCTCACGCCAAAAAACTGCTCAGAGAGACAAGGGGGATATTCGGTGGGGAACTGGCCGGTCACTACTATTTCCGGAATAACTTTTTCTGTGATTCAGCCATGATGGCAGCGTTAATAGTCCTTAACATACTCACTAAAGAGGGAGTCTCCATTTCACAGATGATAGCGGGCATAAGCAAATATCATTTTTCAGGTGAGTTGAATTTTACAGTTAATGATAAGGACAGGATTATCAGTTCAATAAGTAAAGATTACCGCCATGGTCAGTCCGTTACAATTGACGGCATACGGATTGATTTTCCTACCTGGTGGTTCTCCCTGCGTAAATCAAATACCGAGCCCTACCTAAGGCTGGTGGTGGAGGCTGAATCCAGAGCTGAACTCAACAAAATTACTGATGAGTTGAAAGAGAAGATAAAGCGCTATGACAGCTGAATAAGCCTAATTTTTTCTCTATTTCGGCGGTATTATCAGTTTCCAGCCGGGATAGATCAGATCCGGATGCTGAATCAGCTTTCTGTTGCGGCGCCAGATGCGCGGCCAGAGATAGGGATTACCATAGACAAACTCATATTCAGCAATACGCCAGAGGCAATCCCTTCTTTCCGGTATCAGCCGCACCACATATAGCGGGCTATCCGGATTCACAGCCTGGGTCTTGTAAATTGCAATAAGCCGCTGCGCCTCTTTAAAGTATTCTACTGCCACCTGGTAGTTGCCGTTATCACGCTCGGCCACTCCCCTTTTCCACAATTCCTTAGCCTGGGTCAGCAAATTCTCTTCAGTAATGTCGGCCAGAACAACGGTGGAGTTATCCAGGGGCAAAGCCTGCGAACTGTTATTACCTTTAGCCTTTTCACTTTCTTCTTCCCCAATAAACTCCTCGCCGGACCAGGCTTCCGGTTCCACAACAGTACCTTCATCGGTAACTATGGTTAAACCCGCGGCCTCTTCAATCTCGCGCATTACCTCCAGCATAAGGGTGTCGGTTTGCTGTTTTTCCTGCTCCGCCTTTCCCTTTGAAAGTTTAACAGCAGCCAGAGCCGTTTCGCGGGCGTTGCCCAGATTTTCTTCGCTCTCAATTATCTTATATGCTTGAAAATCTTCAATCCCCTGCCAGTAGAGTTGATTGGCTCTCTCATACTCTGTAGGTGCTCTGCGGTCTGCGCCAAGATTTTCCGCTTCAGTAAGATATTGATTGGTGTCCCTTTTTAAAATACCTATCCACCTTAAGCGCTCATCCAGTCTCTGGGCCAGATCGGACATAGCTTTAAGAGATTCATAGGCCTGCTCATTTGCTCCGGACAGATCTCCCCTATCATAGAGGGCTTGAGCTTTGTCGATCCCTGACACGGCTTCTGCGTACTCCCCGGGTAGAAACTTATCCGCATCCATTGAGAGCAGGTTCTTCCGGGAGCGCTCCAGCCGCCGGCTGAACATCTCAACCGCCTTACCGACTGAATTTTCATAGGCCAGATCAGCTTTCTCGCGGGCCTCACTTAGATATTCACGCGCTTTATCCGGATCTGTATCCCTGATTTTGAGGGCATTATTGAAACTCTTTTTAGCTTGGACAAATACTTCCGGATCATAATAATCAGCTTCAACTTCTTCCGCCCTGGCAATGGCATTCCGCGCTACGGCCACCTCCTGGTCAGTCACCGGCTGAACAACTTTCTCCTCAACCACGACAGCTTCAGGTTCCTCCGGTTTTGTTTCCTCAACCGGCTTTTCCACTTCTTTGACTATTTGCTCCTCCGGGGGAGCTTCAGTTTCAGGAGCTGACTTGCAATTCAGTACTGTTAATACCAAAAAACATACTATAACAAGCTTAAATATACTTTTTCCAGCGCAGACTATATCCTTATTCGGGCGCTGGACTTGATTATTTCTTGCGCTGAACTGGCATGATTTTAAAGGTAATAGCATAATAATATCCCTCCGCTTGTATAGTGTAACACGTCTGAGTTTTCCCGTCAAGAAAAGTATTATCGATCTCTATTGGCCAAAGAGGACAACTCTGATAACCTGAAATTAATATGGACTATCTCCCGATTGAAAAGCTCAGATCATTTGCTGCCAGCTTTGACATATTTACCGGAAGCAAAGCGATTAAAAATGAGCTTTTAGAATTAGGGCTCCTGCCGCCACTACCGGTTGCCGGCAAAGAATTAGTCTGGGGTTTTAATCTTCTATGTTCTGCTGCAAAGGCAGGTTACAGCAGCCTGCCGGTTGTCAGGATAGGGAAAAAGCCGCTGATAGAACTGCTGAGGATTGCCATAACAATCGAAGATAGAGCCGGTAATTTCACCTGGGGGGAAATGGAAAGGGTATACAATCTTCTGGTAAAAAAGGGCAGCAGTGAGCTCTTTAGCAGCCTCTCCCCGCTTCTATTGGGCCATGAGGACAGCCGGCTTTTTGCCCGCGTTGAACAATTCTCAGCCCTGAAAACACAATTGAAAGCACTGGTGGATGATAAGCTGATCGATCTTAAAACCGCTCTGCATTGCAATAATTGGCATGCAGCTTTGATTGAAGATATAGGAGTCCTTTTAAGATCGGGGGAAAATCCCCTCTCCTTCAGCAAACGGCGGCTAATTCTGAATCAACTGCTGGAAGTCTCGATGAAGCATAGAATTCCGGAAGAAAAAATACTTTCGCTGGTCAGGAATACTCTGAACAGCGCAGATCCTCTTAAAACTGCTCAAGCCCTGCGGTTTCCAGAACTTACCGCCATGGAAGAGCGTTTCCTTGAATTGAAAGGAAAATTACTGACTGGAACCGGTATTAAATTAACATCGCCCTCCTTCTTTGAGGGTGAGAACTTCAATATGTCTTTCTCTTTTAACAGCAAAAAGGCGCTTGAGAAAAAAATCAATTACCTGAAGACCTTTGCGGAAAAAACAGATGAGCTCTTTGAACTCTTATATTGATCATTTTAAAAAAATATATGTGGCCGAAGAAGTCCGACATCTCAGGCGCCTTGAAACAGCGCTTCAAAGGTTGCGCCACCTGCCGGTAATCTACATTGATGACAAAGGTGAGATTCCCGGAGAGGATATGAACAGTCATACACTCTTTATTTCCGGGTCAAAAGGAGAAACTGTTGGTCACTGTCCCGCTTCACGGGGTCATCTCTGCTGCAACTACATCACCGTGGATCTTTATCTGGGCTGTATCCTGAATTGTTCATACTGTATTATGAAAAGCTATCTGAATTTTGCCCCAATCACTATCTACCTGGATACAGAGGTTGCGATAAAACGAATTATTGAAATTGCTGAAAACAATAAAGATAGAACAATCAGAGTTGGCACAGGCGAAGTGGGCGATTCATTGCTGCTTGATCCGGTTTTCAGGCTCTCTGAAGATTTTATCCGGGCTCTTTCGCCATTTGCCAATATTTTCCTGGAACTGAAAACAAAAACCCATTTCGTCGATCACCTCCTCGGCCTGGAAAATAAGGGCAATACGGTTATCGGCTTTTCGCTGAATCCCGAAAAGCTGATCAACCGCTATGAGGGTATAGCCGGCACTCTGGCGGAAAGAATTCAGGCAGCCCGGAAGAGCGTTGAACATGGTTACCTTGTTTCCTTTCATTTTGATCCGCTATTCCTGACCGGGGACTGGCAGCATCAATATGCGCAGACCATCTCCAGCTTAAAGGATATTCCCCAGGATAAAATTGCCTGGATAAGCCTGGGAACAATGCGATATACTAAAGAGTTGAAGCAAAAAATGGGCAGCCAGGATTTTCTGCTGGAGGAATTTATTCCCTGCAGGGATGGTAAATACCGTTACCTGCAGAAGACAAGAAGCGGGGTTTACCGTTATATTCTCAAGCAAATCAGGAAGAGGTGGAGATCACCGATACCCGTATACCTGTGTATGGAAAGCCAGGCTGTCTGGAGAAATGTTTTTGGCAGATTGCCCCATGAAATAGCTGAATTAAGTGCTATATTTAAAGAGGCGCGGGGAGTTGCCTGTGCATCGAACCAAGGGAGGATAATATGAGGATAAGAGAGATACTGATTAGCCTGTTACTGATAAGCTGCCTGACACCACTGAATCAGCTATTCGCCGAAGAGATAATAGGTGAAATTGTCTATCTCGAAGATGAAATCGAGATTACCAGGAACAGCGTTGCCCTGGACTATGTAGACATAGGCACAACCATTGAAAATTTCGATCTCTTAACCACCGGTGAATATGGATTGGCCGAAATCGTTTTAACTACAGAGGACAGTCCGGATACAACAATTAAAGTCTCGCCAAATACAACTTTTTACTTTGAATTGAATCAACTTAAACAGGGAAACAAGACTACCCTTGGTATGATCTCCGGCTCTGTTTCTATGAAAGTTCAGAAAATGAGTCGTTCTCAAGCATTTGAGGTACGAACCGAATCGGCAACCATGGGTGTCAGGGGCACCTCTTTTACCGTTACCACCACAGTCGCCGGTGACTTGTTAATAACCTGTGAAGAGGGACAGGTTTCCTGCCGGGATGAGGGAGATACAGAACTCTTCGCTGTGCCCGGAAAAGCAGTGGAAAAGCGCACCGACGAGATTTTCAGAGCCATTCCGGTAGCTGTATCCGATCTTCCTACTTTTAAGGATAACTGGTATGCTGAACGTCTCAGTGTTTTTAGAAGCAACGCCCTGAAAGCGCTGCGCGGGTATGCTGTCCGGTACCTGACCCTGACGGAAAACTTTAACCAGGCATACAGTAAACTTTACAGGAACGAAGAAATAATCAGCAAATGGTTCAAAGAGGATAGCAACGGCACCATGGGTTCAACCATGGAAAACATGCGGGAAAAGAAAAAACTGATCGGTGATCTGCTTCGTTTGAGAAGGGTGCTTTTTATCTTTGAAAGAGTTTACTTCCGGCTGCAGGAGCTGAAAAGTTATTACGATCAGGGTTATGGACGCGGAACCATCAAAGCCGGACTCACCGCTGATGCTTTCTTCCGCCGCTTTGAGAGGGATAAAGATGAGCTTGGCCGAAAGATGGCGCGCATAAGATATATAACCAAGCTATATTCCATACGGAACAATGGTTCCTTTCCAACCGATGCTTTTTCAACAGATGAAAGCGGTGACAGCTTTTTGAATTCGGATTTCTCTTTTTAGGATTTTTAGCTGCCGCAACCATCTTTGCGGGTTAAAAAAAGGTAAGCTGTTCTTTCTTGACTTCTTTTTCTGTGCGTATTTTATTGAAGTAAGCTGATTCCTCAGAGGCAATGGGTGCGCTCTGAGACCTGGAAATCTTTTTTAAGAGGATCCTGGATTCTTTGGTAAAAAAATATACTTTTCTCGCTTCATTGCCCCCGACATTAGAGGCAATAAGCGGAATTTTTTCCTGCTCAAGGAAGGCAAAGGCAAATCTGATATTATTCTCCGGAACCTTGGAAACGTGACCACCCCTGGAACCAAGCACACTGCCGCCGCCAAAAACCTTGGCCTGAAAATTCTTCTTAACCCCCCCCAATTTGATCAATTCATTTATTAAAAGTTCCATGGCATACATGCCGTACTTGCCGCTTTTAGAAAGATAAAAACGTTCTTTATCAATTGTATCCGGGAGCATGAAATGATTCATACCCCCAACTTTCTTCACCGGATCATAGAGTACCACGGCTATGCAGGAGCCGAGCAGGGTATAGATAACCCGCTCCTGACCGGTCGCGTGGAACTCTCCGGGAAAAATAGTTACCAGCTCAAGCTGGAACTTGATATTATATGATATATTCACTTTAAAAACTTGGAAACTACGGCAACAAGCTGTTCGGGTTTAAAAGGTTTTACCAGCCACCCTGAAGCTCCAGCTTCTTTGCCCTCCATTTTTTTGCTCTCCTGTGATTCGGTGGTCAATACTAAAATGGGGATGAATTTAAACACAGTCTTTTTAACCTCTTTTACAAAGGTGATACCATCCATATTGGGCATATTAATATCAGTAATAATCATTCCTAGTTCACTCTCATTTCCCTCAAATCCTTTGAGTACTTCCAGTCCTTCGACACCATCCCCTGCCTGTACCACTTCATGGCCGTGTTCACTTAGAGTAAAGTCAACAGAAGCCCTTAAAGTGGAAGAATCATCAACAATTAATATTTTCTTTGCCATAGCACTCCTCGCTTATATCCTTAAAATAAGATCAGAATAGGGTAAGCCCTCCCTCCTGGCTACCCTCTTCAACCTCAAAGCCACCAATTTCACCTGCAACCTGCTTGTGGCTGAAGATTGTAAATCTTTCGATCATAGTCTGCAGCTTATCGTCCTTTATCTGCCATTCCTGCAAACCCATTCCCTGCAGCACCTCTCTCTTTAAGGTTTCCGCCCTGACCTGCACACCTGCCAGCTCATCTTTTATCTCTGTAATTACCTTACCCAGCATACCAAGGTGCAGAATATCGCCCTCTGACGCATCGAGTAAGGATAAAAAACGCTCTGAGTAGACGGAAAAATTCTTCAGAGTATCAGCCAGGGTTGTTTTTGAAAACATCAACCGGTCATAACTGCTTTTGATACAATCAGCCGTCTCTTGTACCACTGACATTTCCATTTCTACTGCATTTGAGTATTTATCAATAATACCGTAGATTTTGTTCAGAGCATGTTTGAGTATTCTCAACGCCTCTTTGACATCATCATCAATTCGAGCTGTCAACCTGGTCATCTCATTGACCGTTTCCGCTCGATCCTTAAGCACCTCTTGTTTGGCTACCTGGATCCTTGAGGCTACCTCTATGGCATAGAAGCGATCAATTATTTCAAAGAAATTCTCAAAACCTGTTTTTAATATTGTAATATTCTCAACAATCCGGTTACCGTCACGGCCAATGGCCATTTTCCCCGTCATTGAATGGTCAATGCCTGAAAGAAGCTCCTGTAAAACCCCCACAGATTCGGCAACATCTGTTCCAGAGCTCCCCCCTCCAACTCATTCTTACCCGATTCGGTAAAGTATTCAAGAAAAGCCCCTCGCTGATCTTCCACATCCCTGAGGGTTGAACGAATATCGGTGAGTTTAGCTGAAAACAAATCGCGGCTCTTCCCGATCTTCCGCTCGATATCATCGAGCAGATCCTGGCAAAGCCGGGGGATCTTTTCCACAAATGAAAGCTCATCAAGTAGATGCTCATTGTATTGAGTCTCAGAATTGAGATCAAACTCCTTCAAAGAGAGCAGCACGTGCTCAAGTGATTGCTTTATTATATCCTGAAGCTGCACCTCTTCCATAATCCTATAGAGGGGTTTTTTTACCGCTTTTGCATCTTCAATTACCCCGAAGAGCATCTCTGCCAACTGCTTCACTCCCATATTATATCTATCAAAGCACTTGTTGAGTCTTTCCTGAAAATCACCAAAAAATCTTTGCTGAAAAGCCTGTATCTCGCCGACCAGTTTACGAAACTCTAAAAAATCTTTAAGAATACTCTCTCCACTCCTGGTAAGGTCTTCAGTATAGATTACTGTGCGCGAAGAGAGTTTTTTTAATTCATCAGTTATATAGGAAAAGGCCCGTCCTGCAAAACCCGCCTTCAAAGCAACAGTCATTGCATTCAGGGAAATCAATTCCATTTCTATGGAATCCTCACGGATATTCTCAATCCTGCTGTCCAGGGAACTCAACCGGTCAATACCCTCATTTATTGATGAAAAGAGGACATTATCACGTTCCTGCATCTCGTTAAAAAAAACAGCAGACTTTTCAATTACCTCTTTCGCCTGGGTGATTATTTCCTCAACCAGGCTATACTCCTCAAGTTTTTCAGCTCCGGTTTGTTCAGCAGCAAAATAGCTTATAAGTTGACTGGATTCCGCAAAACCCCGTTCAAGTTCCTTAAACAGCTCCGTAAGCCTTTGCCCCAGGTTTAAGTATATTTTTTCGCTTTCAGATCCGAGATTTTCTAATTTAGAGAGTAAGTCCTTATTTAGTATCAGGTTGGTTGACAGTTTCGCCATTTTAGAGATTATTATGCATTGCAATATTTATATCAAGCCAATATTTAAGAAAACCGGCCATCAGGGCCGGTTTTCAATTTTCTTTCTTATAAGAAACTGTTGAGCTTATATTATAGTTTTTTCAGTCTCCATATCAAAGAAATGGATCTTCTCCATAGCGGGTTTGAAAAATGCAAAATCACCCACTTTAAACTCTAATTGCGGCGGTACCCTTACGACAATCTGATGTTCCTTTGTGCTCACATAAAGAAGTATTTCGGCGCCGAGAGGTTCAACAACCTCTACTTTCGATTCAATTGTTTCGCCCTCTTTGGCTGACTTGACATACTCGAGGTCCTCGGGGCGTATACCGAAAAGAACATCCTTGTTGGCAAAAGCACGCATTTTATCGGCAAGGCCGCCTTTAAGTCTGATTTTGAAATCTCCTTCATCGGTTATAATCTGGCCATTCTCCTCTTTTATAACCGCTTTCATTATATTCATTGGCGGTGAGCCGATAAAACCGGCTACAAAACGATTTACCGGTTTATTGTACGTACCCATTGGCGTACCGATTTGCTGTATATATCCATCCTTCATTATTACAATACGGTCCCCCATGGTCATAGCCTCAACCTGATCGTGGGTTACATAGATAATCGTTGCCTGAAGCCGGGTGTGCAGAGCCGATATTTCCGCGCGCATTTGAACCCGTAATTTTGCATCTAAATTGGAAAGGGGTTCATCGAAGAGAAAAACCTTGGGCTGGCGCACAATAGCCCTTCCTACAGCCACCCGCTGCCGCTGTCCCCCTGAAAGCGCTTTGGGCTTTCTATCTAAAAGCTCTTCTATATCCAGAATCTGAGCTGCCTGCTTTACCCGACTCCGGATTTCATCCTTGGGCATCTTTCTGATCTTCAAACCGAAAGCCATATTATCATACACACTCATGTGCGGATATAGGGCATAATTCTGAAAGACCATGGCGATATCGCGGTCCTTTGGCGCTATATCATTTACCATACGATCATCGATGTACATCTCGCCGCTGGTAATCTCCTCCAAACCGGCGATCATCCTTAAGGTGGTGGATTTTCCGCACCCTGAGGGCCCTACCAGAACCAGAAACTCTTTGTCCTCAACGCTCAGGTTGGCGTCTTCCACCGCTCTCACACCGCCTTCGTAGACCTTGACAATGTTTTTCAATTCTACTGTTGCCATTAAAAAACCTCCTAAAATTTATCTTATACATTAATATTACCCTGTGGCGGCTTATATGTCAATTGTTATTAATGCAGGTTTTCGGCGCGGAAGGCTTGAATACTGCTTTTAAGGGTTGACTGTTCCTGTTCAAAGGTCAGTGAATCCATCAGCCAGGGAATAATCACCTGGGATTTTATTTCCCGCCAATCAACCGGCAGGTTCCGGGGAAAGGAGAGCATATTCGCCGCAGGAATATGACCGATGAGCATGGCATATGCTTGAGGAAAGATGAGTTCATTAACTTTCTGCAGAGCTGAAAAACCATTGCCGATACCGAAAACCTTCAACCGTTTCCGGTGGTTCATTTTCAGTATTTCCTGCTGTGTATCCGGGGTGAAGAACCATTCCAGGAAAACCATGGCGCTCTTCTTATTTTTTGCATTGGCTGGAATGCCTATGAATAATATCTCTTCTTCCACGGGAATTCTATTCTGGTGCGAAAGCCAGCGGAAATCCCTCTCTTCTCCCATACCTTCCAGTAAAGAAAAAAACTCTGCCGAGGAAGTAAGATAAAAAAGAACCCTTTCCTCTTCCGCCAGCTTAATCATTGGCTCATATAAGTAACGATTTATAAACTCTATATTTTTATCAACACCACTGTTATCGTGATTAATCCAGGTACGGGAGTAATCCAGCGCCTTCTGCATAGCCTCCTCGTCCCATACAAGCTCTTCCCCTCCTGCCTCTTTAAATGATGTTCCCCACAGAACCGCATTCAGATAGAGAAAGCGTTCTTCCCATAGTGGTGAAAAGCCCATGCGGATAAAACTATCCTCCTTCAGTCGATTATATTTCGCGCCCTGCTCCCTGAGGGCAGCCAAAGGGATAACCAGTCCGGGTAGTGTACTTCCGGGCAGTGTACTATCGATCACTTCAGGCTTAAAAAAAACAGCCGGCAGATTAAAAGAGATCGGTAGCAGCACCTGCTTCTTATTGAGCCTTCCCCTGTCCAGTAATTCCGGGTAGAAGGCTTCGCTGTCTATTCTCCCTCTGGTAAACAATTTATCCAGCGGTTCAAATTGTTCCATAAAAAGAGGTGAATTCAGATAACTGCCTATAAGGAGATCGGCAGTTTTTCCATTTTCACTGAAAATCAGCTCAGGCTTCTTTTTATAAGCAATCTCTACTCGATTGTCCTGACCAAGACCGTTAAAATGTTCCACATACGCGGCCATTTCCGCTCTATCAGTCACCAGAGTAATTGCTTTGCTCTTCAATAAATTACAGCCGGAAAATGAAAGAAAAAATATACAGAAAAAGAGAAGAATAGCGCGCTTCATAATTGCACGTCACTCTACGAAAGGATGGTAATATTGTCAAGGAACCCTGCCTATACTGTCAGGACCGGTTCCAATGTCATACTCCTTATATCCTGCTACAGCAGCTAAAATGGCTTTTCCTTCTTGTTTCCAGTCGCTGCCCGGTGATATACTCATTGGATTGGTGAAGAAGAGCCCTTTTTTAAGCTATTCGCAATATCTCAAAGATAAGTATGGCGAGCCGGTATACAGGGTAGCGGTGGATGCCGGTTTTTCCTGTCCCAATCGCGGCTGTGATCGTTCGCAGCCGGGGTGCACTTATTGTGAAGTATCCGGTTCCCGGGCCCCTTACCTGGGCAGCCTCCGGGATATCAATAGCCAGATCCAGGGCGCGATATCATTTTTGAAAAAACGCTATTCAGCCAGAAAGTATATCCTCTATTTTCAGGCCTATTCCAATACCTTTGCCCCCCCGGAGAGGCTCAAAAGTATATACGATTCAGCCTTGAGCGCAGCTCCTTTCCAGGAAATGATAGTAGCGACACGCCCCGACTGCCTGAGCCCCTCAATTGTTGACCTTCTTGCCTCTTATAAAGAGCTGGGAATTGATGTATGGACAGAGATAGGACTGCAGTCAGCCTCGGAAATCACCCTTAAACGCATAAAACGGGGCCACACAGTAGCGGATTTTATAAAAGCATTTAATTTGCTAAAAGAGCGGAATATAAAGACCGGGATTCATTTGATATTCGGATTGCCCGGGGAAGGACTGGAAGAAATTCTTAAAACCGTAAACCTGGTGGCCTCTCTTAAGCCGGACGGCCTGAAAATTCACAATCTTCACATCCCCCGGAATACGATTCTCTTTCAGGAGTACCTGATGGGCGAGATAACCCTTCCACCGAGTGACCGCCACCTTTTTTACACCATCAAAGCCCTGGAGCTTCTTCCCCCCAGTACGGTTATTATGCGACTCACCTGTGATACACCAGAAGAAAGACTGGCAAGCCCCCGTAACTTCCTGCCCAAAGCACAATTCTATTCAAAGTTGCGCTCGGAAATGGAAAAACAGAACACCTGGCAGGGAAAATATTTTCCAGGAGAAGCAAATAAGGCTTGACCCCTTTTCTCTCTTTTATTAGCATGAACCTTATCAGGGAGGCGTACTGTGGCAATAAAGAATCAGGACATAGTCGAATTAGTGGAAAAGAGTACTCTGCACTATATAAACAACATCTATAACCGCCATATCCGCAAGGCATTTATGACCATGCAAATGTCGAGAGCTTCATGGGAAACACTGGAGCGCTTTACCGACAAATCTGATTATTACAAGGTCCAGGGTTATCAATTTCAGGAAATATATGAATACATCCATGCTGCCGCAACTTTTGTATATCACGCCAGAAGGGAGGTTCTTCCCAACTTGAAAAGCATTCTATCCGTAGGTTCCGAAACCATGCTCTCCCGGCCGAGCGCCGGCGGCAGCGATCTGATTCTGCGCAAAATGGCTATCAATAATTTCGGCGCCAACCTGAGTATCTTTGCTGATATAACAAATGAGCTATACATAAAAACCGTGGCTCTGGATAAAAAGGAACATCAGGGACAGCGGGCGGTTTACGAACGTATCGATGAATTAAAAGAGGTCGGACACCTTTTAATTTAACAGCTCAACTCTTCAGCAGTTCTAAAAATTATCTCAAAAAGTTCTTCAAGATTATGCAGATCAACACTTGAGTAAGCTACCCGCAGGTATCTGTCCTGTATGGAGATCGTGCCGATACCCTGCTCCATGAGCAATTTCTTTCTTAATTTTTCAGCGCTGGAGCCCCCAAAGCGAAAAGTCATAAAGTAACCCGAATTAAAGGGCAGAGGCTCCAGTTTTGAGCCGGGTGACAGTCTTTCAATAATCTCTTTTACCTTTAAATACCTATCCCTGAGGATAACCAGGGCCGCTTTTTTCTCCTCTCGATGATCGGGGCTCTGCATAGCTCTTAAGAGCAGATTCTGAGTCAGGTTATTGGAGTTGGAAATACTCGCTCTGACAGCGCCCATTACCTTACTGATAAGGGCATCGTACTCCCCGGTTTTAAGGTTCTGCGAGGCAAAGGTGAGAAAACCCACCCGGAAACCCCAAACCAGCTCTTCTTTTGTGGCGCCATCGACCTTAACCGCCAGAATATTCTCATGAAGAGATGCTAAAGAGGCAAAGAGTGATTCCTTATGTGTTTCCTCTTCATAAAAAAGTCCGAAATAGGCATCATCCGATACGCACAGGATATTCAATCCCTTCTGGGCCTGTTCCTTAAGTAGTTGAACAAGGGCTCGGGCCTCCCATTCGGTGGGTGAATAACCGGTGGGGTTGTTGGGAAAGTTAAGCATTAGAATCACTTTACCACCGGTAACCCTGTTTAAGGCATCCTTTAGACTCTCGATATTCAATCCCGCCTGCGGGTTAAAAAAGGGGAAGGTAGAGATACTCGCCCTGTTTCTCTCTTCAAAAATCAGGCGGTAATTACCCCAGAACATATCGGGAACAAGCACACAATCCCCGGGCCCGGCGAATAGATCAGCCAGCACGGAAATCCCATGGGTGAGCCCGCTTACAACCAGGGGCAGAGAAGTATTCTGTCCTGCCAGGCTGGGGTTTTTACGTATCATATCGTCGAGCCAGAGCTGCCGCAATTGCGGATTACCCGGGGTTGGCGCATAGGAAAAGATCTGCTCAGGGGGCAAATCCGGGATAAGCACCTTCAGGGAATTAATGTGCATGGGCTTCCCACCCAGGGTAGCCATACCCACGGTAGCATTAAAACGGCTGGCATGTTTCTTGGCTTCCGCGGACTGAGACACAATGCCCTTGGGGAAATAGAAACGTTTGCCGAAATCGGAAAGCAGGCGAAAAATAACCGTTTCTTCTAAGGTTTTATTGAGTTCTGCAGCTAATGTATTCATGCGCTGATATTAATAATTGCAGTAAAAGATGTCAATTATTATTATTTGCGGTAAAAAATGTCAATTGAGCCGGCTCATGTGAGCCGGCTCGTTAACTGGAAACTTTAGATTACTCTGTAAGCTTATATCTTACCTTTCTCCCTATTACTGCGAATAAGGCATAAATCGCAGCAATCATGATAATCGGAATGAGAATCCATATGAATTGATGTCCTACCGTTATCTGAAAAAATAGAGTGGCCACGATCCAGGCCAGTACGGTTAGGTAGGCCATGGAAAGCCAACCGTAACCCTTTCCGATCTCCCTGACTATCGCACCTAATGCGGCAATACATGGAAAATAGATAAGGATAAACAGCAGGTAGGCATAGGCCTGGGCTCCGCCGTAGGTAAAACGTGAACGCATGGCAGAAAATATCTGATCATCAGTTTCAATCTCTTCAGCAACAGCTTCTTCATCTCCGCTTATCATACTCATGCCCATCGGGTCCGACAGAGTGCCGAAGATGCCGGAGAGTCCTTCCGGAATGGAAGCAAAGGCCTCACCTATACCCACCCAGAACTCAAAGGCCTCCTCCCCTTCGGCTTCTCCTTCTTCCGCAGCTCTATCTATCTGGCTGTACAGACTATTCAGAGTACCGACAACCGCCTCTTTGGCGAATAAACCGGTAAAAATCGATACTGTTGCCGGCCAGTTGTCCTGCTCAATGCCCATGGGCATGAATACGGGGGTAATGGCTCTGCCGACACCGGCAAGAACAGAATTAGGAGAATCTTCATTGCCAAAAGTGCCGTCTGTGCCAAGGGAGTTGAGAAAGCTTAAAATGGCAACTACAAACACGATTACAATACCGGCCCGCCGCATAAAAATCTTCAAACGGTTCCAGGTATGGATCATGATATGTCTGAACCGCGGGGCATGGTATGGGGGAAGTTCCATAATAAAAGGTGATGCTTCTCCCTTAAGAAGGGTGCTCTTCATTAGAAGACCGGTCAGCACGGCCAGTACAATCCCGGCTATATAAATTGAAAAAACAATGCTTCCTGCAGCATTCGGGAAAAACGCGGCGGCAAACAGGGCATAGACCGGCAGCCGGGCGCCGCAGGACATGAAAGGCGTCATGAATACAGTTAAATAGCGGTCTTTTTTATTTTCCAGTGTGCGGGTTGCCATAACCGCCGGAATGGTGCAGCCGAAACCCACGATCATGGGTATAAAGGATTTCCCGGGAAGTCCGATCCAGCGCATAAAACGGTCCATAACAAAAGCAGCCCTGGACATGTAGCCGGAATCTTCCAATAGCGAGAGCATGAGGAACATGGTGAAAATAATCGGGATAAAGGTGGCCACGGTTTGAATTCCTGCTCCTATTCCTCCGGCAACAATGGTAACGAGCCACTGCGGAGCGCCGGCGCTGCTAAGTAAAACACCTAATCCGTCAACAAAAATAGTGCCGAAAAAGATATCGAAAAAGTCTATAAAGGCCCCTCCTACATTAATGGTCACCCAGAATACAAGGTACATAACGGCCAAAAAAATTGGTATGCCCAATATCCTGTTCATTATTACCTTATCCGCCTTATCAGTTGCGAATATCCGGTCTTTACGCAGCTTGACCACCTTATTAATAATTCCGTGGATAAAGCCATATTTGTAATCGGCCAACACTATATCAGCGGATTCCTTTAATGTTTTTTCTATTCCAGCCAGGGCCTGCTGAATTTCCAGAGCCTTTAGCGCGCCTGCCTGCTGCACCTTATCAGTTATCCATTCATCCTGCTCCAGGACTTTTATAGCCATCCACCGTTCATCCGCGCCAATCCGGTTTGCCGGATTGGCAAGGCTCGGAGCCCACTTTTCAATTACATCTTCCAGCTCATTCGGATACTCTATCAGATTCTCTGAGATTGTCCCTGCTTCCAGGTTAGCAAGTATCGCTTCATTAACACGATCGATATCCTTGGTGTTGATAGCGCTTATTCCTACTGCAGGGTAGCCCAGGACCCTGGACAGCATTTCCACATCAATGCTTATATCCCTTTTCTCAGCTAAGTCCATCATGTTCAGCACCACCAGAACCGGTACCTTCATCTCTATCAAATGTGTGGTCAGGTAAAGGTTCCGTTCCAGATTGGTAGCATCTATAATGTTGATTACCAGGTCCGGCTCACCGCTTAAAAGATAATCCCTGGTTATCTTTTCATCCTCAGAGAAAGCGGTAAGAGCATAAATCCCGGGAAGATCGACAAAATTTACAGAATTATCTCCCAACCGGACAGTTCCCTCTTTTTTCTCTACTGTGACACCCGGCCAGTTGCCTATGCGCTGTTTTCCACCGGTAAGCCCGTTAAACAGGGTTGTCTTGCCGCAATTCGGGTTACCGACCACAGCAATGGTAACCGGTTTAACGGAAACAGTAACATTTTCACTTTTCATCCTTCCCCTCCTTCTTGACTTGTAACACATCGGCTTCAGCTTTACGCAATGAAAGATTGAAACCCCTCACTTCCACCTCCACCGGATCACCAAACGGAGCCAGTTTCAATAGTTTTAATTCCGTGCCCCTGGTTAAACCCATGGCGAGCAGCTTGCTGCGGTATGCCGGATCTCTAGAATCGTAGCCCACAATTTCAGCGCTCTCGCCTACCTTAAGGTCCTTGATTTTAATTGATGACATGATTGCCTCCTTTATAATTAAATTTTAGACCCTTCGTATTATATTAGATTAGTATAACTAAATTAGATATACCTAATTTTTAGTATAAAAAAATTACCCGACCATAATCCTATGGGCCATTCCCCTTCCCAGCATGATCCGTGTATCAAAAATACCCACAACCATGGGCCCACCATTCGGATTGTTTATTACTTCAATTTCCATACCCGGAACCAGCCCCATGTCTACCAGCTTCCTTCTAAATCCATGGCCACCATGGATTGCCTTTATACGTACTCTTCTACCCCGTTCAGCCATTATCAAAGGCATCAGATTACTCCCTGATTTTGAGTTGTTCATTTTGTTAACCAACCCTAATATTATATGGTATAACTAATTCTGTCAATACTTTTTAAGAAATAAAATAACGACTACTAACACTGGTATGACGGCCATGTGATATATTCAGCTCGCTGTTCCTTCAATATGCTCTTTCCATGCTTTATGACTTATTTTTCCTGATTCCATCATACCCCTTTCGAATAAGTCGATCAGCCTTGTCATTCTTTTTACCGTATCACAATCTATTGCATGCTCCATTTTACAGGCCATATCCTGAGCCCTTCCATTTGGAATAAGCAGAATGGTCTCTAAAAAACGTGTCAGGGTTTGATGCTTGTTTAATATCTTTTTAGAGATTTTAAGGCCCTCTTTAGTCAGGCTTATAAAGGAATTTTTTTCATAGTTTATTAAACTTTTTTCTCTTAATACCTTTAACGCTCCGGTTACAGACGGCATTTTTACTTGTAGAGTTTGAGCAATATCTTTTACCCGGGCGACCCTGTTAGCCTTTTCCAGGTTCATAATTGCTTCCAGGTAATCTTCCATGTTTGAGGTTAATTTACTTTCGTTTTTAGTTTTCATAATATCAGTTTAACTACTTAATACAAAGAAAACAACTAACTTTATAAGAAATCCCTAATTCATTCAGGCTTTGTACTTTTTACACAATCATGAAGGCTCTATTGCTAATATTAGTATAGATTCATTTTCTTCTGCCCCAAAGCTCTTTTTTAATATCGGAAATTGTCAGCCCCTTTTTCGCCATCAGAACCATTACAAAATAGGTTAAATCCGCAACCTCCCAGATCAGGTTGGCTTCATCAGTGCTGGTCACAACCTCTTCCGCCTCTTCTAAAATCTTGTCCATAATATTTTTATCTTCTGCAGCGATCCTCGAAGTGTACGATTTTTCTGAAGGGTTATAGATTCTTTCTTTTATTACTTCATAAAGCTGCTCAAGGCTGAATTCCTGGTCACCGAAACAGGAGTATCTGTCCAGATGGCAGGCGTTGTTATTTTGCCGCACATGGAATAGCAGGGAGTCTCTGTCGCAATCATAGCGGGCTTTCAGCAGTTGCTGGTTATTTCCCGATGTCTCGCCCTTGGTCCAGAGTTTATTCCTGCTCCTGCTGAAATAGGTTGCCTCTCCGGTGTTCAGTGCCTTTGCAAGTGATTCCTTTGAGGAATAGGCAAGCATCAGAACCTGGCCCATTTCATCCTGAACTACGGTAGGTATCAGACCTGTGCTCCTTTCGAAATCGAGAACCCCGGTAAATGCCCCGGTAAGATCAATCTTTCCGGTATACACAGCCATTCCGACCTGGGAGTTCACATCCATCCCCTCGAGCACCGCGATCTCGTCGACTGTTGTAATCCCACCTGCGAATGTAATTTTGAGGCCGGTGTTTTCCCTGAGCGCTTTAAGGGTCTCTAATCTGCACCCCTGCATAAGACCCTCTCTGTCGATATCCGTATAGAGAATTTCACTGCAGTAGGGCTCAATTTCCTTGAGCTTCTGAAGAGGGGTTTGACCTGTGGAGCTGGTCCAGCCTCTATCCACTACAAAATCGCCCCTGCTGTCCAGAGCTGCTATCAGCCTTGATTTCGGAAGCTGTTTCATAAAAGCAGGTTGAGCTCTGGTTCCGATAATAATTTTTCCGGCTCCCGCTTTGAGCAGTTGTTCAGCCTTTTCCACGGTGCGAATCCCGCCTCCGACCCGGCAGTCAAAACATCTGCACAATTTTTTAATAATTTCCAGGTTGTCGCCCTTTCCAAGCGCTGAATCAAGATCGATCACGGCAATTTCTCCGTAACGGGCAAATTTCTCTGCCAGTTCAAAAATATTTTCTTTTTCAAGGACCTTTTCCGTGCCCCCTCTTAATTGAACGGCTTTTGCTTCCATAATATCTATGCTTGGTATTATCATATTCTAACCTCGATATGTTTGGATAATAAAAAATCTTTCACTTCCTCGACAGTATATTTACCGTAATGGAAAATGGACGCCGCAAGAGCTCCATCGGCTCTACCGTGGATGAAAACCCGGGCAAGGCTTTCAGGCGAACAGGCTCCTCCTGAGGCAATCACAGGGATATTTACCAGTCCTGAGATTGCAGCCGTCAATTCGATATCGTAACCGGCTTTTGTACCATCCCGGTCCATCGATGTGATAAGTATTTCCCCGGCTCCAAGTTTTTCAACTTTCCCGGCCCATTCAAGTGCATCGATACCTGTGGGTTCCCTGCCCCCTTTGATGTATACTTCCCAGCTATTCTCTTTTTTCTTTGCATCGATTGCTGCGACAATGCACTGGGTTCCAAATTGCTCTGCTGCTTCAAAAATAACTTCCGGTTTTTTTACCGCGGTTGTGTTAAGAGTAACCTTATCGGCTCCTGCTTTCAGCAGATCACGTATATCCCGGATGTTACGAATTCCACCTCCCACCGTAAAGGGAATAAAAACTTGTTCTGCAACCCGGCGAACGATTTCGAGCATAATTCCTCGTTTTTCCACCGAAGCGGTAATGTCCAGAAAAACAAGCTCGTCAGCACCCTGGGCATTGTATTTACGGGCAAGTTCTACCGGATCGCCGGCATCTCTTAAGTCGGTAAAGTTCGTGCCTTTTACGACTCTTCCCTCTTTTACATCGAGGCAGGGAATGATCCGTTTAGCTAACATGCAAGCCACCTCCTTAAAAACTCAAGTCCAAAAGGCCCGCTCTTTTCAGGGTGGTACTGCACGGCTGTTATCTTTTCCCGGCGGACTCCACTCACGAACAGGCCGTTGTAATCGGTCCGGGCTGCTACGATTTCATAGTCTTTGGGGTTGACGAAATAGGAATTAACAAAATAGGCGTATCCTTCTTCAAAAAGCCCCTTCTGCACGGGTATAACTTTGTTCCAGCCTGTATGCGGCACTTTTCCCTGTTTATACCTGGTTACAGTACCCTTAAATATTCCCAATCCTTGCACACCCGGGCTCTCCTCGCTATTATCGAACAGAGCCTGCAATCCAAGGCATATACCCAGGAGAGGAATGCCTTTTTCCACGGCAATCCTGACTGCAGCATCGAGCTCACTGTTCTTCATATTCATCATCATTGCCCCGAACGAGCCGACACCTGGGAAGATTATCCTCTCTGCATTAATGATAACATCCGGTTTATCCGAAATCTCAGCCTGTACTCCAAGATAGTGCAGAGCGTTTTTTACGCTCATAAGGTTCCCCGCTCCATAGTCTAATATTACAGTCATTTACAGCGCTCCTTTTGTGGAGGGTATTTTGCCGGTTGCCCTGGGATCAAGAGAGCAGGCCATTTTCATGGCTCTGGCAAATGCCTTGAACACCGCCTCTATCTTGTGATGGTCGCTCCGGCCTTCGATGATTTTTACCACGATGTTTGCATTGAGATTGACTGCAAATGCCTGAAAAAAGTCCTCGATCAGGTCGGTTTCAAGCTGCCCGCAGAACCGACTTCTGAATTCAGCATCGAATTGGAGGTATGGCCTGCCGCCGATGTCAACGGCAACAAGCGCGAGCGCCTCATCCATTGGTAAAATAAAATATCCGGCTCGGTTTATTCCCTTCAGGTCACCAAGAGCCTTTTTGAAGGCCTGGCCGAGGACAATACCGCAGTCCTCTATTGTGTGGTGCTGATCAACCTGCATGTCTCCTGCAGCGGAGACAGTGAGGTCGAATAGACCATGTTTTGAAAAAGTTTCAAGCATGTGGGAAAAAAAGGCAACAGGAGTATCAATTCTGTATTCTCCGGTCCCGTCTATATTTATACTTGCTGATATCCGGGTTTCCTCTGTCTCTCTATTAACTTCCGCAGTTCTCATACCAGTACTCCTTCTATTTCATTGATATTATTAAGAATAGTCTTCGCTCCATTACTCCTCAAAATTGCAGGCAGCTTGTCTGATTTACTATCAGGAGGAAGCACGCCGATTACCTGAATGCCTGCACGGCGTGCTGCTTTCATATCGTCTATACTATCGCCAAAATAAATTGCCTTCCTTTTACCAAGGCGCTCAAGCGCAAGGTTGATGCCGTAAGGATCGGGTTTCCCCCGGCCTTCAGGGCAGTCTTCCATTGTGATGACAACATCGAAATATTGGGCGGCGCTATTCTTACCGAGCACATATTCAGCTTCTGCACGGGGTCTGCCGGTAACCATTCCCAGTATGTTGTCCCGGTAAATCCGTTTGAGTGTATTTATGGACATAATCCAGTTTTCATTGTGGATAAAACCTTTCGTTCTATCCGTACCGCGGTAAAGATTGTTAAATTTCGCTGTGATTTTTCCTTTTTCGATATTCATACCATATTGAATGATCAGAGCTTCACTGAGATCCCAGTCGTTGTTGTAACCGCCTTTTTCTTTGATGGTCTGGATTTCATCGGCGGTAACATGCGCATTTGTGAAATGTTTCACCGTCTCAATGACAGCCTTGTGGTAGGATGCCGAGACATCGACCAGCACGCCGTCCATGTCAAAGAGCAGAACACGTTTATGAAGTATGTTTTTCATTTATGGGACGACATTATTAATATTGTATACGAGGATGTCGGTTGCGCCGTTTTCCTTGAGAAATGGTATCAGGCTTGCGACTTTTTCCTTCTCAACAGCTATCTTCACTGCGTAACCCTGTTCTCCGTAGAGCTCGGCCACGGTTGGTGATTTCATACAGGGCAGGAGCGGAATCAGTCTATCGAGATCTTCTCCGGCAACATTCATCTCAATGAGAAAGCGTTTTCGGCCCTCTATGGCGCTACGAATCAGGGTAATGATGTCTTTGATCTTCCTGGATTTCCACGGGTGCTTCAGAGATTCTTTATTAGCAATCATGCAGGTGGATGAAGTCATCAGTTCATCAATAATCTTGAGGTTGTTTGCCCGCAGAGTCTTGCCGGTCGAAGTGTTGTCGATGATCATATCGGCATCTTCCGGAACGAAGACTTCAGTTGCGCCGTAGGACTTTATGAGAACGAAGTCTATGTTCAGAGCCTCGAGATACCTGCGGGAAATATTCTCGTATTCTGAGGCAACGCGGACTGTTTGGAGTTTGAGCTGATCAAAAACCAGTTCATCGGGAATAGCAGCTACTACCCTCACCCTGTTAAAGCCGAGGTCCATTATTTCTTCTACATCGGCGTCCTGCTCAATGACCCAATCCCTGCCGCAAAAGGCGATATCCTGGGATCCGAGCTCTACGAGCCGTGGTATGTTCTGGGTTTTTAGAATTTTTACTTCGATTTCCGGATCGCAGATCAACGGCCGGTAGTTGCGTTCATTCTTAGTGAGATTAAGTCCGGCATCTGCAAGTAATTTTTCCACTTCATTATAAAGTCTGCCTTTTGGCAGTGCAATTTCTAT
Organism: Spirochaetales bacterium; assembly: GCA_030604195.1. Lineage (GTDB taxonomy): Bacteria > Spirochaetota > Spirochaetia > SZUA-6 > DRHE01 > DRHE01. The sequence goes on from JAUVWI010000006.1 coordinate 35,546, forward strand.
TTTTTCTATCATCATTTTCTCCTTTAAGGACATGCCATACACTGTAAGCAAGGCTAAAGTGCAGGAAGTAGGGAGCTTTTACGTATGGCGGCTACAATAAAAACTAAGAGTTATCGGATATGGCCATCACGCATTAGCAGCTTTAATGGCTAAGTGAATGATAATGATGATGGTGGCGGGGATGATTCGGATAGGTGGTATTAAAAAATCGGGATTCTATAACATCTAATATGAGGATGATTTGTAAAAGTTTCATATTTTCTCCTTTCTATTACTGAGATTGTAAAATTACCCTCGACAGCAGAATAAGAAAAATCCGGTTCATTAGTCAAGCGCTTTTTAAGATGTCTTCCGGAATATAACCGGGAAGTTCCTTTTTACCTGACTGAAGAAATCGATCGCTTTTCCCCTATAAACCCCTATTAGAATTTCAGAGGTCTGTTAGATAAGCAGTATAAGCCCGGCGTACTCTTTCCAGACAATTCTTTAGTTCAGCCAGGAAAACTTCTATTTCCACCCCGGCACCCATTATCCTTCTGGCCAGAGCGCGCAGCTCGAAGGGATCAATGGGTAAGGTATGAAGCTGACGATCCTCGAATAACTGGATAGAATGCTCTACCCGCCTTAAAAAAAGATAATCCCGGCTTAATTGAGCAGCTGTCGCTGCCGGCAGATAGCCCGCTTCCATTAAAATATTCAAAGCATTCAGAGTATTCCCCTCAAGCAGCTTCCTATCCTTTTTGCGTGAAGCGCAGATAAGCTGCAGACCCTGCACCAGAAACTCAATATCCCTGATTCCGCCGGCGCCGAGTTTGACATTTAAAGAGTTCGAGAGCCTGTCACCAAGGTTGTTAATGGTTCGCGAACGCATGGTATCTATAGCCTCAATAATCTGCCGCCTTTCCCTACTCTCCAGCAGCAGGGAGCGGGCTTTGTCAATTACCTCATAACCCAGCTCCAGGTTGCCGGCCACCGGTCTGATCTTTAGCAGCGCCTGTCTTTCCCATAGAGAGGCGCTATGACGATAATAATTCAGCAGGGCTTTATCGGATTGAACCAGCTCCCCGGAGCTTCCATACGGCCGCAGGCGAAGATCGACCCGGTAGGCGTAACCCTCCTCAGTATGAATGGAGAGCTCACGCTTAAGCTTTTCCATAATCCTGCCGCAGAGCTCGGCGGAGCCGGCGGAAACAGGATCGCCATAGATACCCAACAGATCCACATCTGAACTATAATTCAATTCTGAACCGCCGAGTTTTCCCAGGGCCAGAATACAAAAATTCAATGGAACACCCTTTGTTCCTTGCCGGCGCTTTATTCCGGCCAGTGTTGCCCGGATTACCGCCTCGGCCAGCCTGGAAAGCTCCAGGATTATTTCCTGTACGGGAGCGCCCAGGCATATATCCCTGGCAGCGATCCTCAAGATCTCTCTTCTGCGCAACCGGCGCATATTATTAAGCCAGTCACTTTCGAAGGTGCAGAGTTCCCGCTCTATATCCTCTTCTCTGCGCACATTCTGTAGATTACCCGGCACAGCCAGCCATGATAGGAATTCCGGATTGCCGATTAAAGTATCTGCCAGGAATTGACTGCCCGCGAGTATGTTCAGCAGTATTTCCAGTCCCTTCGGCTGGGAGAGCAGCATCTGGTAATGGTTATCAGCCTGGTCTAATGAAACAACAAAACGCTCCCAGTTATTCAGTGCCATATCAGGATCAGGCAGAGCTTTTAGAATATCCCCGGCCAATACGGCAAGTTTCACAAAATGTTCCCGCTGTCTTCCCCTGCCGGCCAGTTTTTTTAGATTTACTACAGCTCTCTCCATTCCCTCCAAACCCAGGCTTTTGAGAATCTTATGCTGTAGCGGCGGAGGGAGATGTTCAGAGAGAATCAGATCAACAATATTGCCCGAGGCCGGCCCGGGCACTGATTCCCTGCCTAAGTGTTTCTCAACAAAGGTTCTGATAAACGCAGTGTGGGTTTCAAAATCCAGGTGGAGCTGTTGACCGGGGGAAAGATCCCGGCTCAACTTATAACCCATTCGCCGGGCCAGATGAGCGTATTCCTGAGATTCAAGCAGCGGCAGGAAGAGATCCTCAGCTGAACCACGCAGCATACGCAGACTGTTGATCAGATTATGTAGAAAGGTATAAGAGCCGGCCATTCTTTTTGCTTCGATAGCTGCCAGAACACCTGCACGGCGTAATCTTTTTAGAGCCGGTAGAAGATAAGGAGTTCTCACCTCCGGATTGGTGTCGCCATAGGTAACCTGGAGGATCTGCACCGTATACTCCAAATCAACCAGCGCGCCCGGGCTGAATTTGGCATTCAATCTTCCCTTAAGGGTTTTATCTTTAAGCTGCCGGCGGCGCAGAGTGCGTAACTCGGAAAGATCGATACCCCGGGCTGTATATAAAAGCTCATCACGCAATCTTTCTATTCTACGGCCGAGATCTTTATTCCCTCCGATTGCCCGCAGACGCACTAAAGCCAGTCGCTCAAGAGAATGAGCATCACCACCGGCTCCATAATAGCGGCAGAAGCTTTCCAGGCTGCAGGCCAGGGGGCCGGAATTTCCGTAGGGTCTTAAGCGTAGATCAAGCTTAAATATTCCCTCCCTCCTGGCCTGGATGTATTCTTTTACTTTACGAACCAGATGTTCATAGAACTCTGCATTACTTATTACCTGCGGGCCGCTGGTAAATCCTGCATCTCCATAGATCAGCAGCAGCTCGATATCTGAAGCATAACCAAGATCACAGCCGCCGAACTTACCCAGGGCCAAAACCGCGCAGCCGGTTTCCAGCCCGGCAATAGTTTGAGGTGTACCGTAATTCTTTTCAATGTGGTTATAGACCAGAGCAAAAGCTCTATTGATAATCTCTTCAGCAAGTGAACTCAGGCGTAAAGCCAGCTTCCGGAAATCCATGTCCGGAGTGAGAATATGGTCCATATCCAGGAGGAATATCTCCTGGTCCTTAAATTCATTAAGGCATTGGATCTCTTCCTCCCTGGTTTCTGCTCCTTCCAGGGCCCTGGTCAACCTCTTTTTCAGGTCCCGGGTTGAAGGAGTAAAGGATCGTCCATGGAGATGAGGCTCGAGCATGGGCAGCAGGCTTTCATACTGCAGCCGAATAAAATCCTCCCACAGGAAATCACTCGCCCCCAGCAGACGGGCCAGATCCTGCATAATCAGGGGATTGGACAGAAGCTCCAGCCACTTTCCCTGCTCCGGAAGTTTAAGAATATCATCCACCATCTTTTCAAAACGGCATAGTGCCGTGTAAGGGTCAGGCGCTCTCCCCAGAAAATAGGTAAACTGTTTGGTCAACAGCACGGAGAGCTTAACCTGATTCAGCAGCGCCTGGTCATCTATTTTTTTACCCTGGCCATTCAGAATATCAAATACGTCCTCCACTCTGCCTGCAACTGTGCGAATACTCACCCTTTCAATAATGATGCCATTAAGCGTTAGGGCAGTGCTTAAGGCATAGAGGAAAAATGTGGTGTCCTCGGTCACCACCCTGATCCTGGTACAATCAGTGCAGCTTTCATCCTCCTCAATATGGAGGGGCTGCAATGCTGAACCCGGTTCAAAATCAAGGGCTTCGAGGCTGGCTGCTACCAACTCATTCACCTGTTCCTTGGCCAGTTCTGCAGTATCGCTCTTTCCCTGTTCCAGCAAACGAGTTGTAAGTTGAAGCTGGCTGCGCAGCTTTTTTTCCCATTCCGTCAGGCTGAGAGATGAGTTCAGATAGCCTGAGAAGCGATCGACAATCCTCCGCCGCTTTAAAGTGCTGATAGCTTTATGGTGCTGACGCCCCCTTCTCCTGCTTCCGGAAACCTCCGGCCCGGCGCGCTCGTAGGTAAAAATATCGCCTTTAATGATATTAAATCCCAGGGCCCCGAGCGTTCCGGTAAGCAGTGAGAATTCAGCGCTGTAATCAAATGCTGTAATAGTACATTCCACTTCTTCCCCCTGCCCGCGCTTAAGGTTAAGCTCTACAGGATTTTCAGGAGAAAGACCGGCCAGAGATATTAAATGGCTGCATATTTCTTTTAGGGAAAAAGCATTATGATAACGCTCGCCCAGACGGTGGAGATGTTCCGTTATTAAAAGCTCATCTACCTCGGGGCATAATTTTTTAAGCTTTTCCAGAGATGGTTTCATTATCTTAAGTATAGCATAGAATCAGACGCGACCGTCAATTCTTTAAAAGCCGGGTATTAGCTTAATCCAGAATACAGGCGGAAAAATGGCCCGGGGTGATTGCAGGCTCAAATACGAAATTCGGTTTTTATATCAAATGGCAGGCTGCATAGTGTGAGTTTCCAGAGTCAATCAGCTCCGGCGCCTTTTCCCTGCATATTGCCATAACATGGGAACAGCGAGTATGAAACCGGCATCCGGCAGGAGGATCTATTGGACTCGGCACATCACCCATAAGTATTTCTCCCCTTTTTCTATATTTAGGATCAGGCACCGGTATTGCCGAAAGTAATGCCTTGGTATATGGATGCTTTGGATTATTAAACAATTCTATCTTTGAGGTCATTTCAACTATTTTACCCAGATACATTACAGCTACACGGTCACTGATATGCTTTATTACGCTTAAGTCATGAGCAATAAATAAAAGGCTTAAACCGAATTCTTCCTGCAAGTCTTTAAGCAGGTTTATGATCTGAGCCTGAATTGATACATCTAAAGCCGATACTGATTCATCTGCAACTAAAAACTCGGGATTAGTAGCCAAAGCTCTGGCAATACCGATTCTCTGTCTCTGCCCGCCACTGAACTCATGAGGGTACCTGTTCAGATGCTCTTCGCCGAGTCCTACCTTTTTCATAAGCTCAGCTACTCTATCTTTCCTCTTATTATTAGGAAGCGTTGCATGTACTTCCATAGGCTCAGCAATAGCAGCTCCTATACTCATCCGGGGGTCTAAAGAACCGAAAGGATCCTGATAGATGATCATCATCTTTTCCTTCAGCTTCATCATCTCCCGCCTTTTTAAACGGGTAATATCCTGGCCGTTGAAAAAAATACTTCCTGCAGTCGGTTCCTGTATTCTTAAAATAACCTTACCACAGGTTGTCTTCCCGCATCCGGATTCTCCAACAAGCCCCAAGATTTCTTTTCTTTTTATATAGAAACTGATATCATCAACAGCCCTGACATATTCACCTTTGTTAAAAAAGGTTTTACCGGTAATAAAGTATTTTTTGAGGTTTCTAATCTCTATGAGCTTATCCAATTTTACTTCTCTCCAGTATCATCTCTATCTACAAATAGCATTTTATAAAATGGTTTTTTTCTACTTCTTTTAAATCAGGCATCTGCCTACGGCACGTATTGGAGCTGAAATCGCAGCGAGGATAGAACGGACATCCGGCAGGCAGATCGATTAGATTCGGCACAAGTCCCTTTATTGTTTCCAAACGCTTAACATCTACATTCAGCCTTGGTATTGATTTATTCAATCCCTTTGTATAGGGATGAAGCGGATTTCGAAAAAGCGTACCCACATCCGAGTACTCCACAATATGCCCTGCATACATAACAGCTACAAAATCGCACATTTCCGCAATAACCCCCAAATCATGAGTTATAAGCATAACAGATGCAGCGAATTCTTTTTTCAGGTCATTTATCAATCTCAATATTTGCGCCTGGATTGTAACATCCAGCGCTGTTGTAGGTTCATCCGCAATAAGCAGGGTGGGTCTGCAGGATAGAGCCATAGCTATCATAGCCCTCTGTCTCATTCCGCCGGACAACTCGTGAGGATAGCTGTCCATTCTTTTATCAGCATCCGGCATTCCTACAATATTCAATACCTCTATTGTTTTTTCTCTTGCCTCCCCTTTTTTAAGTCTCTGATGTATTTGAAGGGTTTCCATAATCTCATGCCCAATTGTAAAAACAGGATCCAATGAAGTCATAGGTTCCTGAAAAATCATGGATATTTTTCTTCCCCGTATATCCCTCATCTGCTTATCGCTCAAACTTAAAAGGTCTTTGCCTTCAAAACAAATCTCCCCGTTTACAATTCTGCCAGGGGGATTTGCTATAAGCCGCATTATGGATAGGGCTGTGACACTTTTACCGCACCCCGACTCTCCGACTATTCCCAGGGTTCCCCCACGCTTTATACTGAAACTAATCCCATCTACAGCCCTTACTGTTCCCCGGTGTGTAAAGAAAAATGTTTTTAAATCATTTATCTTAAGCAATTCTTCCATAATTCTTTTATGTCTTAAGCCTTGGATCCAATATGTCCCGAAGTCCGTCTCCCAGGAGATTTAAGCCCAGCACAGAAAAAAGTATAGCAACTCCCGGGAAGGTCGCAGACCACCATGCACCGCTTACAATATATGAATAGCTTTTAGAAAGCATGGCTCCCCATTCCGGTGTTGGAGGTTGGGCACCGAGCCCGAGAAATCCCAATGCTGCACAATCCAATATGGCTGTAGCAAGCATAAGGGTTCCATAAACAATTACCGGCGCTATACTATTAGGGAGAACATGGCGAAATATAATTCGAAAATTGCTTGACCCAATAGCCTTCTGTACTTCAATATATTCCATCTCCTTAATGTACAGCACTGAACTCCTTATTATTCTTGCCATCTGTGGAGTGTAAACTATACCTATGGCAATCATAGCTTTATCCAATCCCTGGCCTATCACAGCTACAATAACTATTGCTAAAAGCAGAGCCGGAAACGCAAACATAATATCAACTATTCGCATAATCAGTGCATCAACCCATCCACCATAAAAACCTGCTAAAAGGCCGAATAAAATTCCTAAAACCATAGCAATGCTTACCGCTACAAAACCTGCGCTTAAACTGACTCTGGTTCCATAGATAATCCTGCTCAAGACACACCTTCCCAGTGCATCGCTTCCAAGGGGCATACCTTCTGCGGCATCTTTGCTCCAGAATCCCGGTTTCAAGCTGTTTGCCAGGTCCGGAGGAGATGGTGTTGGTTCATTGGGAGAGATGAAATTTGCCAGCAGTGCACATAAGACAAGAATAATAATAACGATAAGGCCGAATAAGGCCGATTTATTATCCTTCAGCCTTCGCAATATCTCTATAGATTGATTTTCCTTTTTTCTTTCCATTATTTCTTATTTGTATTTTATTCTGGGGTCTATGAGGACGTAGAGTATGTCCGCAATCAGGTTCACAATGACAAAAATAAAGGCAAAAAACATCACACAACCCTGTACTACAGGATAGTCCCTCATTGTTACGGCTTTAACTACGTACTTTCCGATACCGGGCCATGAGAAAACGGTTTCCGTCAGGAGGGCGCCTGCAAGCAGCAGGCCGAAGTTAAGGCCGATGACCGTAATAACCGGAATCATGGCATTCCTTACGGCGTGCCTGTAGATTACAAGCCTTTCGGATAATCCCTTTGCCCGTTCCGTCCTTATAAAATCCTGTCTCAATACCTCCAGCATACTAGACCGGGTGACCCTGGCGACGGTAGCCATGGGTATGGTTGCCAGGGCTATGGAAGGAAGGATTAAATAGCGAATCGTGCTTATCAGAGCCCGAAAATTCAGGGTTATTATGCTGTCCAGTATGTAGAATCCAGTGATGCGTGTGAAAGGAATCAGGACATCAATACGCCCGCTTATGGGGAGCCACCTCAGGAACACTCCAAAAATCATCATAAGCATAATACCCAGCCAGAAAACCGGCATTGAAACACCGAAGAGGGCTATTCCCATAGTCGTGTAATCTAAAGCTGAATACTGTTTAGATGCCGAGATGATCCCTGCAATTGAGCCGACTAAAACAGCCAGCAGCATAGCGCAGATAGTCAGTTCCACGGTATTAGGAAACCTGTCCAGTATCTCTCTGGTTACATATTCGTTAGAGGAAATTGAGCGTCCCATGTCTCCCCGAAGGGCCTGCTTCAGCCATATCCAGTATTGAACGGGGAGCGGTTTATCCAACCCGTATTTTTCCCTTATAGCCTCTATGGTCTGCGGGGATGCGTGTTCACCTGCCATTGTTCTTGCAGGGTCACCGGGAGCTAGATGTATTAAGGCGAAAGCTAAAACCGAAGCCCCAAGGAGCACCGGTATTAACATGAGTAATCTCTTTGCAATGTACAACTTCATCTGTTCATGCCTGTTATCATTTCAGCTTCATAACCCATTTTTACGGGTTTTAGTTTTCTAAAAATAAAGGGGTGAAAAAATCACCCCTTTATTATAAAAGATTCAAACTTGACAGCAGGTTTCTCCTACTCTAGTGATACAGGATAGAAGAATTTTCTGGATGTTGGATGGAGCACATAGCCCTGCACATTCTTCCTGAAAGCGATGTTCTGGTTTGAATGAGCCAGGTATACCCAGCAGGCATCTTCATGGATCAGCTCCAGTGCTTTTTTGTAGTACTGCGCTCTTTTTTTCACATCATAGGTCTGCAGCGCCGCAGTAAGTAAATCCTGGGCCTCTTCTTCCATATAGAAGCCGTAGTTACCAGCCGCGCCTATGTTGCCTGAATTCGGCCCGTATAACACGTTCAAGAAGTTGTCCGGATCCCCGTTATCTCCGGTCCATCCCAGGAGACACATATTATGCTTGCCAGATTCCGTTTCTTGAAGATATGTTCCCCAATCCACCTGATAGATCTTTACATTGATGCCTATAGCGGCCAGATAGCTTTGGATTGCCTCTCCGATCTTGGGAGGATCAAACATATAGGGCCTTGATACGGGCATTACGTATAGAGTGACTTCGAAGCCGTCTGGATATCCGGCTTCAGCTAAAAGGCCTTTGCCCTTTTCGGGATCGTAGGAATAATCTACTACATCGTCATTGTATCCCAGCATAAAGGGAGGCATTCCGTTCTTTGCAACAGAAGCGGTTCCCATATAGAGATTGTCCACTATCGATTGCTTATCGATGGCGTGGTTGATGGCCTTTCTAACCTTCTTTTTGGTCAGTGGCTCAAGGTATCCGGGAGTCTTGGCCAGAGGCTCATTCGCATCGCGCTTTCCATTCTTATTGTCATCCATGTACCCATAGCCGGAATTAATAGCCATGTATCCGATATTCATTCCAGGCTCAGTGAGAAGCTTCAAATCCTTGTTAGCTTCAATTCTGTTAAAATCAGCGGGATTGGGATATTCGATACCATGAACCTCACCCACTTCCAGGGCCATCAGTCTTGCCGAAGCATCGGGAATTACCTTGAAGATCAGTTTATCCAGTTTGGGTCTTTCCCGCCAGTAATTCTCATTGGCCGCCAGGGTGATGTGATCATCCTTCACCCATTCAACGAATTTGAAAGGACCCGTGCCGGCGGGATTCTTAAAGGCATCCTCTTTATATTTTTCAGCATTCGAAGGGCTCACAATACAAACGGTGAACATCGCCAGACTGGTCATGATCGATGCATTGATATTGCTCAAAACGATCTTTACCTTATAGTCATCGATCTTTTCCACCTTTTCTACATCAGAGAACATGTATCCCCAGTAGACCCACTCTCCGTACTGATTGTAGGGATGATTCTGATCGTACTGCCTGGCAAAAGAGAATACAACCGCATCGGCGTTGAAATCCGTTCCGTCGTGGAATCTAACTCCTTTTCTCAAGGAAAAAGTAATTTCCTTTCCATCCGCAGAAGTTTCCCACGATGTAGCAAGACAGGGCTGAATTTTCGTTGAGCCCTCCTTATACTCCACAAGACCCTCAAAAATATTATCCATCCTCTGGATAGATTCCCCGTCCGTCACATCAGCAGGGTCCAGCCTGACAGCGTCTCCGCTGCTGCCGAATATAAAGGTTTTCCCTATTACTTCTTTCTGAGCTCCAGAGAAAGCAAATCCTGCTAACAGCAACAGCATTAATCCGATCATTAACACCTTTTTCATACTGCCTCCTTTTTAATATTTTTCCCATTCAGGATTTTAGTCTTTATGATCTCAATCCGACCAAAATCTATTATAGGAATTTTAAAAATTACTTTCGAAAAGAATAAAAGCAATTAAGCGCCTTGTCAACAGAATAATGTATATTAAAAATAATTTTCCCTTCTGTCAAATGCCTTGTTAATTATCTCTTCAGGAACGTAGAACGACATTCGTAAATGGGATTCGCTCTTGAAAGCCTTAAGCGTCTTCTCTGTCGCTGCAGGGTTAACAATTATGCACCTCATCTTTCATCCTCCGCATGTAAAAACATACATAAGAGCCTGCTTGAGAGTTCCGGAATAGATTCCCGCGGCGGCTTATCTGTTTTCCAGGCCGCGCAGATACCGAAGATCGATCCGCGCAGCACCTGCAGCACCATTTCCGCGGAAAAATCACTGTGCAGTTCATTCTTATCAATAGCTGCTTTGATCTCCTCTAAGAGAAATTCATTACAGCGCCGGTAGCTGTCCAGATAGTTGTTTATGGCAGCCGAATCCTCCCGGTGTTCCGGATCAATAAAGAGGGGAAAGACCCGGGTGAGAATAATCTGCAGCATCTCCATGTTATCATAGTAGAATGCCAGGAGATCACAAATAAATTCCTTAATGATCTCTCGATGACTCTTTCCCGAATGACGCAAATGATCGATCTCAATAGTGTGATCATAGTACTCCTGATCCAGGATTATATTCAGGATCTCCGGAATCCCTTTATAATAATAGTAGAGAGAGCTTTTATCCATGTCCAGGGTATTGGCTATATCCGCCATAGAGGCATTCTTGCCGAACTTTATAAGCACTTTTTTAGCTTCTTCAAGGATCAGGGCCTTCTTTTTCTCCAGCCGCTTCTGTTTTTTCAAAGACATCTTATTACTCAAGCCTCCTGACCCTATTAATATCGCCGGTTCAAATATATTTTTAACATTATATTGGATAATATTTCAAAAACATGTTTTGCACAAGAAGATAATTATGCTATTATCTTTGAAATCTTTCATGTTCAGCTGCGCCGGGAAACCTTGAACTCACTGATCCTGCTGTTTAAATTGTCAACAGATTCCCTGTTGTTGTCAGCAACCTTCTGCAAAAGCTCCAGCGCCTTGAGTACCTCATCCCCGCCTATTTTCTGTTCACTGGAGGTGTGCAGGATTTCTTCAGCCAGCTGGTCCAGCTCCCGGGTGGTCTGCATTACCAGCCGGCTGCCTTCCGTTTCCCTGGTCACCGCATCTTTAATTGCTGAAGAGTTTTTAACCAGATGTTCCATGGAAACCATAATCTCCTGGGCGCCGATGCGCTGCTCACTCATGGCATTGGCAATCTCCAGGATAATCTCCACTGTCTTTTTAATATTGGCCATTATCTCTTCAAAGGCTTTTTCCGCATCTTCAGATAGAGATGTGCCGTGTTCGATCCGCGAGAGTGTTTCCTTAACACTCTCCTTGATAGTATGGGCTTCACTGGCTGAATCTGAAGCCAGTTTTCGAATTTCTTCAGCAACCACAGCAAAACCCTTGCCGCTCTCGCCGGCGTGTGCAGCTTCAATTGAGGCATTCATGGAGAGCAGGTTAGTGGTCGCCGCTATGCGGGAGATACCCCCTATTGCCTCAGAGATCTTGGTAGATGATTCCTCTATCTGCATAATAGACTGAATAGTGGTTTTTATTTTCTCGCCCCCCTGCCTGGCTATCTCTTCCAGCTGCTCGCCGATGTTTTTAAGGGTTTCCGCACTTTTACCCACTGAATTGATTGAACTGACCATCTCTTCCACACCGGCGGAGCTCTCTTCCACTGCCGCAGACTGGCTCTCTATATTGGTCTTGATCTCTTCAGTTATTTCCATCATTCCCTCAATTGAGTTGATAGTTTCTCCCACCGAATCTTTCTGCCTGGCCAGATTGTTATTGATACTTCCTATCTGTGCTACCATCTCGAGCACAGCGGCCCCGGATTCTTCAACTGCAGCCACCAGGTCCTGGTTGGAACCCTCTACATTATGCGAAACCCTGATAATTTCGCCGATAAAATCATCGAGAGAGTTCAAAATAGCATCCAGGTTCCTGCCAAGCTCACCAATCTCATCTTTGCTCTTCAGCCTTGATCTTACAGTCAGATCTTTTTCATTCAGGCTTTCCAGTGCCCGGGTTATCCGGGTTATGGGCCGCAGATTATAGCGAATGAGAATGGTCATTACCAAACCTATCAGAAATACCGCCAGCACGGCTGCCAATAGCAAGCCTTTAATTGAAGCGAGCTTTTTGTTCGAGCTCTCTGTATACGAGAGAACCACCTTATGGACCAGGTTTCTCAGGGCCATCGCCTTATTTACCTTAATTTGATCAAGAAAACCCTGCAGGCGCTCAGGAGAACTTACCGGATCAAGCAGGCCGGTTAAAGCGGCCCTGTAGGGCTGCCAGGCGGCTCGCCACTCTTCGATCAGGGCCAGAGTGTCTTGATCTTTTGTAGCGGCCAAACCAAGCTCGGGATCACCAGTTGCCAGACCATTGAGGAACCTCTCATAGGTCTGAAGTTCACGCTCCATATTTTCTTTTAGCCGGAACACAGCACTATCACCCTCTTTCTGTGCCTGGTAATAAGATGTTCCGTAATAGCCGAGCAGAATGGTTCTCATACGCTCGCTCCCGGATATATCAATGGCATTGGTCATACCATCCATGGAGGAAAACTGGACAAACACATAACCTATAACTCCGCCCATGATCAGACAGGCAATAACGATCAATAACAGCACCCGTCTGAATATTCTCGATTTATTTTTCGCCTTCATATATACCTCCAGCCCAATGAATAGACTTTAATTAAATTAAACCGTCTTGTCAAAGTCAAAGTGTAGTTTAGCGCTTGATTCACTTGCACGTTTGACCATTTGCACATAAACTTGAAACTTAAGTTTCAAATTCAAGTTTGAAAAAAGGAGCAAAAATGGTAACTCATGAAAGTGAAATAAAATCAAATCCGGTTTACCCTGAGGGGGGCAGCGGAATTACCAAACAGATTTTAGCCGGACCGCATGACGGTTATAATGGCTTTTTAAGAAAATTTTCTCTTGGACCCGGTGGCCATTCACCCTATCACCATCACAACTGGTCACATCTGGTTTACCTGCTTGAGGGCAGCGGTAAGCTGAATAGGAAGGATGGAGAATATCCTCTGAAACAGGGGAGTGTGGTTTACCTGGAGCCCGATGAAGAGCACAATTTTCAAAATACCGGAGAAGGTGAGTTGGTATTCCTATGCCTGGTACCGGAGCAGGGAGATTCTTACTAACCATGCGTTTTCCCGGTCAAAAAGCACATATAGGCATACTTGGCGGCGGCGCCTGGGGCACTGCTATAGCCGTGGTCCTGGCGGAGAAGGGAAATAAAGTGGATATTTGGTGCTACGAGAAGGAATTAGCCGCCGAAATCAATTCCAAACATACAAACAGCAGGTATTTAATGGGAGTGGATCTTCCCGAGCGGATTAAGGCGGTAACCGACCCGCTTGCGGCGGTAAATAAAAAAGATTTTCTGTTGGTAGCTATTCCTTCTCTGTACCTGCTGGCAACTATTAAAAAAATAATAACCATTCCCAATATCATGGAGGGTAGGACCCTGATCGGAATACTCTCCAAGGGTTTTATTGAGACTGCCCAGGGTATTCAGCTTATCACCGAGGCCATGGAAGACTACCTGCCCGGAATTTACAAAGGGAATCTGGTCTATATTTCCGGACCCAGCCATGCCGAAGAGGTTGCCCGTGGTAAAATTACCGGGTTGATCAGCGCCTCGGTCAGCGGCAGAAACTCCATACGCTTCCGCGAGCTGCTGACCGGCGGCAGACTGATGGTTTTCTCCTCTCTGGACATTAAGGGAGTCCAGATAAGCGCCGCCCTGAAGAATGTTATTGCCATTGCCTTCGGCATGCTGGATGCCTTAAAGGAGTTTTCCGACCAGTTCGGCGACAACACGGAATCCCTGCTCCTGGCTGCAGGGCTCAATGAGATCCTGCTGATGGGAAAAGCCCTGGGCGCTACTCATGCCGAGACCTTTTCCTCAATCGCCGGTGTGGGTGATCTCGATGTAACCTGCCGCAGCAAGTATGGCCGCAACCGCCGCTTGGGACGGGAAATAATCCTCGCCCGCTTGCTTGAAAAATATAATAATATTGAAGAGATCATAAGTGATCTGCCCAATATCGGCTATTATGCTGAAGGGGTCAGCGCGGCCCGCTATACCTGGCGGTTGGCCAAAAAGTATAACCTGAATCTGCCTATCTGTTCAGGAGTATACCGCATACTTAACCGGGAGGTTGAACCCCTGCAGGAAGTCGAGTTGATCCTGAAAAGGATTACCGGAGAATCAAAAATCCATCCGGCAATAGAGAAGTAGCCGGCTATACTGACCTGCTCGCCCTGGCTAAACCCTTAAGTTCCCGTAGATCGTCAAGATTTAGACCCGGCCATTGTAATGGTAAGAGGGTGTTATTGTGTGTCAGGGGATCTTCAGCCAGTGGCAAAGGGGAAAGGCGTATGCTCTTTTCCCAGAGTGCGGTTCCCGGCAACAGTTTCTCTTAATATCCCCGGTTTTGCTGTAATCTGGCGGAAGAACTTACCTGTACCGTTGCTCTTTCTCGGCGGCCTGCCCAGGCGCTCTATACTCTTCTGCTCACGATAATCAAGTCCATTTACCAGATGTACCCGATAGCCGCTGTCCTGAAGCACCTTGCCCAACTTCAATAATGAATATGGCTTGATAAAGAGATCAAAGAGGGCGAAGTCATAGACCGGAGGAACAACAAGCAGGGCCAGGGGTTTTTCGATCATCTAATCATCTTTCCTGCTCAGTATATAACATATTTCCCCCTCATTTTATTATAATTGTATATTTAACTAAAATTGTATAATGTAGGTTCTTTAACTAATAAATAGGGACAGAACACCCCCCTTACCTGCTGGTAAAAAGAGGTAAAAGCTTCTATTTATTGGGACATTACAGATTGTGATGTCCAGTTCTGAAAAAATGGGATTGAGAAGGTAGACTGATGCCCTTATTGGCTTGATGTTGTTAGATAGAAAATGGCACGGATACAAGAGATTCGACAAAGGATAATTGATAGAGACTATTACCTTTCATCACATGCAGAGGCTGAGATAATAGAAGATAGATTAGAGCGTATGGATATCGAGAATGCTGTCCTTAAAGGAAGAATTGAAAAAAAATTAACCCGTGATGTACGGGGTACACGGTACAGGCTTGAAGGCCCTGCAAAAGATGGAAGAACAATCCATATAATTTGTAGGTTTCAAGAGGAGGGCAGTCTTATTATAATAACAGTGTTTGCTGTAATGGAGGAAATATGATTTGCGAATTTTGTGGGGAACAAACAGTAAAAAAGAAAGTCAAGAAACAGCACTGGCTTGATGGTAGATTATACGTTGTTGAGAATGTGGAAGCGGAAGTCTGTACTGAATGTGGCGAACGATACTACTATGCTAAAACCCTTGATACTATTGATCGACTCCTTAAATCTGAGCACGAAGTAATAGATCGAATGGATGTCGAAGTAGTGAGCTTAAAATGAGAAAAACCTTTTCGTTGATTTTCTATAACACAGAATTTATCAATTGAAGGCTTTAATTACAAAATCATCTTAATAGGTATGGAGACAAAATCCGATCCGAACCACTGAATTTCACAACAGGGGCTAAGGCGCCGGAAGCTGGATAACATCGGTTTTTCCGGATTTTAGCAGCGTAATTCCCACAAAGCCTCTGTTTTGATTTTTATTACTGATCTCTTGATTTGCCTTATTCAGTATTGTCAGGTTGTTTTCCTCGATGCGCTGCCTCTCCTTTTTCCAACCGGCAAGCCTTTTCTTATTGATATTGATATTACGGCTGATCTTCTTCCTTTTCACATATTCTTTACCCTCCCTGAACCCCAAATCGATCCCCAAAACAGCGCCAATAGTAATTCCAGCCACGGTACCGCCAATGGTACACAAAACAGCGACTCTTACCTCCTCCCCTACTTCTGCTTCTGCTGCTTCAAAAACTCCAAAAGCTGCACCAAACAATCCCCCTGCAGCCGACATAACTACTACACTTTCTCCAAAAGTATCCCAATTAAATTTACGTCTCTTGACCTCTTCCCATTCCTCAAGAGGTACCGGTTTCCCGGGAGGCGCCTGATAGCCCGCCAGGCCTTCAGCCGAGCCCAGTAAAGGAATAGCAGGATACGCGGTTACACTGTAAAGATTCTTTTCTTTGAAATTGTACTCGAGCCGGCCGTTCTGAACATCCAGTCTGTTCAGCCCGGCTGGTATTTTCTTCCATTCCAGCGGGGTTCTGCCCAGGTAAGAGCCATTCACTTTTATTTCTGCCACTCCCGAATAGTCTTCATCCGTGTCTATTGCCAGATAGGCGTATCCGGGCTCAAACCTGATATTGTTTGATAGACATATCTCCGCTGTCTCGATCGATCTGACCACCCGGTTTTTGTTGAGAAAAAGTAGATATCGCTTTTTTCCCAATATCTTCAGGGCAGATGCCAGATGCTCTATCGCCTTTTGATCTTCATCGAAGCGGCTCTCTTCCATGAAAGCGATCATTTCCTCCAAAGCCCTGACAATAACCCCCGACTGAAAATATCTGTCTCCGCTTTCGAGATTTCCTTTAATGATTTTTTTATGGGTGTTGCTTATCCGTTCCTTGATTATTCCCGGATGTTTTATAATAAAGGAACGATACCTCTCTTCCACGGATCTAAGAAAACTCTCAGCCCTGCGATAGCTTGCCAACTGTTGAAAGCCGTCCTTTTCCCTGTCAGCCTGATTGTTACCTTTCCTGCATAAGACGAAACTTCTGTGATCTCAATTTGTTTCGATTGATCAAGCTGAATCCGAATATTGATACTGTCCGCAAGAAAGGGTTTTATATGATAACCTATGTTCAGCAGCTTGTTGACTATTTCTTTTGAGTACCAATTGATCTCATCAGGATCGAAAGGGTTGCTCTCCGGCACTTCGGCCACTCCGATGGTTTTAAGCTCCCCTTCGGCCGTCCTCATACTGTACTGTGCGTCTATCCGGGCCTTCTGCGCGGAAGTAATAGTGATAATAGTCAATCAAGAATCGTGCACGGAATCGAAAGATAGTATCAACTGTGGCTACCATTATTAATCATCCATCTAATCATCTTTCCTGCTGGACAAATTGGTTCTTTTTTAGTAAATTACCATCATAATTTATCCAGGCGCCGTACCCAAGCGGTAAGGGGGAGGTCTGCAAAACCTTTATGCACCGGTTCGAATCCGGTCGGCGCCTTTTTTTCTTAAAGATCAAAAAAGCTCATTAAAAAGCGTTCCACCCCCATCTCTTCATTTGAGAAAAGGGTCATTGCCCTGGCATAGGCAGCCACATCACTTTCAGCATTGCGCATAACCACCGGGAAGCCGACTCTCTTCAAGAGAGGAATATCATTCCGCCAGTCGCCAAAGAAGAGCATCTCGTCAATGGTTAAACCATACTCAGCCAGCAGACGGCTGCTTCCCCGGAACTTGGAAAGAGACCGCGAACGGAAGACTAAGTAAAACGATTCCTGGATGGGCTGCGGAGAGAGAAAGCAGGCAATTTCCGGCTGCATCCGGTTGCAAAGGCTCTCTTTGACTTTCATCAAAGCCATTTCTTCCGGCCAGGGAATAACTACATGGGTGGTTCTTTTAAGCGAAGCCTTCTCAGGGGGTGAATCGAGCTTTTCCGACCAATAACTATAATGTTTTTCCTCAACACCACTACGGAAAAAAATAACATCATCGTCAATAAGGAATAAAGGCAGAGAGGTACACTTTAAAACCGAGCGTACAAAATCCGCAGAGAGCAGGCTCCCCTCATCCCACAATACCCTGCCCCGGTCTTTAATTACCGCCCCATCCAGACACACCATGGGTACCTCTAATGCGGAGAAAGTTATATCGGTTAAATTCAGAGTCTTGCCGGTAACGGGGAAAAAGAGAATATTACGCTTTTCCATCCTGGCAAGAACATCAAAAAACCGGGCGGTCAGTTCTTTACTGGCGGGGAGCAGAGTGCCGTCAAGATCACTGCCCACTGCTTTGGGAACCGGGGTTTCTGTTAAAAAACAATCACTCGCCTTAAACAGGCTCGCCTTAAATAGGCTCTCCGGAGTGGTGCTGGAATTCATTCCAGATCGATATGGCGGCTTTTAAATTTTTCCTTTTCCGCTTCTTCCTCCGGAGAGAGGGCCTCTCCCTTTTTAACGCCAACCATCATCAGCAGTGCGAAAAGGAAAAAAACAATCGAATAGGGAAAAAGCGAGATCATGCCAAAGCGATCGGTTACAAATCCTGCCAGGGGAGGTGAAACCATCTGTCCCAGGGAGGAGAAGAAGTAATAGAGACCGGTATAGGTCCCTATCCTGGCAGCGCTGGCCAGCTCCCAGACAATTGTAATGGAGTTGACGTTGATAAAGGCCCAGGCAATCCCGGCCAATGAAAAGAGCAGATAGAGCAGAGGAATTGATCGTACAAAGAATACTACGCAGAGAACCAGAATAAAGAGAACAAGCCCGATAAATATAGTCTTTCTGCGTCCCAGGCGGGTACCGATAAAGCCGGCCGGCAGAGCAGAAATCACAAAAAAGAGGGAAATCGAGGTTAAAATACGGGCGGCTGCACTCTCTTTAATAGCCAGAACCTTCACACCATAGGTCGTAAACCAGGTTTCCATGGAGTTGAATGCGGCAAACCAGAAAAAGATGGCAGCCATAATAAAGAGTACGGACCATTCTTTTTCCCGGAATATATCTTTTACTGAATTAATGATACCTGGTTCCTTTCCCTTTTTTTCCGGTTTGACTGACCGCGGTTCACGAATAAAGATTAAAAGAACGATCAGCGCCAGGACCATTACGCCGGCTGCGGTTACAAAGGGAATGGGAACGCCCAGATCATAGAGAAAACTGCCCACCAGATAGGCCAGTATGGAACCGACACCGCCCATTAAATTGATAACACCATTAGCCTTACTGCGGAATCTCGAGGGAGTAACATCCGGCATCAGAGAGACCACGGGCGCCCGGTAGAGCGCCATGGCAATATTAAAGAGCATGATAATAATAAAGAGGGGAAGCAATCCCGATGCAAGCTGCAGCCTGCCGATAAGCGGCAGGGTAAGTTCAACCGCAGTCCCGGCCGGCCGATCCCGGAAATAGGGAATCAGCATAAAAAAGAGAGCTGCCAGGGGAATACCCAGCGCTATGTAGGGCATTCTCCGCCCCAGCCTGGTATTGGTTTTATCACTCAAGGCCCCTATCAAGGGCTGGATAATAATCGCCGCCCAGTTATCTACGGTCATAATAAAACCGATAATCATGGCGCTGCTTATGTATTTCCCTAAGAAAATAGGCACATAGGCATTATAAAGAGCCCAGCACATGGCAGTGGTAAAAAAACCCAGTCCGATTACAAAGGTTTTTCCATAGTTCAGGCGGTCTATTTTCATGAATTTCCTCTTGGATCATCCTACCTGAAAGAGATTTTATAAGTCAAGGTAGGAATTATCCTACTTAACATTGACAATACCTTTCCCGATTTATATACTAGCATTAATTTTACCTGTTCTGTTAGGGAATTACATGGCGAATCCGCTTCAGCTCTCTATTGTTAACTTCAGAAAAAACTCATATATCATCATTGAGGGTAAACAGCATGCCACAAACTTCTATATTATACGCAGCGGAAAAGTGCAGATAAGCAAAGAGGTTGAGGTAGTAGAGGAAGAAGGGGGCAATATTTTGGGTCCCGGAGATTTTTTCGGAGTTGTTTCCACCATGTCATCTCACAGCCATATTGAAACCGCAATGGCTCTTACGGATGTCTCGATGATCTCAGTACAGAGAGATCAATACGATCAGCTCATTGAACGTAACACCCCGATTGCTATGAAGATCATCCAGGCTTTCTCCCGGAGAATGCGCTATCTTGACGACGCCATGACCAGGCTCGCCTTTAAGAGCACTGCCAAGGAAGATACCTCACATCTCTTCAAGGTAGCTGAATATTATGCCCGGCAGAGCCAGTACAACCAGGCTTATTACGCCTACTACCGCTATATTCAGTACTGTCCGCAGGGCGCGCAGGTAAATATTGCCAAAGAAAGAATGGCTAAAATACACCCCTATGCCAGGGCTGTCTATCTTGACAAGAGTAAGGCCGAATTCAACCGCGTTTATCCCAAAAACACCATGATCTGCAGTGAGGGTGAACCGGGGGACGAACTCTTTATTATTCAGAAAGGCAGTGTCAAGATTACCAAGATAGTAGAGGATAATGAAGTACTCTTAGCTATACTTAAAGGCGGTGACATTTTCGGCGAGATGGCATTGCTGGAAAATAAACCGCGGGCTGCCACAGTAATTGCTCATGAAGACGTTCATGTTATGGCTGTTAACCGCGCTAATTTCGCCCGCATGGTACAGAGTCAGCCTCAGTTAATTACCCGCCTTACCACGCTGCTGGCTGAACGTATATGGATGATCTACCGGCAACTCTCCAACACGATTATGGAAAATCCCCTGGGGAGGTTATATGACCGGTTATGGCTGGAGCTGGAAAAGAACCGAATACAAGCCGACAAAGGCACTCCCTATACCTTTGAATTCGGCCCCAAGGTACTGATCAATATGGTAGGTTTGCCTGCCGACCAGGGCAACGCCCTGACACGTAAGCTTTTCGACAATAAAAAAATCAAGATAGTTGATGACCACATCTTTGTTTCAGATAGTGAAGAGATCAAAAAGCAGGCTGAGTATCACCGTAAAATGGAAAGAATCCAGAAAGCCAGACAGGGCAAATAGTTTTTCTTAATAAATTCCCTGAATATAAATATCCGACCAATTCGAACTGTAGCTGTGCAGGTTTCCTGTTGCTTCTTCGTGCAGGTTCTGCAGGCTTGGCACATCGAGCCGATAGACCGCCCTGCCGTCCGCTTTCATCTGTTTAAGATTTACCAGCCCTTTGGCAAAGGCTATATGGGCGAAATCGAGATTGCCGAAATAATATTCACGCGGGGTTACGCTTTCCGCCAGGTCTACCGGCAACTCAAAATTCTGCTCTTTTGATTTATCACCTAAAAACGGGTCCACCGGCAACCAGCCGATATTTTCAATATAGCACTCCGCCCAATAATGCTTGCTGCTTTTCCGGTTTCTGCCAATAATATAGCCTGCCACCGGCCTGGTGGGGATACCGGCGCTCCGGCTTAAAGCGCAGAAGAGGATTGAATAGATATAGGAATCACCCTCTTTACTATCGATAGCCTTAATGACATCCCTCTCCTCCGGATTTTCAATAAACGATAAGCGCGCTAAAACCCACCGGTAGATAGTCCGCGCCTGAAAATAGGGGGTTTTTATGTTTCCGATTATCGCCCTGCTCAGCTTAATTATTCGTTCATCCGCCGAAGGCACTAACATATCCGGGGCGGTATACTTTTTATAGAGCCGCCGGTTCTGGTCATAGCTTCGGGAAAGATTGTCCGTATTGACCTTAGTGGCTACGGAATAACGGTCAAACATGATATCCTGAACGACCCGGTAATTCCGTCCGTTCTCCAGCTCGCTTAATAGAAAAAGCCTGGTCGTGTTTACCTGGTCAAAGAGAGCTTCAGGCTCCTGGGCTACTAATTGTATTTCCCGCTGCTCCGGTGACTCGATGACCTGGGGGAGCCACAGGTAGAGGCTATTTTCCGCTTCACTGACAATATTATCTATTTCAACATAATACTTCAGATGGTAGGTCCGCTTATCGGGAAAAAGCTTGGTTCCCGATTCACCCTCCACCTCAAAGTAAAGGGCATTGCTTTGACCCTTATCAGTGATCACTAAAAGCTGACCTGAGGAAGCGCCGTCAGGCACCCGCACCCTGATTTCATGATCGCTCCAATCTTCATAGTCCTGATCATAATCCCAGGCGGGTATCAGGGTTGCCAACTCCTCCTGGTGGTAATCGCTCAGCTCATCACCCGAGATCCAGGTGAAAAAAACCCTGGAATCGCCTCTGTTCAGCCCGAAATTCATACCTTCCACGATTTGAAGATTACCAATCTCTCCCCTGGCCAGGCTTAAAGCACGTATATAAGGTTCCCCTGCTTTTCTCGGTCCCGAGAGCAGCTTGGGAATTTGTTCACGGTTGGTAAAGAGATATCTCCTGCTCTTGCCGTTCCTGGTGACAACCTGAACTAATCCTGAGTTAATTTCTTCAGGGATCCTCAAGCTGATAGTCGAATCCGTCCATTCAAGGTAGCTGGAAGAAACCGGAGGGTAGCCGGATATTCTTACCTCGCCACCGTTACGGCTCGCCCCAAAATACCTCCCCCTTATTACCATAACTTCTCCCGGAGCGCCGATTTTCGGAGTAATGGCCTCTATTACCGGAGGCCTCCCCGTTACCCGTGAACTCAATAATAGAATGGCAATAAGCAGCAAAAACACACCTGATAGAATAAATTCCTGCCTGCCAAAGGTTTTTTTAGAGGATTTGTCTTTCACTTTCATTTAATCGGCTGATTTCTCCAGCAGGTCCTTATATGAAAGGATCTCAATCTCCAGCTGGATATTAAAACTTTTGGGTAATCTTTTAGAAACACCCAGGGGGAAAAACAGGACCTTTTCACCCAGAGAAATGGGAATACTCTTTACAGTGCTTAGATATTTTACCTCACTCTCGGCCATTTCCGAGAGCAGAACCTCTCCCTGAGCCACCAGCAGCAGCTTGCCGTTTTCCTGCCAGTAGGGAGTAAGCACAACGAAAATGCGAATATTTTCTCCAAGTAATTTAACCGCAATAGATCTTCCGGGAATTGTCAATTTACTGCTCTGCATGTTCCATTCCTGCTCTGCACCCGGGGGGAGCACTGTGGCAATAATATTCAACTGTAAAGCTTTATCCAAAATCGGACGGAGAGCTTCCTCCAGTTCGATCTCCTGGGCATTGCCTCTGAAAATAGCCATAACTAACAAAATCAGGACGGAAATTCGCTTTACCATGGCTTATCCCGCTTATACTCCGCTGCCCGGAACATTTCCGCCTCGCCAACCACAAAAAATTTCGGCTCTTTGGGCAGCTGAATAATAATTTCCTGCCTGCTGCCGTTCAACTCCAGAGATTTCAGAATACGTTCCAGATCATCAATGGGAGCTGTAACCAATACTTCCGAGCTGCCTGAAGGCTGGGTGCGAATGCTCATAATGCGGTAATCAGTACGCAATGACAGAAGCAGAGTGGAAAAGCCCAAAATTATCATCAGCAGAACTGCCGCTGCCGCCGCAGGCAGGGGTAGCGCAACCCGCCTTCTCCAAAAGGACACCTGCTGCCTGCTAATGAGTCCGGCCAGATAGGAGCGGCCTCTTTCCTGGGAATCGCGAAAATCAGGAGCAGCTTCTAAAGCAAGCTGTTCCCTGGTAAAGATCATTTCATCTAATTTATGCTTACAGGAAAGACAGAGGGTTAAATGCTCTTCAATTACTTTCTTCCATGGACCCTCTACCTCGTTATCCAGGTATGCGGAAAGAGTTTCACCGCCAGGACACATGCTCTGTTTCCTCTTTAAGTATTTGCGCCAGACGCTGCCGCGCCCTAAAAACCCTGATCTTGACATTTCCCTCACTGATACCAAGTATGGCACCGATTTCTTTATAGTTCAAGCCTGCGTACTCCTTTAAAACAACTGCCATGCGCAAACGATACGGAATTTTATCTAAAGCTCGCTGAATACGTTTTATTGTTTCTTGCTTAATATATTCATGCTCACTGGAAGCTGCTGCAAGAGGGACTGTCTTTTTGAATTTCTCAAAGGCTTTCCTTTGCCTGGATTTCTTTTTCTCATAATTGAGGGAAATATTTTTAACCACGCGGATCAGCCAGTATTTGGTTTGATTAATATCCGGCAGCGGTTTTTTCCTCTCAAAATATTTAATAAAGGCTTCATGGCAGAGATCCTCAGCCTGCTCCGCATCTCCGGTAATATGATAGGCCAGTTTATGGATTAATGGGTAAAGGGTTTCATATGCCTCTTCGAAAAGTACCTGATCGATTTTCACCCTGCCTGCTTCTTGCGCCACTCCGTTCCGGAGGGTGTGTCCCTTAAAATTATTCCCTGCTCGTTCAACTCTGCTCTTATTTTATCTGCTCTCCGGAAATCCTTCCCGGCTCTGGCCAGCTCTCTCTCTTTGATAAGCATTTTGATCTGCTCATCGATTTCCTCATCCTGCAACATCAACTTAGCGATATCAAGCCCCAGAACTTTATCCATTTCATAGAGGATTGTAAGTTTCTCAGCCGCCTTTATTTCGTTATCTTTCAAAAGACCCCAGAAATCGGCCAGCGCCCTGGGTGTGTTCAGATCATAGCCTATATTTTTCTTAAAAGCAGTCAGGTACTCTTCTGCTTCAGCCCCTCTTTCTGCGCCTGGCACAGTTTCACCGGGTTGAGCTCCACTCTCTTCAACCTCACCCTGCAAATGGATCAGCCGCTCCGCCATATTAGCTCTTGCCGATTTAGCGCCCTCCAGACCTTCAAAACTGAACTGAAGCTGGCTGCGGTAGTGAGCCCCTAAACAGAAATAACGGTAGTCAAGAGCTTCAAAACCCTGTTCAAGCAAAGCCGCTAAAGTAAGGAATTTCCCTGAAGATTTGGCCATCTTCTCCTTATTCAATACCAGGAACTCACCATGCAGCCAGTGGTTTACCCATTTTTTCCCGGTAGCCGCTTCCGACTGGGCAATTTCATTGGTATGATGCACGGAAATGTGATCCACACCGCCGCAATGAATATCAAATTGTTCCCCTAAATACTTTATGGACATGGCGCTGCACTCAATATGCCAGCCCGGATAGCCTCGTCCCCAGGGAGAATCCCAGATCATTGCCTGGTGTTCAAATTTTGAACGGGTAAACCAGAGCACAAAATCATGAGGGTTTTTTTTGTTCTTATCCACTTCAATTCTGGCGCCCGCTTTTAATTCCTGTAGATTAAGCAGGGCCATTTTGCCGTAATCCTTGGCTTTGGCAATATCAAAATAGAGGTTGCCGCCGGCAGAATAGGTAAAACCGTTATCCTCTATTCTCTTGATCAGCTCGATCATCTCAGTAATATGCTCTGTTGCTCTGCAGATAATCGTAGGCTTTAAGATATTTAGTGATTCCAGATCCTTAAAAAAAGCTTCGGAGTAAAACTCGGCAATATCCCAGACACTTCTTCCCTGCTCCCTGGAGCTTTTCACCATTTTATCTTCACCCTGATCAGCATCGTCGGTAAGGTGGCCCACATCTGTTACATTCATAACCTGCTTTACGCTATACCCCATGTATTCAAGGGTGCGCCGCAAAATATCTTCAAAGAGATAGGTGCGTAAATTGCCTATATGGGCGAAATTATAAACAGTAGGCCCACAGGTATATAGGCCGGCTTCATTAGCAGTTATTGGCACAAAATCCTCTATTTTTCGCCCCAGGGTATTAAAAAGCTTGAGAATCAAGACTTCCTCCGCGCAGTAAGTAGATAAAATTGGGTTTTACCTGTAAAATGGTACTGTGAAGAACTTAAAGAAATTATTAAAAATAATCAATATGCGGAGCCGGGTTCTCTTCAACGAACCTATGAGCAGCCATACTTCTTTCCGTATCGGCGGGCCGGCTGATGTTTTTGTAACCCCTCAGAACCTGAAAGAATTGAAAAATATCTATCACCTCTGTCTAAATGAAGAGCTGCCCTTTTTCCTGTTGGGTGAAGGCGCCAACTCTTTAGTATCCGACCGGGGGATCAGGGGCATAGTAATCGATCTCTCATTATTTTCCGGATCTTTTTTTGAACCGGAAAAGGAGTTATTCGGCGCCCACTGCGGTATGGCTGTAAGTCAGGCCAGTTTGGAAGCCCAGCACCTGGCCCTATCAGGCATGGAGTTTATCTATTCCATGCCGGGCAGCGTGGGAGGCTCAATCTGGATGAACGCTCGCTGCTACGGCTTTTCAGTTTCCGATATTCTAGCGGAAGTGGAGCTTTTAGATGACAACCTGCAGCTCAGACGTTTTAGGGTTTCCCCTGAAGAATTCGGTTACAAAAAATCACCCTTCCAGTCAGGCAACTCGATTATTTTGAAGGGTTTTTTTCGCCTGGCACCCGGCAATAAGGAGCAGATAAAGGCTGAAATGGATCAATATAAACAGGATAGAACTGCAAAGGGACATTTTCTCTTTCCCTGCGCCGGATCGATATTTAAAAACAACCGCGATTTCGGCCGGCCAACCGGTAAGATAATTGATTCTTTAGGATTAAAGGGTTACAGCATCGGTGGAGCTGAAATTTCACAGTCCCATGCTAATTTAATAGTCAATACCGGCAAAAGTAAAGCTACGGATGTTCTTAAGCTGATAGAATTTATTGAAGAAAAAGTATATGCCGGTTTCGGCTATAAACTGGAAAGAGAGATACTTTTAATTGGTGAATGGAGTAACTGACTATGAGTAAAACCTTGGAGAATATAACAGAATACCTGGCGCTGATGAAGGAAAGGGAGCTTAAGGAGCTGCTGGCCGAAGTGCCCCTTTCTGAGCTTATTGAACTATGGGATTCTTTGAATGAAGAAGAGGAGCTTAAAATATTCACTTCGCTTACCATAGAACAGAAAGTGGATCTGATGACTTCTTTAGCACTCTCAAAGCAGGAAGCCCTGATAACCTCACTTACCGGTGAACATTTGAAAATCTTATTAGCCGAGATGGATCCTGACGATTTAACTGACTTCATTCAATCTGTAAGCCCGGAGGTTCGTGAAGCTGTCTGGAATGCCCTGGGTGAAGAGGCAAAGAGAGAGACCCAGTTCCTGCTGAAGTTTGATGAAGATGATGCAGCCGGCCTGATGACTCCCCGCTACCTGGCCCTGCGCCCCTCCCTTACTGTTGCCCAGGCTTTAACCTGGGTCAGGAAGAGTGTAGCCAGCATTGAAACCATCTATTATATCTATATCCTGGATCAGCTTCAGCGGCTCATAGGCGTTGTCTCCCTGCGTGATATCCTGGCCGCAGAAAATGAAGAATTGATTGAAAATATTATGGTAAAAAATGTCACTTCGGTATTTGACGATACAGACCGGGAAGAGGCTGCCACTATCCTGGAAACCTATGATTTTCTGGCTCTGCCCGTTGTCGACCACTATCACCGGCTGCTCGGTATTATCACCTTTGATGATATTATCGACGTTATCCGGGAAGAACAGACCGAAGATATTTACAAAATGGGCGCTATGGGGGGAAGTACCGATCCCTACCTCGAGAGCACGATCCTGGCTTTAGTAAAGAAAAGAATTCCCTGGCTCATTATTCTGCTTATGGCGGCCACCATTACCACCAATGTTATAGCCCATTACCAGGCGGTGCTGCAGACAGCTGTGGTTCTGGCCTTTTTTATACCAATTGTTACCGGCACCGGCGGCAACTCCGGCACCCAATCAGCCACCCTGATGATCCGCGGACTGGCCACCGGCGAAATCCGTTTTCGTGATCTCCGGCGTATTTTACTAAAAGAGATTCTGGTGGGAACCACAATCGGTCTGACTTTGGGCCTGCTGACAATCGGCCGCTCAATGTTTTTTCCGCCCTATATTACCCTGAATGAAGCTACGGCCGTGGGTCTGGCCATGACTTTTGTGGTAATTATAGCCACCCTGGTGGGCACCATAGCCCCGATAATTATTGACCGGCTGGGAAAGGATCCGGCCGTAATGGCCGGGCCATTAATGGCTACGATAATTGATGTGTCGGGATTGACTATCTATTTCGAAACAGCTAAATTCCTGCTCAAAATCAACTGATTCAATTTTCCGCTTCCCAGCCTATTTTTAAGATACAATTATCAAAGGGCAAAGGGCCGGTCATTAAAAACCGCCATTCTTCGGCCGGCAGCTCTTCAACACCCCCTTTTAGATAAAAACACCTGCTGCCGGCTGTGGTTGAGCCGGCTTGAGAGAATCCCTTAACTTCGATTTCCATAAGCAATGAATGGCTGACAGCCTCTGTAAAAAAAGTGCGCCACTCCAAAGCGAAAAATGTGTTTTCACTCCGGCGGCTGCCCTTCAGGCAGAGTTTCTTTTCCGGCAGCTCTTCTTCTCCCCACTTGCCTGAAAAACATCCACTCAACTCTCTGCCTGCGTTTGACAGCTCCACTCCAGTTTTAAGGGTAATACTCTGCTCACTTTTACCGTATTGGTCATAATCAATTTTCCCTGTTGTTGCTGATTCGGCAGTTATAGTCACCTCCTGCCCAGGCTTAAATTCCTTCTCCGCACTGAAGCCCAGGCTTTGCCAGCCCGGCAAATATCTCCGGCCGTGAAGGCCATGTAAGATATTTCGCTGGTAGGTTAAGCTGATTACTGCTGATCCGGACAGGAAATACTCTGACTCCGCCCCGAACCTGAGCCAATCATCTATTATTTCACCATCCGGGGTAAAGTAATCAGCTGAACAGCAGCCCATCAGCAATTCTAAAGGGAAAAAGCGGTTCTGCAGCCGCAGATCAAGATTCACAAAATAACCGGGCATCAGCCGTTCACCTCCGCAGGCCGCCAGGGAGGAGTAAATGTGCAGCAGTGGTGTCTGCCAGTTAATCCTGCCCCCAAGGTGGTGGAGCCGGCCTCCCGGAAAGAGCGCTCGATAAGCGAACCATTGATCGGAATGGGGCTTCGCCCGGCAACCGCCGGTGGTCAGGAAGATACTCTCCAGCTGCAGGCGGCTTACCGGGCTCAAGGCCGCAAATGCACCGACCTTTGACGGCAGCCCCTCCCCTTCCCATAGAAAAAGCCCCAATCTGTCCGGCAATGGTTCAATAACACAACCCCGGCGGCTGCCGCCGCTAAAACTGCCATCCAGGCGAAAATCTGATTTTTCGGTAAAAACAGTGCTGCCCGGGGAGTAACCCAGGGGGTTTAACATCATTCGGACCAGGCCGAAATGGCCTAAGGGGCCCCAGGTAAAAAGGGGAGAGGAAAACCCCACCCTCATATCGATAGGTTCAGTTTTTACCTGTTCCTCAATCAGGAGCAGGCGGCAGCCGGACCATTGTGCCTGGCAGCGGTTTTTAAAAAACTGCAGATCTTCAAGCTCACTCTTGATCTCCGCTTTGAAATCCTGGGCCGTCACACCTAGATTGAATAGAATAAGATAGAGAAATAGCCAGAGGCTAAAGGCTTTGTTCGCTTCGCTCACATTGATAATAAAGCAAGAAACGGACCAACTTCATACCCTGAACGCTTCCGGCTCCGGCCAACCACTTTGATTTACATTAATTTACAAATGAGCCTGCAGTTCTTCATCTCAAATTTCAAACATCATTTTATTGACAGATCACTCTTCATTTTCTAAGATAGGCCATCCGTTGAATAAAAAATCTAAACAATAAAAAAGGAGGTTTTAAAATGGATATTCTCACACTTAACTGCGGTAGCTCATCCTTGAAATATCAGCTCTACCGTTGGGATTCTAAAGAGGTCCTGGCCAAAGGGCTGGTTGAGCGGGTCACTCTTGGTGGTTCATTTATCAAGCACTATGCCAAAGGCAAAGGCAATACTACGATTGAACATGACTGCCCAAACCATAAGGTGGCTATAAAACTGGTTATGGAAACTCTGCTGGACCCCGAGGTGGGGGCAATCAAGAGCGAGGATGAGATCAAAGCCGTGGGCCATCGAGTGGTGCATGGCGGTGAAAAATTTGCTAAATCAGTTATCATTACTGATGAGGCTTTAAATACTTTTAAAGAGCTGGCCGATCTTGCTCCCCTGCATAACCCGCCCAATATTATGGGCATAGAGGCAGCCAGGGAGATCATGCCCGATGTTCCCCACTGCGCCGTTATGGATACGGCCTGGCATCAGACAATGCCCAAACATGCCTTTATCTATGGCCTGCCCTATGAATGGTATGAAAAGCATGGAGTGCGGCGCTATGGTTTCCACGGCACCTCCTTTCTCTATGTAGCGAAAAGGGCTGCAGTCCTTCTGGGCCAGGATCCCTTCAAGACAAACCTGATCTGCCTGCACATAGGCAATGGAGCGAGCGCCAATGCCATACGCAATGGGATTTCAGTAGACACCTCCATGGGTCTTACGCCCCTGGAAGGTCTGGTTATGGGAACCCGCGCCGGCGACCACGACGGAGCAATTATCAATTTCATGATGGAGAAGGAAAACCTCACGGCAAAAGAGGTGGAGAACATGCTCAACAAAAATAGCGGCGTGCTTGGCATAACCGGCCAATACACTGACCGGAGGGATATCGAGATTGCCGCTGAAAAGGGCGATGAACGTTCTCAACTGGCCATAGACATTGAGGCCTACCGTTTGCGAAAATATATCGGCGCCTACTCGGCCGTTTTGAACCGGGTTGACGCCATTGTATTTACCGCCGGTGTTGGTGAGCGAGGGCCCATTTTAAGAGAAGCAGTGCTCACAGGCATGGAAGAACTGGGCATCAAGCTTGACAACAGGAAAAATCACATATCCATGACCAGGGACGGCGAAACCCTGTTCTCCACTGAAGACTCGAGGGTCAAGATATTCGCAATTCCCACTGATGAGGAACTGGTAATGACCGAGGACACCTATGCCCTGCTCCAGGGTAACTACGATATACATACCAATTTTACCTACTCTTTCCAGAGTAGGGATTACGTGAACCTGGAGAGAGCGGCAAACCTGGAAGAGAAATACAAGGAAAAACCGCAGTTACGGGAAGTTATCGCCCCGATTCCATAGTTGTGCTGTAAACCAGGTTTAGAATATCCTCCTGCAGTCAGATCAGATTGCAGGAGGATAAAACATTCAAAATTGCTTCTACCTCTTTAATGGAAAATACCTCCAGGTTTACCACACCCTGGAACTTTTGCAGAAAAGGAATTAATTCAATAAACCAGGATTCTTCCGGGCCAAAAACCCTATGATCCTGGCCATCGATAACCCCGTGAAGATGGATCTCCTGAATTCTTGTTTCATACTTTCGCAAGAAACCGTTAATATCCTTACCACTCAGTAATAGATGACCCGTATCACAGCATAGAGGAAGGGAAGGATCCTGCTTTAAATGGTTTTCGTTATGCAGGTGGATAAGATTTTCTATTAGAAAAACATTCCCGTACTTCGCTCGCCACCGCTTGAGCTCACCCATGAATTGAGCAGTATTTGCTGTGGGTAAATGAAGAATATACAGGCTGGCTAAATCTCTGGTCAGTTCAACAATCTCAATATGCTCTGGCTGTAGATGCTCAGGCATATGAACGGTGAAAGAAAAACGGTCGGTATAGGCTTTAATGGATTCCTTTTCTCTTCTAAACAGCTCCCTGGTTTCCGAATCAAAAAAGAAGAACAAGAGCTCTATGGATTTCACAGCTTTATAGCTATCAATGAACTTTACATTTTCATAATAGCTCCCCGGAATTACATAGGAAGGCACGGAGATGATCATGTTAAGCTTAAAAACAGATTTATGCCGAGCAGGGTAACCACTTCGCCAATTTCGCAGAGCGCTCCATAGGTATCGCCTGTTAATCCGCCCAGACTGCAAGCGAAGGCAAATGCTGTGGCCATTACCACGGTTCCTGTGCTCAAAAGTAGAGCAATTCCCCAGAAGCCTATAGCAAAATAAGCGCATATCAAAACTGTAAGCGAGGCAATAATTATCTCTGTAATACGGCAGTGGTTTTTAAAACGCTGCCCCATTCCCCCCTTCTTAGCCGGCGGGAAGCTGAATATAGCTAAGACCATTATCCATCTGCCTGAAGCCGGGGCCAGAATTAGAGCCCTCATGTAAAATTCCCCTTCAAGCTCACCTAAAAGGGCAAATTTCAGCATGAGCAAAGAAATTAGAGCCAGAACACCGAAAGCCCCTATCCTGCTGTCCTTCATTATTGCCAATTTTTCTTCCCGGCTTGCGCCGCCGCCAATGCCGTCCACAGTGTCCGCCAGGCCGTCCAGGTGAAATCCACGTGTAAGAAAAACCCAGAACACTAAAACAAAAGCATTGACCGTAAGGGAAGATAAGAAGAGTGAGAAACCCCGAAAGACCAGGAATAGCAATCCCCCAAGCAGAACCCCTACTGCAGGAAACCAGGCAGCGGCGCGGCCCAGATCCCTTTCGGTAATATTCTTCTTCATTGGCAGCGGCAGTATGGTAAGAAAGCGTACAGCGTTTAACAGTCCCAAAAAATCAACCCTTAAGCCTCTGAAACACCGGCCTGGCTGAAAGTGGCCATCTTATTCAAAACACTTGCAGCAGCCTGGGCCAGAGAGATTCCCAGGGCAGCGCCTGTTCCCTCACCTAAACGCATATTCAGATTCAACAGGGGCTTGAGCTTCAGGTAATTCAGCACATGGATATGGCCTGTCTCTACAGATTGATGAGAGGCAATAAGGTAATTCCGAACCTCAGGTTCAATACCCACGGCTATCAGAGCGGCAGCCCCGGATATAAAACCATCCAGAACCACAGGTATCCGGTGAGCTGCCGCTGCTATTACCGCGCCGGCCATGCCTCCGATTTCAAACCCTCCTACTTTAGACAGAACATCCACAGCATCATGAGGATCGGGTTTATTGATATTCAGGGCCTTATCTATAATGCTGATTTTATGACTGAGCTTTCCATCATCCAGACCAGTGCCCCGTCCTGTTACTTCCATAGGTTTCAAACCGGTAAAAACAGAGGCAATTGCGCTTGAAGCAGTTGTATTTCCGATTCCCATATCCCCGATCCCTAAAATATCCATTCCCTTCGAAACCTGGTCATCTACAACCTCTATTCCGGCCTCTAATGAGCGAAACGCTTCCTCTCTGCTCATAGCCGGTCCTAAGACCATATTCCTGGTGCCTCTTCCCACCTTCTTTATTACCAATTCAGTGCCAACCGGAGAACTTGAATTAGCTTCGAAATTACCTGCAACTCCCATATCTACCACAATAACGCGGGCTCCCACATGATCAGCCAGCACATTCACAGCGGCGCCTCCTCTCAGGAAGTTGTCAACCATCTGGGCCGTAACATCCTGGGGATATAGGGTTACACCTTCCTCAACCACGCCATGATCCCCTGCCATGGTGATTATTACCCTGTCATTGATTGCAGGATGCGGGGTGCGCATAATACCGGCCAGGCGGATGGAAAGCTCTTCCAGCCTGCCCAGGCTCCCCATAGGTTTAGTCAGTGTGTTCTGCCTTATCCCTGCCTCTTCCATGGACTTTGCATCAATGCCTTTAATATTCTGAATTGCACGTTCTAATGTAGTCATATCAATTTCTCCTTTCTCCCAGGTCAGAAATAAACTCTGCCTTTAATTATTTCAACCTTTGCGCCAGTCCGGCGCTCATAAAATATACTTCATCGGCCTCAGCAGCTAAAAGCTGATGAACCCGGCCTGCAATATCCCTGAATATACGACCCAATTTGTATTCCGGGACTATTCCTGTTCCCACCTCATTTGAAACAATAATAACATCCGCCTCTGTTTTTCTAGATTTCTCGATTATATGCTCAACCTCGGTAAGCACAAGCTCCTCAACCTCAAGCGATTCACGCTCCTCACGTAATGCGCGCTCTTCAACATCTTCACCCTTTGCAAGAAGAATATTGGTTATCAGAAGGGTTATACAGTCAATAATAATTACACTGCTTTCCCTACACTCCTCTGCAATAGCTGTAGAAATCTCACACTCAGCTTCCACAGTTTTCCAATTAGCAGGCCTGCTCTTCCTGTGCTTTGCAATACGTTCCCGCATTTCCTCATCACCCGCACTGCCTGTGGCCAGATACACAACCTCTCCGCCCCTTTCCTCTTCAATTTTTTCAGCCAGGCCCTGGGCATAGCGGCTCTTACCGCTTCTGGCGCCGCCAAGGATAAATGTTAAATACCCCATACACTTCCGATCCTTTGTATATAGTCTATCGTGGGATTAGCTGCATCCATGCAACACCCCAATAATAAGCAGAGTAATAAAAACAACCAACGCGGTGGTCCACCATACCACGCGGATAGAGCGTTTGATAACCTGGGCATCCGGGTTTCCATTCCCACCTTCCAGCCTGTAGGAACCTGCCTTCTCAAGCCTTACCCCTAAAGCGCCCGCCATAGCCGCTATACTCCATCCTGCATTCGGGCTTGCAGTGCGCCTGTGCTGATTTTTCATTGTAAGCCAGCTATTTCTTGAATCTTCTCCTGACAAATATGCAGCTGCAACAATCAATAGTCCTGTAAGCCGGGCCGGCAGCCAGTTTAAAGCCATATCGAGCCAGGCCGCAAACTTACCCTGATATTCATGTTCCTGATCCCGGTAGCCAATCATGGAATCGCAGGTGTTACAGAAGCGATAGGCCCAGGCCCCCGGAATGCCGAATAATGCGAAAAACAGGAGAGGGGCGGTTATACCGTCTGTTATGTTTTCAGCCAGGGATTCAATTGCCGCAGATGCAACTTCCGCGGCTGAAAGCCTGTCAGTGCGCCGGCTCACCATATGCCGGCCTGCAAGCCTTCGGGCCTCCTCGAGTTCAGCCTTATCTAATGACCGCCGAACTTTATTTCCCGCTATAACAAGGCCTCGTACAGCAAAGGTAACCTTTAATAAGGGAATACTCCACAACCACAATAGCGGAATATTCATATAGATAAACATTATCCATGGCAGGCTGAACAGGGCAGCCCCTGACACAACCAGAGCTATCCCGTAAATAAACTGGATCTCCCTGGCTTTATCTATCCCTGGTCTGTAGCGCCAGAATAGATCAATATACCATCCCATCCAGGCTACGGGGTGGAAAGAGTTGGGCGGATCACCCATGATTAAATCTAAAATCAGAGCGCCTGAAAGTGTAATTACAACGGCCAGGGATGGAATCATAGAGCGATTATTTCACGTATAAGAGACATATCCAGATTAGCACGAACATGATCGGCCAGGCGGTTTATTTCACGCTCCTGAAAATCCAGAAGCTTCTCGCCGCTTCCTTTTCCCTGCCAGCCAAGTGAGCGCAGCCAGGCGCGGCGAAAAGCAGGAGTATCGAATATACCGTGCAGGTAGGTGCCCCACACCCTGCCCCCAACCGAAACAGAGCCGTCCAACCTGCCATTCTCAAAGCGAAGAAGGGAAGCGGCCCCGTCCATAAGCATGCAGGCGCCCATATGGATTTCATAGCCTTCAACTTCAGCGCCTTCCAATCCTGCCAAAAAACCCTCTCCACCCAGAACCCGGGCCCGGGTTAGAAGGGTGGTCTTCTCCGGCTCAAACTCCGTTTCCACAGGTAAAAGATCAAGCCCGGGTTGTTCCGAACCCCTCCCTTCTACACCGAGTCTATCACGAACCCTGGCCCCGAGCATCTGATACCCCCCGCAGATACCGGCTAAGGATTTTCCCGAAGCTACCAGGGCAGTAATCGCTCCATCAAGCCCACGGGTGCGCAGCCAGCGAAGATCCTCTAAGGTTGTCTTGGTTCCGGGAAGTATCACAGCATCCGGCTGACCAAGCTCTTCCACACTCTCTGCAAAATAAACCCTGACATTTTCTTCCATTACCAGGGCATCCATATCATTGTAATTCGATATATGGGGAAAGCGTACAACACCAATATTCACCATCCCGCCGCTTCCAATGCTGCGTGTGCTATCCAGAAAAACCGAGTCCTCCTGGGCAATGCGCAGTTCCTTAATATAAGGGATAACGCCTGCTGTCGGCCTGTTTTCCGTTAGACGCCTGAGCATTTCAAGCCCGGGTTCCAGAAGTTTTATATCCCCGCGGAATTTATTGATTATAAAGCCTTTAATCAGCTCTTTTTCTTCCGGTTCCAACAGGCTCAATGTACCCACCAGAGAGGCGAACACCCCTCCCCTGTCTATATCACCTGCCAGCAGAACCGGCGCATTCAGATAGCGGGCCACACGCATATTCACAATCTCATCTCTTTTTAAGTTAATCTCCGCCGGGCTGCCTGCCCCTTCAATAATTATAAGCTCATGGTCCTTACAGAGGCGGTCTAAGGCTCCGGCTGCCGTATGCCACAGCTTTTTCTTATAGCGGTAATACTCCCCTGCCGAAAGGGTTTTCCAGTGCCGGCCCATAACAACAACCTGAGAGCGTGAGTCCGCTTCGGGCTTTAACAGAATGGGGTTCATGTCCACCGCAGGCTCTATGCCTGCCGCCTGGGCCTGCACCACCTGGGCGCGTCCCATTTCACCCCCTTGCCTGGTCACAAAGGAGTTAAGCGCCATATTCTGTGACTTGAAGGGAGCCACCCGCAAGCCGTCCTGAGCAAAGATACGGCAGAGAGCGGTTACCAGAATGCTCTTGCCCACCGAAGAGGAAGTGCCCTGTATCATCAGGGTTTTTGCCGTAATAGCGCCTCCTTTTTTAAAAAACAACCGGTTGAAAAATAGCTACTTTTTTCCCAAAGACGAGATGGGTGTGACCTGCGGCCTGTCATTAAGGGGATGCCTGCTGATTAACACCTCGGTTTCATAAACCGTTTCCAAATTCTTCTTGCTGAGTATTGAGTCGGGAAGACCAGTTGCAAAAAGTTTTCCTTCCGAGAGCAAGGCTATCCTGTCTGCATAGAGACCCGCCAGATTGAGGTCATGCAGGCTGATTACAATAGAAAGCCCCTGCTCTGCCAGATCTCTGACAAGATCAAGTATTGCTATCTTATACTTCATATCCAGATGAGCAACGGGTTCATCTAAAAGCAGCACCCGGGGGGTCTGGGCAAGGGCACGGGCAATTATGGCGCGCTGTGCCTCTCCACCTGAGAGCGTATTTATCAGCCTGTCCCTGTGCTCCCACAGGCCGGTGGCCCGTATTGCAGCATCAACAGCCCGATGATCCTCTTTGGTGTATGAGGCTACCCAGCCCCTGTGGGGGAAACGCCCCATGCCTACCACCTGGTGCACTGTGAAGGGCCAGGCCAGCCTGTTATTCTGGGAAACCCATGAAATTATCTGCGCAACCCGGCGGGCATGAAACTCTCGTATATCCCTGCCGTCCAGCAGCACCCGGCCGCCGGAAGGCTTCAGCACCCGGCACATAGCGCGCATCATAGTGGTCTTGCCGGAACCATTGGGCCCTATAATTGCTACAATTTCACCTGCCCCAAAATCAAGTGAAATATTGTGAAGTATGCTTTTACCATTATAGCTGCAGCACAGATTATCGATTGTAAGCATATTTCTAGTCTCCTCCCAGGGATTTCTGCCGAACCCGCAGGAGGTACAGAAAAAATGGAGCGCCTAAAAGAGCTGTCAGAACTCCCACGGGAAGCTCGACAGGAGCCAGTATTGTCCGGGCAAGATCATCGGCTGCCACCAAAAGTATGGCTCCAAGCAGAGCCGAGGCCGGTATTAAGCGCCGGTGAATTGGGCCGAAAATCATCCTTGCAGCATGCGGAGCAAGAAGGCCGACAAAGCCGATTATCCCGCTGCTTGCCACTGCTGCGGCTGTGGCAAGGGAGGCAGCCACCACTATTAAAAGACGTGCGCGACTCACAGCCAAACCCATGCCCCTGGCAGTTTCTTCGCCAAAGGCCATAATATCCAACGGCCTGACCAGTATCCCAGCCAGAATGAAGCTTAAAAATAAATAGGGGAGCATACTGAATAAATGAGGCCAGCTCTTGCCGCTGAAACTTCCTAAAAGCCAGAAGAATATCCTGTGCAGGTCTTCTGTGTATATGGCCATCAGGAGTGAAACCGCGGCGGCAAAGAGCGAGCTGAGCGCCGTGCCCGCAAGCAGGAGCGCTACAGCAGGAGGAGCACTGCCTCCTGTCTGAGAGATCAAATATACTAAAACCACGGCAGCCACAGCGCCTGCAAAGGCTGCAAATTGTACAGGCCCAAACCCACCCAGGGAAAAGTGAAGCTTACAGATAATTGCCAGGGTGGCGCCTAAAGCAGCGCCTGATGAGGCGCCTATAACAAAGGGATCGGCCAGGGGATTGCGGAAAAGCCCCTGGAAAGCGGCGCCTGAAACAGCCAGGGCTGCGCCCACTGCAGCGGCTAAAAGGGCACGGGCCAAACGGAAATCCCAGATAATTGTTACAGTGGTACTGTTTGTTGAAACTTGTTCCCTTAACCAGGGTATCCTTGCGCCAAGAGCCTTAAGCACCTCAGGCGGGGAAATCGGCACTGCCCCCATGCCCAGGCTTAACACTAAAACCGCAAGCAGCAGAAGCGAAAGCCCGGCAATCAGCAAAGAAAAGGAAAGTCTAGACATTCACAAATCCGGTTACCACTTTGCAGGATCACCCCCACCGAACACACTTCTGAAAGCCTCCGGATAGAGAGCCCGGGAAACAAGGCCGAGCGCATTCACAATGCGCGGGCCGGGACGGGAAGTAATATTGCCGTCCAGAATATAAATCCTCTCTTCCTTTACAGCATTAATCGTATCCCAGCCTGTTCTCTTTATAATATTCTCCGGCGTCAGGGCCTCTTCATGATTATCCGGCCCCATTATAACATCGGGATTTCGCGCAATAATTTCTTCAACACTGATAACCGGATAATCCTGTTCCACATCCTGAAAAATATTAATGCCCCCGGCCTTTGTTATGACCTGGCCCATAGCTGCCCCGGGTCCGACTGTCATGAAGGGGTTATCCCATATCTCCCAGAATACCCTGACCCGCTTTTCTTGCGGTATCAAAGCTGAGACTTGCACTATTTGAGATTCCAGACCTTTCATGTAATCAATACGTTCCGCTGTCTTTACCGGATGGCCGGTCAGAGAGCCGATTGCCTCAATTACTCCATACACCTCTTCAAAACCTTGAGCTTCTACAGCATAGACAATGATTCCCGCCTTCATTAGAGCATCAATTATAGTCTGATGATACGAACCACCCGAAAATACTATATCGGGTTCAAGGGATAAGATTTTCTCAATACTGATTGTTTTTACGGAGAAGCCGCCCACGATATTCCTGGTTTTTGCCTCAGGCGGAAAATCACAACAGTTGGTAACACCAACAACCTGATCCCCGGCGCCTACAGCAAAGAGTATTTCCGTAGAGGAAGGAGAAAGCGATATAATACGTTCAGGTACGGAATTAAGAGTTACACCGCGACCGAGAGAATCCGTAACATTTATAGTAAATTCCGCCTTACCTTTCGTATCCGCCGGGGGTATCTCTTCCTGCTCTTTTTCCCCGAGTGCAAAGCAGTTAGAAACTGATAAACAAATAATCAGCACGGTTAATAGAAGAATTTTGAGATTTTTTATGGGCATTTAATGAACCTCCAGTTATACTTACCGAAGAACAGGCCGGGAGACTCTCATTAAACAAATGGAGGTTAATAAAGCGGTTTTATCTGCTTTGCTCACGGTCCTTTCCTCGAAGTGATTCTGAGCTTGATAAAGGCGGGTAATCTGGCTTCCCTGTAATATAACAGAGTTACAGCTGCGGGACAGCGCCGGACTTTCACCGGTCTTTCCCCGTGCATCCCTTTGCAATCTTGCTGCACCAAGCATAAAACTCAAAGGCGGAAAAGTCAAGCCCTTACGAGTTGGGGGGGCTACTATCGGCCCTCACGCCCTCCCCTGAACGCCTTAAATGAATAAGTGCGATAAAACCGAATAGACTCAGTGAATGTGTTCGATTTTTCTTGACAAGTGGCATATTGTCGGATACAATAATAATGGAATTGCTTAATATAATTATTTTTTATTTTCTATGGCAGTTCCTGATTTGAAAGGCGGACGACACAATGTATAAAATGAAGATAATCAGATGGACTGGTACAATCTCTCGGCGGTTACAAAAGAGGTGTAAACTGCTGACAGAGTTGGTATCTGCCTATGAGGATCATCTTCTTTTATAGATAGAAAAATTCATAAAAAGGAGAAGAATGATGAAAAAATGCAAATCACTCTTTTTTTTCGTGTTACTATTCGTCTTGGCCGTTTTTCCAGCTTTCTCTGGAGGTCAGGAAGAAAAGAAAGCAGCCGCCCCTGTGATGGAAAAAGAATCGATTCGCATAGGCGCAGCCAGATCGCTTTCCGGTCCACTGAGTGTGGTTGGAGACACGGCATTCGGACCAATTTTTAAAATGTGGGTTGATGAAGTAAACGCAGCTGGTGGAGTTTTTGTTAAAGAATACGGAAAGAAATTACCCATAGAGACAATCATCTATGATGACAAGAGCGATGTCGGTACCATGACAAGGCTGATGGAAAAACTGATCATCGAAGATAAGGTTGATTTTATTATGCCGCCGGTCGGTACTGCAATGCTCTTCGCTGCTGCACCCATAGCAAACAAGCATAAAATGGTGCTGGTGGGAATGGAAGGGGGAGCAACCAAAATAAGGGAACTTGTGAAGGATCTTCCATATGTATTCTCTGCTCTGAGTTTTGCGGATCATTATCAGGTACCTCCCATGGCGGAAATGTGCAGTAAACTGGGAGTGAAATCCGTAGCGATCTGCGCACTGGGCGACCTGCACGGCATAGAATATAAAAGCGTGGCTATCCCGGAACTGGAAAAAAAGGGAATTGAAATTGTCCTTAAAAAGAGCATTCCGCCCGGAATTAAAGATCTGTCACCCATTATCAAGGAGGCAAAGGCCTTGAATGTCGATGCTTTTCTTATATTCGCCTATCCCGATGAAAATATACTTGCAACTAAGCAGTCCATAGGACTCGGCTTCAACCCGAAACTTTTTCTCACCGGTCCCGGAGCGAATTTCGAGTTCTATAAACAGATTTTTGGCCCGGCATCGGAAGGAGTCATGTCCTGGGGCGCCTGGAACCCAAAAGTATCTCCCGCCCACAAAGAATTTGCCGATAAGCTCGTAAGTCTTTACGGTGAAGGGATAATGGACTGGTGGGGGCATAATCTGTATTATGCCGCTCTGCAATGTTTCCAGAAAGCAATAGAAAAAGCCGGGACCCTGGATCAGGATAAGGTACGGGAAATGATTGCCAACAAAAAATTTGATACGATACTTGGATCAACCTGGTTTGACAAGCAGCACCTGCTGGCAAAAGAGTGTCACACCGGCGAAGTAGGGCAGTGGCAGAAGGGTGTATTTGAAGTCATAGCGCCGACTGACAAGAGTACTGCGGATCCGGTGTATCCAAAACCCGAATGGTGAAAGTGCAGCACAATCAGGTAGAATAGCCAGTAAAGATATTTCGCAGTTTGTACTTAAAAAGCAGGCTGTTTCGAGAGATGTGGCTACTTGGCAAAATAAAACTTACTCTGTTATATTTTTCCAGGCAGCCTGCTGTGTTCATTAATACTTCCCTAAGGTAATAAATATGATCGTTAATATGGTTGATATATTGATCGGTGGCTTAATGCTGGGAGGCCTGTTCGCCCTGATCGCACTGGGACTCAACCTGCAGTACGGTGTTGCGCGGGTACTGAATATCGGCCATGGCGAGTTTATCATGGTCGGTTCTTTCGGCGGCTGGATGCTCTTTACCGCCTATGGCGTAAATCCGCTTATATCGTTACTGATTATCAGCCCGGTATTATTCGGACTCGGCTACGGCATCTACCGTGTTCTGTACAGCCGACTCAGGAAAAAGACCCGTTCCTTTGCAGCCTTTGAAGGAAGTTCCATGCTGGTCTCCTTCGGTCTTCTCTTTGTTATTCAAAACATTGCGTTAACCGTATGGGGGTCATCCGTACGGGGGTATTCCTATTTAAATTCACCTATCAGGATCGCGGGTACCGTGTTTGCCGCAAACAGGATAGTCACCCTCGGGGTTGCCGTTTTAGTCGGACTGGTCTTTTACATCTTCAGCGCCCATACACGCCTCGGAAAGGCCATTCGCGCTGCAGCCCAGGATTCCGGTGCAGCCGGACTCGTCGGTGTAAACATCAACCAGGTTCTTCCAATCTGTTTTGGA
The DNA here is from genome assembly GCA_030604195.1 of Spirochaetales bacterium. Lineage (GTDB taxonomy): Bacteria > Spirochaetota > Spirochaetia > SZUA-6 > DRHE01 > DRHE01. The sequence continues at coordinate 77,443 of JAUVWI010000006.1, forward strand.
TTCGGGGCGATGCTTGCCGGTATAGCCGGAGTACTTATCAGTATCTGTTATTCCATCACTCCCACAATGGGGCTGGAATATACTGTTATAGCTATTATTGTCGTTGTCCTCGGCGGAATAGGGAGCATACCGGGAAGTTTCATCGGAGGATTTATTTTAGGTATAATCGGCAGCATTGTTAACTATATCCAACCGGGACTGTCCCTGGCTGCATATTACGTTATCTTTATGCTCCTGCTGTTGCTCAAACCGAAAGGTATATTTGGGAGATAATGAAATGAGTGTAAGGAGCATCAGTTACAAACGGGGTTTACGCACCAGAAGTATGATAAGCACCGGAATCCTCGTGACAGTTACCGCCTTTTTCTTAACTTTGCCTCTTTTTGCAGGGTCCTATAAACAGATTCTCCTAACCAATATTTTTATGTATATCGTGTTGGCCCTGGCCTGGTCTTTTTTCTCGGGCCCGACAGGATATATTTCTCTGGCCCCTGCCGCATTTTTCGGTCTTGGACTCTATGTGTCAGCCGGCTTCGGAGAGATGGTACCCTTTCCGGTACTTATCCTTATAGGAGGCATAGCCGGGTTCATCCTCGCTTTCTTTGTCGGGGTTATTACCTTGAGGCTCAGGGGGATCTATTTTTCAATTTTTACCTTCGTGCTGGTGGAACTGATCAAGCACGTCCTTTTGTGGTGGGAGGTAAATATCATGTGTACCCGTGGAAGATTCGTGATTGTCCTCGATATTCAGACCGTTTACTATGCCATGTTTATAATCCTGCTGATATTACTTTTCTTTACCTACTATCTAAAAAAGTCCAAATTCGGACTGGCACTATGGAGCATCGGACAGTTCGAGGAAGCATCCTCACATATAGGCATAAACGTAACCATGGTTAAGACTCTGGGTTTTGCAAGCAGCGCATTTTTTATGGCGGCAGCCGGTGCGGCTATTGCGACACGATGGACATACATAGATCCCTATATCGCCTTCAACCCGGTGTTTTCCTTTATGCCTGTCGTGATGGCAATATTCGGAGGGATGGGGCAAATATACGGTCCCATTATGGGTGCAGCTATTTTAGCCTTTCTGGAAGAGTTGCTGATAACAAAATTCCCTTATTATTACATGCTGATTTTCGGTACGATACTCATACTGATCATCCTGTTCCTGCCTGAGGGTCTTGCAGGGCTGTTTCGGAAGTGGCGAAAGAGAGGAGACTGAGAATCCATGCGATTACTTGAAGGTGAAGGTGTTACGAAATATTTTGGAGGATTACGCGCTGTCGCCGGAGTCGATTTTTATATCAATAAAGGCGAGATCCTGGGGCTGATCGGACCAAACGGCGCCGGCAAAACAACCCTGTTCGATCTCATATCCGGCGCCCTGCCTCTAAGATCCGGGACCATTAGGTTTAAGGGTAAAACAATCAGCGGCCAGAAGCCTTATAGAATATGTAAGGCAGGTCTGGCAAGGACCTTTCAATCCGTGACAGTGTTTGCCGATATGCCGGTCCTTTTAAATTTAATACTGGGTTCACACTTCGGAAGAACCGACAGAATATCATCGGCGGAAGCATACGCGGAGGCCGTGAAGCTGCTGGAGTTTGTGGGTCTTTCCGGAATGGAGGACCTTGCTGCAAAGGATCTGACCCTCGCAAATCAGAAAAGGCTGGAGGTAGCGAGGGCACTGGCAACAAAACCGGAATTACTGCTTCTCGATGAGCTTATCGCGGGATTGAATCCCACCGAGACAGGAGAGGTGATGGATCTGGTCAAGCAGATCCATGAAATGAATATTACGATCGTCATGATAGAGCATGTTATGAAAGCGATTATGACGATTTGTGACCGTATCATTGTGCTGCACCACGGGGAGAAGATAGAGGAAGGATCCCCTCGTGATATTTCTACAAGTGAAAAGGTAATCGAGGTGTATCTGGGAGAGCAGCCGGATTATCAATGAAGTGGAACCGGAGGATCGTTCGAATGCTGGAAGTTAACAACATTGAAACACGCTACGATAAAATACAGGCTTTGTGGGGTGTTTCCCTCCGGGTTGAGGAGCGGGAGATAGTCGCCCTCATCGGCGCCAACGGTGCCGGTAAAACTACCCTGGTAAATACCCTTACCGGGCTTGTGTCTCCGACTTCCGGTACTGTGACTTTTATGGGAAAAAATATCGACGGGCTGGCGCCGCATCAAATCGCTGAACTCGGTATTTCCCACATACCCGAGGGGGGAAGACTTTTCCCAACTATGTCGATACGGGAGAATCTGGAAATGGGAGCCTATACCAAAGCCAACTGGAAGGAACGAAAAACGACAATGGAACAGGTGTATGCTCTCTTTCCCCGGCTTAAGGAACGGGAGAAACAGTTAGCCAGGACATTGAGCGGCGGTGAAAAACAGATGCTCGCAATAGGCCGGAGTCTTATGTCCCGACCGAAACTATGTATATTTGACGAGCCTTCCCACGGACTGGCTCCGATTATGATCCTGCAGCTCTTCCGAATTATCCAGGATTTGTGTAAGGAGGGGCTCACGGTCTTTATGATCGAGCAGAACGTACGCCAAGCACTGGATATCGCCGGCAGGGCGTATGTGATGGAAAACGGGCGTATCGTCTCAGAAGGGAAGAGCAGGGAGCTGCTGAACAATAATCATATAAAAAAAGCATATTTGGGGTTATAACATTTTCGCAAGCTCGGTACTTCACTCCATACTATCGATAATGATCTCAGCGGCAAGTCGGGCTCCAATCCCCGGTAGCAGACCACACTTTTCAAACCCCTTCGCCCTGGCGAAGGCCTCCATATTCTCATGGCTGGCGGCAGGATCCATGTAACGTCCCAATACCACCTTTTCCTGGATGGCAGGGCATACTACAGAACCTACCTCCGCTTCAAAGCGGGGCATAAATTTCCGGGCAGCCTGTATGGTTGCGCCGGTAGCTTCGTAATCCAGCATGTCATCACTGCCAAAATAGAGCCCAAGGGCAATCAGGGCCCCGGTTACACCCCCACACATCCAGCCGGTCCCACCGAAACCGGGAAATGGGGACAGGGCTTTTATAATCTCCATATTGCCCAGGCCGAACTCTTCCATCACGGCAAGCGCCGTACTTCTGGCACAGTTGCGGGCAAGAAGATTATATTCCTCGCCCCGCCGCTGAACACGATCCAGGATCTGCTGCTTATGGGTTATAATCTTGTCCCGGTTCAGGGTCTTCCTGGCGATCCCCTCTAAAGATAGTTTCTTATACCCGGCCTCAATGGCCGGCATATCCCAGGCTCTTTCTGCCAGTTCCCGCACCCGTGCCTTTAGCGCCTTGTACCCTGCCATTAATTATCTCCTTATTTTTTATAGAGTGATATGGACCCATGGTATTATCCACCGGGAACAACCTGAAAAACGCTCACAGGGACTCCTGCCCGTATTGTATCATCCGCCTTCAGTATCTTACCCTCCATAGTAACCACTGGCTCTTTGGATTCTGAGATTTCCAGAAGGGTGAGGAGGTCTTTGGCAGTCGCCCCACCTGGAATCTCAACCTCAATGCCCTGTGAATGGTCATAACCGGGGAAACATCGGCTCAAAGTCCCATATAATTTGACTTTTATCTCCATTCCGAATTTCCTTTAGAAGTCAAAGGTTCTGTCAAGCTCCTCGTCACTGATGGAAAAGACTGTGTTATGGGGGGGGAGGGGTTCTTCGTAGTAAAATCTGGGCAATCGATCGTCCTTTCTTGTAAACCCCGCCTTCTTGTTGAACTCCCTCTCTGCTTTCAACACCCGGATACCCATGGCACGGGGGAAGTCATCCGGTCCAAGCTGCGTGCCTAATTTAGCATTGAGCACCTTCAGAAACGCCTCGCCGGCTTCAGGAGTCAACAGGGCTACGCTCGCCATGAAGCACAGTCCTATAGAGTCGAAAGCGGCCATGGCGATTTGAAGGTTTCTGGAGGCCTCAACCTGTCCATCTTTTTTTAATGGATCAAGCATACCTTCCAGATAGGCTCCGATCAGGTTGCCCGCCGTATGATCGGCGCCCATGGGTGAGGTGGCAAAAGTAACGCCATGACCCAGCATGGCCCTGGGATCATACGCGGCAATACTCTGACCCTTAACCACGGGAACCCGGTCGTGGTTGAAATGCTTACCTACAGCGGCAGGACCGTTTCCAAGAATCTTACCGAATGCTGTGCCATTGCCGATTTCTTCCACCATCTCTATGGCTGCCTTATGATCTCCAAACTTCTTATACCCGGCATCCATAGCAACCGCAACAGCCACCCCCGTGCTCATGGTGTCAACGCCGATGTCATCACACAGGTTATCGAGTTGAGCAATTGTGTCCAGATCAGTAATGCCGGTCATACCGCCCATAGACCAGATGGTCTCATACTCCAGGGAACCGGTTATATACCCTAATTCCGGTCGATTTGTGTACACTACACCGGTTTGATTGTGCCCGTTGTTAATGACAAACGTGGTGTTGTTGTGACATTGTGATCGAATAGCTCTCGGTTGACAAAGCAGGTTCCTTGTC